>JADZAF010000118.1 GCA_020852755.1 Bryobacterales bacterium
TGGACGGGCTCTCCACCAATTCGCTGGTGGAAGGCCACTCCCGGCAGGATGCCGCCTACGAGATCCTGGACGAGGTGCAGGTGAAGACGGCCGGCATCGAGGCGCAGTACGGCGGCGCCCTGGGCGGTGTCATCAGCGCCATTACCCGGTCCGGCGGCAACGCCTTTCACGGCGACCTGCACTACTACTTCTCAGGCAGCGGTCTGAACGCGGGCCCGCCCCGGCGGATGTTGATGGATCCCACCAATCTGCTGACCGTCACTGAACAGCAGGACCACAAGGATCCCGCCGGCCGCCACGAAGGCGGCTACTCGCTGGGCGGGTACTTCGTCAGGAACCGGGTGTACTTCTTCAGCGCCGCGTCGCCGCAGTGGAGCCAGGAGAAGCTTCACATTCTGGCCTCCGACCGGACTCCGGTGGACCTGACGCGGGACACCCAGAACCGGATGGCGTACAACAAGGTGTCGGCGGACGTCAGCAGGAAGATCCGCGCGTCCGTGGGCTACCTCTGGACGCCCACCGCCCAGCAGGGAGCGTTCGCCACCCGCAGCAATTACGCCAACCAGAGCACCGCCGGGGTAACATCGCTGCGGGCGCTCCAGGCGCAGGGACATTTCAGCCCGCAGGCCAACTACAACGCCAGCGTCGACTGGACCATCTCTCCCACCACGCTGCTGAACGTCAAGGCCGCCCGGTTTTGGGACAACTACAAGAAACTGGGCGTTCCGAACCAGAGCGCCATCGAGTGGGGCCAGCCCTCCGCGGGCATCGCGGGCCTGGACCCGTCGCTGCAGCAGCCCAAAGGCTACACCACCATACCGCGCTCGCGGACGACCCTGTTCGACCTGGCGACCCGCAACCTGATCCAGGCCGATCTGAGTAAGTACCTGCGCGGGCTGGGGGGAGCGCACGATCTGAAGTTCGGCGCCGGACGCCAGAAGAACGTCAACAAGGTCGAGGACGCCTACCCGGGCGGCGGCTACGTGACCCTGCAATGGAACACCGCGCTCACTCTGCCCGACGGGCGGTCGGTGCGGGGGACCTACGGCTACTATGAGATCAACGACGAGGGCACCAAGGGTTCGACCGGAGGCACCATCGACCACTTCTACCTCCAGGACCGCTGGCGGATCGGGTCCCGGCTGAGCCTGGATCTCGGCGTCCGGTTCGAGAAGGAAGTGGTTCCTTCGTTTCGGAGGGATATCAAGGACTACGCCTTCGATTTCGGGTGGGGCTCCAAGATCGCTCCCCGGCTGGGGGTCAGCTACGACCTGTTCGGCGACGGCAAAGTCAAGCTCTACGGAGGCTGGGGCCGGTACTTTGACTGGGTGAAGTACGAACTGGCCAGGGGCACTTTCGGCGGCGACGTCTGGCGCACTTACTACCGGCCGCTGGATTCCCTCGACAGGAGCTTCATCCTGGGCCTGAGCGGCGCCAACATGCCGGGGAACAATCTGTGGCCCACGGCGTTCCAGGACTGGCGCATCCCGTCTTTCGGGCCCCTGCAGCTCGATCCCGATATCCGGCCGATGAGCACCTACGTGGCCAACGCGGGTGTGGAGTACCAGGTGGCTCCCCAGTTGATGGTGGCCGTGCGGTATCTGCACAACTCGCTGCGGACCGCCATCGAGGACGTGGGGCAGCTGGAAAACGGCAGCGAAGTGTACATCTACTCCAATCCGGGCGAAGGGCTGGCCGCCATGACCGATCCGAGCAACCCGCTGGTTCCGTCTTTCCCGATTCCCAAGCCGAAGCGCGTCTACGATGCCCTGGAGGTCTCCTTCACGCGGCGGTTCGCCAACCGGTGGTTCGCCAGCGGCAGCTACGTGTGGAGCCGGCTGTGGGGCAATTACGCCGGGCTGCAGAACTCCGACGAGATTCGCCCTCAGGCCGTGTACCTTTTCGCCACCACCTCTCAGCAGCCCGGCGGCTCGTTCTACCGTCCCGGCAGTGCGGGCACGCGCGCGTACGACCTGGACTACTACATGTACGATTCCAGGGGGAACCGGGACGTGACCGGCCGCCTCGGGTCCGACCGTCCGCACGCGCTGAAGCTGTACGGCGGCTACACGCTGCCGTGGAAGGGCGGCGAAACGGAACTGGGGGTTAACTTCCGGGTGAACAGCGGAGTGCCCATGAGCACCTATGCGCAGGATGTGCAGAACATCCCGCTGTTCGTCAACGGCCGCGGGGACATGGGACGGACGCCGGTCTTCTCCAACACGGACCTGCTGATCAGCCACGGCATCGGCGTGGGCGAGGGAAAGCGGATCCGCCTGGAGTTCAACGCCCAGAACCTTTTCAACCAGAAGATCTCCCAATACACGTATCCCTACTACAACCGCTACCGCACCCGCAGTTCCGGCATGAGCATGAACCTGGATTTCACCAAGGGCTACGACTACAAGGCCCTGGTGTCGGCTTCCCCGGACGCGGCCAAGCCCACCGGAGCGTTGGACCCGCGTTACGGACGGCCCGACAATTTCAGCAACGGTTTCGTGGGCCGGTTCGGAGTGAAGTTCGAGTTCTGACGGGAGAGCCGGATACCGCACGGGATCAAACTCAGCGAGCGCCGTTTCCGAGCCGCGACCAAAGGGAGCGGTTGAATTTTTCCACGCCGTGTCCCCAGGACCGGCTCCCTCCGGTCGCGGCTCGGAATGCAGGCCTTTCCCCGGAGCGAGGACAAGTTGCAGCTCCCTGGCAGCCGCTCCGCGATCAACTGCCGGCGTACCCCGTGCGCTGCCCGCCGGGACCCCTGGACCGCATCCCAAAAGAAAACAAGCTCCCAAACCCCTATAAAGAGTATACTGGCCCTGATTCAAGAGCCTTCAACACGGGGGGAGTTTATGAACGAAGCGATTAAGAAGAAGATTCCCTACTTTCTCCTGGGTTTCCTTCTGTGCGCCTGCGCGCTCGAAGTACCCGTCCTTGCGCAGACTACCTCCACGGAAATCCTCGGCACTGTCACGGACGCGTCCGGCGCCGTTGTTCCGGGCGCCACCGTCGTCCTTTTGCGCGTGGCGACCGGCGAGCGCCGGGAAACTACTACGGGCCCCACGGGCGACTTCTCGTTTCCCTTGATCGAGATCGGCGAGTACACGGTGACCGTGCAGCTGAAGGGATTCCAGACCCAGACGCAGAGCGGGATCATGCTGCAGTTGCAGCAAAGAGCCCGCGTGAATTTCCAACTGGCGGTTGGCGAGACCACGGAAACGGTGGAAGTCGTGGCCTCCGGCATCCAACTGAAGACCGAGGACGCGGCGGTCGGCCAGGTAGTGGACAACAAGCGCGTCGTCGAGCTGCCCTTGAACGGGCGCAACGTCGCCAGCCTGGCGGTCCTGACGGCCGGCGTGCAGTACGGCCAGCGCATGGGCTTTGACGGCCAGGCGGGTTTTCCCATCCCGGGCAACAGCGTGGCCATCAGCGCCAACGGCCAGCGCGAAGTGAACCAGCAGGTCACCCTGGACGGCGTCATCGCCACCGAGCCGCGGGTGAATACCACGGTCTTCACCCCGTCCATCGACGCGATCGAGGAATTCAAGGTGCAGACCAGCTCGTATTCGGCCGAGTACGGGCAGAACAACGGGGCCATCGTGCAGATCGCGTTGAAGAGCGGCACCAACCAGCTGCGCGGCACCCTCTTCGAGTTTCTCCGCAACGACAAGCTGGCGGCCACGGACTACTTTTTGAACTTCCAGGTGCCGCAAGGGTCCAAGCTTTCGGAGAAGAACCGCCTGCGGCGGAACCAGTTCGGATTCTTCCTGGGCGGGCCGGTTACGATCCCCAAGGTGTATGACGGCAAGGACCGCACCTTCTGGAGTTTCACCTATGAAGGGCGGCGCGAGACCCGCGAAACCGTGCAAACCACGCGGTGGCATCCGCAAGCCGACCGTAACGGAGACTTCTCGGCTTACCTGACGCCCCTGATCGTCAACGGAGTCCCCATCCGCCAGCCCAGCATCATCTACGACCCCACTACCGGCGAGCCGTACCGGGACAACAACGGGAAAATCAACAACATCATTCCCGCCAGCCGCATCAACAAGAACGCCCAGGCCTTCGTCAACCAGTTCCAGCCCCTGCCGATGTTCAACCCGGTGGACGTATCGGATAACAACGCGCAGGGCACGGTTCCCAACATCTACAAGACCAACCAGTACTTCTGGAGGATCGATCATCAGCTGACCTCCAAGGACAAGATGTTCGTGCGCTTCGCGATTGACCGGTCGAAGTGGGACAACTACGATCTGAATCCCAATTTCACTTACTATGTCCTCTCGAAGGCGACTAATATCGCCTACCAGTGGATTCGCATCTTCAGCCCACGCATGCTGAACGAATTCCGCTACGGGCTCAACAAGGCCAGCGACGACACGCGAAATCCCCGGACCGACACGGACTTCGACATGGACTCGCTGAACATCGGCAAGTTCCGGGTAGCCACGGACAACAACCGCAAATTCACGACTCGCGAAGTGGGGATTCCCAGCACGTTGATCGGGGGAGACCGCGACGGCGGCAACGGCTACGATTTCAACACCGTGCATCAGTTCACGGACAACGTTTCGATGACTCTTGGCTCCCACACCTTCAAGACCGGGATCGAGTATCGCTACAACATTCTGGACCGGGCGGCCGCGAACAGCGCGCGCGGCTCGGCCAGCGGCTCCCTGCAGGATTTCCTGCTGGGCTATTACTCGTCTTCGGCCACGGGGGAAGGGCTGCCCTTCACCGCGCCGCGGCAGAGCCGCTACAGCGCGTACTTCCTGGACGACTGGAAGGTCACCCGCAAGCTGACGGCGAATATCGGTTTGCGCTGGGATTACTTCGGGCGCCCGGTGGATGTCGAAGGCGGCTGGCGGTCGTTCCGGCCGGACATCCTCACGCAGGCGTCCGACGGCCGGATGCTCCCCACCCTGATCCCCGGCCCGAATGTCACCAACTACGTGTTCTCGGAAGTGGACAACCGCTATTTCATGCCCCGCGTCGGACTGGCCTACCGGCTGACCGAGAAGTGGGTGATCCGCAGCGGCGCCGGCTGGTTCGCCAATGCGCAGCAGTTCAACAACTGGACCATCCTGGCGCTGTTGCCGCCCCGTTCGGGGCAGTTGACCTTCAGCTCCGTGACCGACGTGGCCCAGACCTTTGATTATGCTTACGGCGGCAAGACTTACACCGTGCAGACCCGCAAGTACCGGCCCAACACGCCGATCATCACGCTCGACAACGTGTTCCCGGGCTCCGGAACGGCTCCTGCGCGGCGGGCTCTAAGCCTGTTTCCGTACGACAACAAATCGCCCAATACCTGGCAGTGGAGTTTTGACCTCCAGCGGAACCTGCCATGGAACCTGCTGATGACCGTGGCCTATGTGGGCAGCAAGAGCAGCCACGTGGACGCCACCATCACCCAGAACCTTCCGGGACCTTCGCCGGACACCAACATCGACGCCCGCCGCCCCTGGCAGGCTTACGTGAGCCAGGGCGAGGGGAACGCGGCGCTGGGCCTGGGCAACATCCGCTTTCTGGAGGCCTACGCCAACGGCTCCTACCAGGGCCTGCAGACCACCGTGGAGAAGCGCTATAGCCACGGCCTGACCATGAGCCTGGCCTATACCTACAGCAAGGCTCTGGGGGAGGGCTACGGGCGCAACGAGGGATCCGGGAACACCGGCACTTTCCAGGACTGGACCAACCGGCGCGCCTCCCGCACCCGCTACGGCTTTGACGTCACCCACAACGCGGTGTTCAACTTCGTCTACGACATGCCTTTCCTGGACCGCTTCAAGGGCGTTACCGGTGCTTTTATCGGCGGCTGGCAGGTGAATGGCATCGTCACCATGCGCACGGGCTTTCCGTTCGGCCTCACGGGCGGGGATATCAACACCGGGCAGACCACGCGGCCGGACCGGATCGCCGATGGCCGCCTGGGGGATGCGGCAACCCGCCAGAAGTGGTTCGATCCAAGCGCCTTCCGGCGCGTCAGCTGCAACATACCCGGACGGCTGGACCTGTGCCACTACGGGAGCGCCGGCGACGGGATCATGGTGTCGCCCGGCGCCAGCAACCTCGACCTGTCGCTGTACAAGAACTGGAAGATGCCGTTCCTGGGCGAGCAGGGCAGGCTGCAGTTCCGCAGCGAGTTCTTCAACTTCTCCAACACGCCGCAGTTCGGCGTGCCCAACGGCCTGAGTTTTTCCACCACCACTTCGATCGTCCCGGACGGCCCGCGCATGGGCGAGATTCGCAGCCTCCGTCTGCCGATGCGCGTCATCCAGTTCGGCTTGAAGTTGTACTTCTGATTTCCTGATCCCGCAGCGCATTGCCGGCTGTCTCAACAACAGCCGGCAATGCGGCTTGCTGCCCACCCCGCAGGACGAGACCCGGGGCGTACCCCGTTTCCGAGCCGCGACCAGAGGGAGCGGTTGAGTTTCCTCTCGCTGTCACCAAAACCACGCAGCACCGCCTTGTACTCCACGGTCCCGTGTTCCGGTGTATCCTTGATCCAGATAGAAGGGGAAACGGCCTTGGCGCCGGTTCAACCAGTCTCGCGTTCGACAAGAACGAATAGGAGGAGAGCTTTGAGGAAACGGATGCACGTGTACACGGCTTGTTGCCTGTTCCTGTTGCTGGCTTCCGCGGTTATGGCCCAGAACGTCACGGGGACCATCGTCGGCACGGTCACAGACGCAACCGGCGCGGTGGTCACCAATTCCAGCATCACCGTGATCGACGAACAAACCAACATCGAAACCAAGGCGGCCGCTTCGGCTACTGGTGAATACGTGGTGGCCAACCTGCCGCCCGGCACCTACACTGTGCGAGCCGAACTGTCGGGATTCAAGCCCAGCGTGACCCGGGGCGTGCGGCTGCTGGCCAACCGCTCGTCCCGCGTGGACATCATTCTGGAACCCGGAGCAGTAACCCAAACGGTGGAAGTCCAGGCCAGCGCGCCGGTGGTGAATTCGGAGAGCGCCACCATCGGCAATGTCCTGGAGGCGAACGTCATCACAACCATCCCCCTCAACGGGCGCACGCTGGACCGGCTGATCCGGATCTCCGCGGGAGTCACCAGCGACAGCGCCTCCAACCCGCGCGTGGCGGGCAGCGCCTACTGGGGCGGCATCCAGTTCACGGTGGACGGCGCCATGTACAACGACACCGGCAACGGCGGCGGCGCCTACTCCTACCGCAACGGCCTGGCCACGCTGCCCTCGGTGGATGCCATCAGCGAATTCAAGATCGACTCCAACAACCAGAAGGCGGAGTTCGAAGCCTCCGTGGCGGTAACGGTGGTGTCCAAGTCGGGCACCAACGATCTGCACGGCTCGGCCCTGTGGTTCAACCGCAACAAGGAGTTCGCCGCGCGCTATTACTACACGCACGCGCCGACTCCCAAGCCCGCCTACAACCGCAACGAGTTCGGTTACACGCTGGGAGGGCCGGTCTACATTCCCGGTGTCTACAACGGCAAGAACAAGACGTTCTTCTTTCACAGCTACGAAGGCCTGCGGGAGCGCACGGCTCCCAACTACCTGAACAGCGTGGCCACGCAGGCCATGCGGGACGGCGATTTCAGCGGGCTGCCCGCCCTGGTCGACCCGCTGAACGGGATGCCGTTCCCCAACAACCGGGTGCCGGCCAGCCGCATCGACGCGCGCTCCAAGGCGCTGATCGATTATGTCCCCCTGCCGAATACGGCGGGAGAGGGCCCGGCCGGCACGTTGCGCAACTATCGCTGGACGATCGGGAATATCTCCGACATCAACCGCTACGGCGTGCGGGTGGACCACCGGTTCTCGGAGAAGGACAGCATCTGGGTGCACCTGAACCACTCCAAGGGCTATCCGTACTTCGTGGCGGTCGGCTACCCGTCCGGCTATGGGAACTGGACCAACGGCGGGTACAGCACCCAGAGCGCCAACCTGACCTGGAATCACACCCTCTCGCCGAGGACCCTGAACGAGTTCCGCTTCGTCTATTTCCGCCACGCCTCGACCCGCCAGGGGATGAACCGCGACTTCAACCCGCTCAGCCTGTTTCCGGGCCTCTACCCGGTGTCCTTCGGCGGCCTGCCCAACATGAACATCACCAACCACGTCGCTATCGGCGACTACGGCGGGAGCGATCCGGGTTCGGAACTGACGCCGCAGTTCATCGATAACGTCACGCTGGTGCGCGGCCGGCACACCATCAAGCTGGGCGCCGACATCGCGCTGCACAAGGTGCTTTCTCCGCCCGCGGTGGCCGGCATGGGTTCCGGCCTGGCGAACAACTCCGGCCTGGGCCGTTTCGACTTCAACGGCCGGTACACTCTGGGCGGTCCCGGCACGGCGCAACCGGCCCACGCCTTCGGCGATTTCCTGTTGGGCTACCCGGTCGCCGCCTACCGCTCCACCACCAGTCCCAACCTGCTGTTCACCAGTCCCCGCTACAGCTTCTTCATTCAGGACGACTGGCACGTCTCCTCGCGGCTGAGCCTGAGCTTCGGCCTGCGCTATATGTATCAGTCGCCCTGGGGAGAGCGGAACGACACGCTGTCCAACTTCGACTTCAGCAGCGGCAAGCTGGTGATCCAGAGCGACAAGCTTCCCTCGCAGGCGCAGCAGAGGCTCGTGGACGCCTACGGCATCGTGCTGGCCTCGCAAGCCGGCGTCCCGGTCGAAGACCTTAGGGCGGACAAGAACAACTTCGGGCCGCGTTTCGGTTTCGCCTACCGTCCCTTTGGGGACGCGAAGACGGTGGTGCGGGGCGGCGCCGGGGTCTATTACAACTTCCTGCCCGTGTTTATCGGATTCCGGCAGCGCGGATTCAACAATCCTCCCTTCCTGCTGGCCGAGTCCTTTGAAGCCGCGGCGGGCTACACGCCATCCATCAGCCTGGCGTCGCCCTTTCCGGGTGGCGGCGCGATCTCGCCCAACGCCAACGTGACCGCGGTCGAGAAGGACATCCGCAACAGCGAGAGTTACCAGTGGAACCTGACGGTGGAGCGCGAGGTGCGGCCCAACCTGGGCGTGCGCGCCTCCTACGTCGGCAACCACAGCACCCATCTGCCCTGGTACAACTATTCGATCAACCTCTCCAGGACGCAGATTCCCGGCGCCATTCAGCCCAACCGGCCCTATCAACCCTGGGCGGATATCCTGCTGCTGGCCGGAGGCGGCAACTCGATCCTCCACCAGCTACAGCTCGAGGCGGTGCAGCGCTACTCCAGCGGGCTGAGTTTCCAGGCCGAGTATTCCTGGAACCGTTCGCTTGACGATGTGCCCGTCGTGGGCGGCCCCCAGGATCCCTATAACGCCCGGGCCGACCGGGGCAACTCGGACCAGATCCGCCGCCACATTTTCACCTTCGCCGGCAGCTACGAATTGCCCTTCGGCCCCGGCCGGAAATTCCTTTCGGCGGCGCACCCCGTGGTGAAGCACCTTGCCGGAGGATGGCAGTTCTCCAGCATCCTCTACCTAAGAACGGGAACGCCTTTCAGTCCGAGCTTCACGGCAACCCAGACCGGGTGGCGCGGCGGGCGGCCCGACCGGGTCAAGGATATTCCTCTGTATCCCGAGGAGCAGACTATGGGCCAGTGGTTCAACCCCGCGGCTTTCACCACGCCCGCGCTCTACACCTTCGGCAATGCCGCGCGCAACCTGTTGTTCACCCCCGGTGACATCGTGATCGACGGCAGCATCCTGAAAGACTTCGCAGTGTACGAGCGCCTGAAGGTGCAGTTCCGGGCCGAATTCTTCAACATGCCGAACCACTTCAACTGGGGCGGTCCGGGGTCGAACATCTCCGTACCCAGCACGTTGGGGAGAATCAGCAGCGGAGGAGAGGCGCGGGTCGTTCAGTTCGGTCTGAAGATTCTGTTCTGAGTGTTATTTCAACGGCGGGCTGCGCGAGCGGCCCGCCCGTCTTTCGCTCACTCACGGCCCCGCCGCTCCCTGGAGCGCGGGTTCCGAGCCGCGACCAGAGGGAGCGGTGAAACTGGAGCCGAAATCCGCCATCCGGCTCTCCGAGGGTGTAGACTGGCGGTCGTCATGGCCCGAAAAGATTTCCATTTCAATCGCAGAGCCGCGCTGGCGGGTTTTCCGCTGGCCGCTGCGCGCCTCTCTCGAGCCGCGCAGGAGAGCAGCGACCGTTCCCCCACGAGCTATCCCGGCGCCTACTCCTATGACGATCAGGAAAGGCGCGAGCTGAACGAAGCGCTTTCTTCCCGCACGCTGTTTCGCTGGTACGGCCCGTCGAAGCCGGTCAAGGTGGCTGCCTTTGAAAAAGCCTTCGCGGAGTACATGGGCGTGAAGTACGCCCTGGCGGTCACTTCCGGGACCGCCGCCCTGCATACCGCGCTGACCGCTCTGGGCGTGGGCCCCGGCGACGAGGTGATCCTTCCCGCGTGGGCCTGGTATGCCTGTTACAACGCCATCCTCATGACCGGCGCCCTGCCGGTGTTCGCGGAGTGCGACGAGTCTCTCAATATCGATCCCGCCGACGTCGAAAAGAAGATTACTTCGCAGACCCGGGTGGTGATGGTCCTCCACCTGTACGGCTGCGGCGCTGACATGGACCGGCTTCTGCTGCTGGCCCGCCGGCACAATATCCGGATCCTGGAGGACACCGCCCAGAGCCTCGGCGGCCAGTACAAGGGCAGGCGCCTGGGCTCGCTCGGCGATATCGGCATGTACAGCTTCCAGATTTCCAAGACCCTGACCGCGGGCGAAGGCGGCGCGGTGGTGACCAACGACCCGGCCCTGTTCGAGCGCGCCGCGCGCTTCCATGACCTGGGGCTGCTGCGGCCGCTGCACAAGGACCTGCTCGGGCGGGAGGCCATGTCCGGTTTCGTCGGTGTCAACTACCGGATGAACGAGATGTCCGGCGCGGTGATGCTGGCGCAGTTGCGCAAGCTGGATACCATCCTGGCCGCCTTCCGGCGCCACGCGCGCTATGTGCGCGACCACATCCAGAGCCTCCCCGGATTGGAGCTTCGCAGTCTGCCCGACGCCGGCGGGGAGATCGGAACGGCGGTATTCGTCTTCCTCAAGAGCAAGGCAGCCCGCGACGAATTCGTCAAAACCATGCGGGCGGAGAACGTGGCGGCCCACCCGCCGACCGGCTCGCTCTATCTGCCCGCCGTGCCGCACATCGAGCAGAAGACCGCCATGCACCCGGCCTGGCCTTCCTTCAACACCCCGCGTGGGAAATCGATTCGCTACGGCGCGGATTGCTGTCCGCGGACCGTGGAGTTGTACGACCGCTGCGCGACCCTTCCGATCGGCGCGAAAGACACGGAGCGCGACCTGCGCGGAGTGGTCGCGGCCGTCAAGAAGGCGTACCGGACCTGAGCGCGGGAGCGGCCCGGCTACATCCGGTAGAGCATCCAGTAGACCGTGACGCCGGTCACGCTGACATACAGCCAGACCGGCAAGGTCCAGCGCGCGATGCGGCGGTGCCGGTCGAAGCGTCCGCGCAGCGCCCGGACCAGAGTCGCGACAGCCAGGAACGGGACGGCGGCGGCCAGCACGGTATGAGTCGCGAGGATGCTCAGGTAGGCCGTGCGGACGGCGCCGGTCTTCTGAAAGCGCACCGTGCCGACCTGGGAGTGATAGGCCAGGTAGGAGATCAGGAACAGGCAGGAAACCGCGAAGGCCGCCAGCATCACCCGCTGATGGGCCCGCTTGCGCCCGGTGCGGATGAGCCAGTAGCCCGACAGCAACAGAACCGCGGCAGCGGCATTCAGGCCCGCGTTGAACGCCGGCCAGCTCACGAGGGATCGCGCTCCAGCCGCTCCAGGTCGCGCTGAATTTCGGCCAGCGGGGATTTCTCCTCGGTGCCGTAGTAGCCCCGGATGCGCCCCTGCCCGTCCACCAGCACAAACCGGGTGCTATGCTCCATGCTGCCGTCGACGTTGCCCAGCTTGAAGGCATCGCGGCTGAGCTTGTGCAGCAGTTCGCGATCACCGGTCAGAAAGGTCCAGCGCCCGGGTTCCGCGCGGTAACGCCGGGCGTAGGAGGCCAGCACCGGCGGAGTGTCGCCCTCGGGGTCCACGGTGAAGGAAACCAGTCTCGCTCCGGGCACGGAGCGCTGTATCTGGCTCATCAGGTAGCTCATCCGCGGGCAGGGGCCGCTGCACGAGGTGAAGATGAAATCGGCCACCCAGGGCTTGCCGGCCAGCGTCCGGCTGGAAAACGGTTCGCCGGTCTCGGCGGTCAGTTCGAATTCGGGCACCTGCCCGTAGACCGGAAGCGGCTCCGGGCGGGATCCGCACCCCGCCAGCATGGCCGCGGCAAAGATCAGGATTGCGCGCTTCATGCGTAGCTCACCGTGGTCTTGCGGTTGGCCAGCACCGCCGAGGCGATGGCCAAAACCAAGCCGAAAGCGGCCGTGACGGCGAGGTCCAGGGGCAGATCGGGAGTGCCGGGAGGCACGGCGACCGGCAGCAGGCGTGTGACCGCCGCCACCGAGTACGTCAACGGGTTGACCAGCATGATCCAGCGGATCCAGGTGTGGGCTTCGGAAATGGGAAAGACCGCGCCCGACACCATCCACATGGGAACCAGAAACAGGTTCATCACGGCGTGAAAACCCTGCGTGGATTCCATTCTCCAGGCGATCAGGAAACCCAGGGCGGTGAGCGTGCAGGAGATCAGGAAGATCACGCCCGCCAGGCCCAGCAGCCTGCCCAGGGAAGGCGCCAGCCCGGCCAGGGGGGCAAAGGCCAGGAAGATCAGGCCCTGAACCCAGGCCAGGGTGGCCGAGCCCAGCACCTTGCCCAGCACCATGCTCGTCCTCGGCGCCGGCGATACCAGCATGGAGAGCAGGAAGCCCTCCCGGCGATCCTCGATGATCGAAATGGTGGAAAAGATCGCGGAAAACAGCACCGTGAGAACCAGCGCGCCGGCAAAGAAGCGGCTGAGGTCGCCGAAACCGGAGCCGATGATGAGCCAGAACACCAGGGGCGAGGCCACCACTCCCAGCACCCGGCTCTTCTGGCGCCAGAAGCGGGTCAGCTCGCGATTCCAGAGGGTAAGAACGGGAAGCCAGAAGTTCAGCATATGAGCGCTCCGGTCTGGTGGGCGAAGACGTCCTCCAAAGTAGGCTTGTGCAGGCCCACCGATTCGATCTGGCCGGGAAACGCCTCCACCACTTCGGCGATGAACCGGTGCCCGTTGGCGATCTCGACGTGCAGTCTCCCCTCCACCCGTCGCGGGTCCACCCCGAAACGCAGGGCGATTTTGCGCTCCATGGTCTCCGGGTCGTTCACCTCCAGCACCACCACGTCGCCGCCGATGTCCGACTTCAGCTCGCCCGGCGTGCCTTCGGCCACGATCCGGCCTTCGTGCAGCAGGACCAGCCGGTCGCAGCGGTCGGCTTCGTCCAGTATGTGGCTGGTCAGCACGATGGTGACCCCCTCGCGGTCGCGCAGATCGCGGATGTACTGCCACAGCTCGCGGCGGGCCACCGGATCCAGGCCCGTCGAGGCTTCGTCCATCAGCAGCACACTGGGGTCGTGCAGCAGCGCCTTGGCGATCTCCACCCGGCGGCGCAGGCCGCCCGAGAGCTTGCCCACCAGGTCTTCGCGGCGCTCCAGCAGCCCCAGGCGGGACATAGCCAGATCCATACGCTCCCGCAGGCGATTCCCCGAAAGGCCGTACAGGTGGCCCTGGCTGCGCAGGTTCTCCACGACCGTCAGGTTCTTGTCCAGGCTCTGCGACTGGAAAACCACTCCGATGCGGCGGCGCACCCGGGCGGAATCCTCCACCACGTCGTGTCCCGCGATGCGGGCCGAGCCCTGGCTGGGAGCCATCATGGTGGAGAGAATCCGGAAAAGGGTGGACTTTCCCCCGCCGTTGGGGCCCAGGAGCCCGAAGATTTCCTGGCGGCGCACGGAAAAGCTGACGCCGGAAAGCGCCACACGTTCACCGTAGCGGTGGGTGACGCGATCGACTGTAATGATCACAACGAAGACCTGTCCAATAGCATGAGCCCGTAAATCAGCGGAAGGTAGAACACGGAAGCGACCAGGACCGTCCGGGCCCGCCCGATGGTCCTTTCCAGCGACGCGCGCAACCCCGAGTACAGGTACAGCAGGCTGAGAACCAGGGCGCCGAAGAAGTAGAATTTCCCCGCCATGCCCAGCAGGCTGGGGACCATGCTCACCGGGATGAGCGCCAGCGAGTACATGACCATCTGCCGGGCCGTGGCCTCACCGTCCGGATAGGCCACCGGCAGCATCACGATCCCGGCCCGCGCGTAGTCTTCCCGGTACATCCAGGCGATGGCCAGAAAATGGGGAAACTGCCACAGAAAGAGGATGGTGAACAGCACCCAGGCTTCCAGCGTCAGGCTGCCGCAGGCGCCGGCGTAGCCGATCATCGGCGGCATGGCCCCGGGAACCGCTCCGATCACCGTCGAGAGATGGGTGCGCTGCTTGAGCGGCGTGTACAGGAAAAGGTACGAGAGAAGCGTGATGAGCCCCAGTACGCCCGATAGCAGGTTCGCCCCCAGGGAAAGCTGCAGGAACCCGGCCGCGGAGAGCGCGGTTCCGAAGATCAGCGCCCGGGAGGCGCTCAGCCGCCCGGCCGGAATCGGCCGCCCCGCCGTGCGCCGCATCTTGCGGTCGGCGTCGCGCTCGTACCACTGGTTGAGAGCGGCGGTGCCGGAGGCGATCAGGCCGGTGCCTACCAGAGTGTGAAAAGCGGCCAGCCAGTCCCAGACCTCGCGCGCGCCAAAGTAGAATCCCACCGCGGTGCTCATCAGGATGAGCCACGTGATGCGAGGCTTGGTCAGCTCGACGTAATCTCTCATGGACCCAGCGCGAGGCTGCAAGGATGAACCGGCTTACAGTATAGATGCGATCGGGACACCCCGCGATTCCAGGGAAAAACGGCGATGGCTGCCCCTGCCGAGCCGCAACCGCCAGGGAGCGGTTTCCGCATCCTCGCCTGCCCGTATTGTCGCACGGCCGCGCGCTTCGTGTCTCACCGGCTCCCGTCCCCGGCGTCCGCGACACACTCCGGTCGTGGCCCGGTAGCGCGCGGTATTGCCCCGCATGGCGCTGCTGAGCCGCGACTGCAAGGAGCGGTCCCGTACTGCCGGGGTCAAGGTGTCGCGGGCCGCCGCCGGCCGGGTTTGGAACCGGAACTGCAAGCGGCGTAGTACAATCTCGCTCATGCATCAGTATTCCGATAATCCCTCCCGAAGGTCTTTTCTCAAGGACTCGGCCATTGGCGCCTCAGCCTTCACGCTCGTCAAGCCGGAACTGGTCCGCGGCGCCGGCAAGGAGCGGCTCAAGGCCGGCCTGGTGGGCTGTGGCGGACGCGGCACACAGGCCGCGGTGGACCTTCTGACCGGCACCGAGAACGTCGAACTCGTGGCCATGGCCGACGTCTTCGAGGACAAGCTGGAGGCGTCGCTCAAGCGCCTGCGCGATCCGAAATTCGTCAGCCGCCACGCCGGCATCGCGATCAACGGGCGCGAGAAGAAGGCCGAGGAACTGGCCCTGGACATCCCCAAGCGCGTGAAGGTGGATCCGGGCAGCCACTTCGTCGGGTTCGAAGCCTATCGCAAGCTGGTGGCCTCCGACCTCGACATCGTCATGCTGTGCACGCCCCCGGGCTACCGGCCCATGCATTTTGAAGCCGCCGTGGAAGCCGGCAAGCATATCTTTACCGAGAAGCCGGTCGCTACCGACCCGGTCGGCTGCCGCCGTTTCATGGCCGCCGCGAAGAAGTCGGTGGAGAAGAAACTCAGCGTGGTGACCGGGGCGCAGCGGCACTCGCACCGCGAGTACATCGAGACCGTGGACAAGATCCACAACGGGGCCATCGGGGATATCGCCGCCCTGTACTCCCGCTATCTTTCCGGGCCGGTTTTCCATGCCAAGGCACGCGAGGCCAGGTGGGGCGACATGGAATGGCAGCACCGCAACTGGTACTCCTTCATCTGGATCTGCGGCGACCAGATCGTGGAGCAGCATTACCACAACATCGACTTCATGAACTGGGTCATGAACGCCCATCCGGTGAGCGTGGTGGCCTCCGGCGGATGCGCCTGGCGCACCCGCGAGGAACTCTACGGCAACATCTACGACCACCTGGCCTCCGAGTTCGTGTATCCCAACGGCGTGCGCCTGAGCAGCCACTGCCGCCAGTATCCGCGCGGGGTGTACAACAACGTCAGCGACCTGGTGGTGGGAACCAGGGGCCGCAGCACCGGCAACGACAGGGGATCCAAGGGAGTGATGCCCTATGTGCAGGAGCACATGGACCTGGTGAACAGCATTCGCGGCGACGGGCCCTATCTCAACCAGGCCATGTTCGTGGCGGAAGCCACCATGACCTGCATCATGGCCCGCGAGTCGGCCTATTCCGGCCTGGAACTCACCTGGGACCAGATCATGGCTTCGCAGCTCGACCTGATGCCGAAAGCGTTCGGGTACGACTTGAAGATGGGCCCGCCGGAAGTGCCGGTGCCGGGAACGTATAAGTTCATCTAGCCGCCGGAGGTTCGGCGTTCAAGCCTGGCGCGCCAGGCCAGCCGGGCGCGGAGCGGACGCACAGCCGCCGGCTATTTCGGCAGTTTCCCGAACAGTCCCGACAGCCAGCGATGGAAACGGTGGAAGCCCGCCGGCCTGGCGAACATCAGAATGCACCGGCCGTGGACGACGCTCATCCCGCCCTGTTCGCAGTAGCGGATGGCGGCTTCCGATTCCGAGCCCTGCTGCATCCAGACCTTCCGGATGCCGGCCGCCGCGGCGTCCCGGACGACCCGCTCGGTTTCCTGGGGCGGCACCACGATCACGGCGCCGCCCACCGGTTCCGGAAGCGAGCTGAGACTGGGATACGCGGGATCGCCCTCGACGCCGCCCCCGCCGCGGTTCACCGCGAAGACCCGGTAGCCTTTCGACTTGAGTTCCTTGTAGGCGATCCGCCCGAAACCCCGCGGCCGCTGCGAGACGCCTACCACGGCCAGGCTGCGCTCGGCCAGGAACCCTTCAATCGCAGCCTTCATCACCCCACGACTTTCGGATACACCTTGCGGATCGCGGCCACGATGTCATCCGCGTCGCGCCTGGTGAATTTGGGGTCCAGCGCCGGCCCCGCAAAGCGGTTCAGAATGTCCGTCGTGCGCGGGCAGCAGTTGGCGCCGTACTGAATCGCTTTCCCGCGCTCCGTATTGAAGGTGGGCCAGGCCGGGTGCACCGTGGCCTTCCTCTCCACGTAGGGCGCCACCGGCAGGTTGATGGAACCTCCGGGCGGGCTCACCGGAACGCCTTCCGCTTTCATCGCGGCCATGAAGCGGTCCCGCAGTTCCTTCGTCTGGAAGCCCAGAAAGACCGCCGAACCGATCTCGCCCTGCGGATCGGGAACCTTGCGCAGGTGAATACCCGGCAGGTCGCGTATGCCGTCGTACACCCGGCGGGCGCTCGCGCGCACCGAACCGACAATCGTGTCCAGCTTGCGGAGTTGCGCCAGCAGCACGCCGCCGGTGAACTCGCTCATCCGGAAGTTCGTGCCCACGAAGGGATTCAGCTTCGGCGTGCCGACGATCTGCTCGTGCAGGCTGCGCAGCCCGCCTACGTCGTGAAAGCGCGCCGCCCTCTCGAACAGCACCGGGTCGCTGGTCGCCACCGCGCCGCCCTCTCCCGCGGTAATGGTCTTGTTGAGCTGCAGGCTGTAAATCGCGATATCGCCGTAGGAGCCGAGCGGTTTGCCCTTGTAATCGCCGCCCACGCTCTGGGCGCAATCCTCCAGCAGCTTGATCCTGTGCTTGCGGGCGATGGGAATGATGCGGTCCAGGTCGGCCGGAGCGCCTTGCAGGTGCACGGCCATGATGGCCTTGGTCTGCGGCGTGATGCGGTGCTCGATGTCGTCCGGGTCGATGTTCAGCGATTCGTCGATCTCGGCGAAGACCGGCAGCCCGCCCGCCAGCACGATGGCTGCGTAGCAGGAGTGCCAGGTCCAGGCCGGCAAAATCACTTCGTCGCCCGGCCCGATCTCCAGCGCCGCCATGGCGGCCTGCAAAGCGGTGGTCCCGGAAGTCACGGCCAGCGCGTACCTGGTTTGCATGCGCGCCGCGAACTCCTTCTCGAAGGTGGCCACTTTCATGGGCGGCTTGTTGCCGGTCCCGTACCAGCGGAAGGGCCGCCGCGTCTCCCACACGTCCAGCAGTTCCTGCCGCTCTTTGTCGTCGTAGAATTGGGTGCCGAAATAATCCGCCCGGAGCGGTTTCTCCCGCACCGGTTTGCCGCCGTCCACGGCCAGTTGGGGGGCTGCCTGGGCGGCGCCGGCCGCCGCTGCCGCCGTCGCCAGGAAACTTCTCCGGTTCACGATTCGAGGGCTCCTTTCTTGCCTACAGCATACACGAAAAAGACCTTCGTCACCTCTCCCGAATCAGGGCCTGCAGATAGGCCGCCGCCTCGGGCATTCCCTCAGCCGGGGCCCAGGGCGCGAACTCCTTGTCGCTCAACGGCGCGTACGGCCCCGGCTTCACTTCGTAACAAACGGCGTGCGGGGTCAAAACCGCCATGCTGTGCCAGAGTCCCGCGGGGATGTCCACGCCCCACAGCCCGTCCCGGCCCAGCACCCGGCGCGTTTCCACTCTGCCGCTGTCATCGAAGACGAAGAAGGCGATCTGGCCTTCCAGCGCCAGGAAGGCTTCCGGCTTGGGAGGATCCACGTGGCGGTGCGGCCGTATGTAGGTCCCCTCCACCAGCACGTTCAGAAAGCGGTGCGGGTTCTCCTCCAGGTGCGAATGAAAATTGAAGTTCATGCGGCGCCGCGGCGAGTTGCGCGCCTGCTCCAGCACCCGCTCAAAGAGCTGCCGGGTGATCCACTGCATCCCGTTTCACCTCCACGGCGCGGCCCGGCGGCGCGTGTACCGTCCGGCCGTCCACCCGCACTGCAACCGCGCCATCGCCGAAGTTGTACAGCCAGCGCGAATCGCCAATCCAATAGAGCGCCACTCCGGCCGGCGCGCTGAAGCGCAGGCCCAGCGGTTCCAGCAGCGCCGCGCGCACGCGGTCCAGGAGCGGCTGGGGCATGGACGCGATTCCCAGGGCCTTGGGCGCCAGCAGGTGTTCCCCCGTGTCCCGGAAGTCCTGTTCCGAGAATGTGCGAACGTTCCAGACCAGCACGCGGCCCTTGCGGCACAGCAACGGGATCTCCCGCCCGGCGGCGCGCACTGCCAGGATGACGCTGCCTTTGGGCGCGGCCAGGCCAAGATCGACTTCCAGCCCCTCCTCGCTCACGCCCGGCTGCGCTTCCGCCGTGACCGTGACCCCCGCCAGCCGCCGTCCTTCCGCGCCCAGTTTGCGCAGAGCCGCCGGCGTCAACACCAGCGTCGCTCCGCGTTTGAGGCTGCCCTGCATCAATCCGCCCAGATCCGGATCACCCGCCGCCTGCACCCCGAGGAACACCACCCGGGCGTCCTCCGGGTAGCGCGCCGCCGGCGCCACGGGCAGCCCGAGCATGCCCAGGTAATCCATCAGGTAGAGGTTCTCCTCGGAGTCGCCGCCCGGCGGCTTGTAATACGCGATTCCCCGCGCCGGGGCGTTGCGCAGGCGCGCGGCCAGAACATTCATCTCGGGCAGGTCGCGGATCAGCAGATCGTGCCCGGGATGCCCTTCCATCACGTCCAAGAGGCTGAACAGGGTAAGTTCCTTCGCGCCCGCCAGCACGCTCTGCCAGGCCTGGTCCACGAAGTTGCGGGCGGTCGATTCGATGTGGTCGAACCACGCCCCCTCCGTTTTCCCGCCCGACACCGACGCGAGCCAGCGGAAGTTCATGTAGCCTTCCACGGGCTGCACGAAACCCATGCGGCGCGTCTTCGGGTTGCGTACTTCGGTTCCCACCCAGATGCGGTCGAATCGCGGCGACATGCGGGGCGGATCGTATCCGAACAGGTGGAACCGGTCGTACCATTGCGGATACTTCACAATGAGCTTGATCTCCGGCCGCACGGCGCGCGCCGGCCGGAGGATCGCCGGTTCCATCAGCGACACCATCAGGTCGCGGCGGTACTCGCCCCACGAGCGGCTTCCCCGCGCCCGCTCCGACTCTTCGGAAACATCCGCCGTGCAGTAGAAGTCGTCGACGATCAACTCCTCGAACAGGGCCGCGTTCTCGGTGAAGAACCGCGCCACGTCGCGCTGCGTCCTGGCGTTCTGGTAGTTCAGCCAGGCAAGCGGGCCTTGCTGCCGGACTCCGAAGGTCTTGCCCGGCACCGTGGCAATGCCTCCGGCGGTCTCGAACCCCGCGGCTCGCAGGAAATCGCGCACCGCCCGCAACTTCCCGGGCGGGACATACTCATCGCCGCGGCGGCCCTCCAGGAAGATCTTCGTCGCCCCGAGGCGCCGCAGCGTGCGCACGGCCTGCTCGCGGCCCGCCTCCGTTTCCAGATAGCGGTTCACCCCGCCCGCGGTGGCATAGACGCTCAGGCGCAGCGGCGGCGCGCCGGCGGCTCCCGCCAGGAGAAACGCAGCCAGGAAAGGCAGCATCAGGCCTGCACCCGGCGGGCGGCTGCGTTCCAGCGCAGCCGGCGGCCCTGCTTGAGCGACAGGTTCGCCATCTGCACTACCAGGGCGGCCTGGAAGCCGAGCGCCATCGGCGCGGTCGGCGTCTTCCGCGTCCGCACGCATTCCAGGAAGTTCCGGACGTGCAGGTCGGTGGCGTAGCCGAATCCTCTCTCCGAACCCTTCTCGATGACCGGCTTCTCCTCGTCACCCTGCCGGTAGACTTTGCAATCCTCGCGCCCGATGTCCATGCGCCCCTGGTCGCCGTCCAACTGGTTGAGCTGGTCGTTGCGGCTCTTATAGCGCATGGCGCCGTAATTCACCGAGAACACGGCGATGAAATCCTCGGGATACTCGGCCGTCACCACCACCGCCTCCGGCGTATCGACGTCGCCGCGGTGCGGACGTCCCCCGGCGGCTGTCACCGCGCTGGGGTATCCGGCGTTCATCAGCAGGTGAATGCCGTCGAATATGTGGGCGCCCTGGTCGGCCACGATGCCCCCTGCGTAGTCCTGATAGAAGCGCCAGTTGCGGAAGCGGTTGGGGTCGAATGGCCGGCGCACGGCCGGGCCCTGCCACTGCTCCCAATCGAGCGGCCCGTCCAGTTTCGTGGCGCGCGAGGCGCCCAGGTAGTTGTTGAGCCACCAGGAGCGCACCATCCGGACCGTGCCCAGGGTTCCCGCCGCCACGATCTTTCGCCCCTCCAGGAACAGGTCGTAGCTGCGCCGCTGCATGCCCACCTGCACGATGCTGCGGGACCGCCGCTCGGCATCCACCAGTTCGACGCCCTGCTCCGGCGTCTGGCAGAGCGGCTTCTCGACGTAGACGTCCTTGCCCGCCGCCAGGGCGTCCAGCACCATGCGGTGATGCCAGTGTTCGGGCGAGGCGATGAGCACCGCCTGGATCTCCTTGTCCTCCAGCAGGCGCCGGTAATCGCGGTAGGCCTTGGGCGCCCCCTGCTGGGCTTTGCCCGCCGCCGACAAGGCGCGCTCCAGGTTGGGTTCGTAGACGTCGGAGATGCCGCCGATGCGCACTGACGGATCCTTCTGAAACACCGTCATCACGAAGGTGCCGCGCCCGCCGCTTCCGATGACGCCCACTGTGATGCGGTCCGAGGCCGCCGCGCGCACGGCCACCCCGCCGGCCGCGGACAGCAGAAACATGCGCCTTTCCGGTTTCACTTACCCTCCCCAAGCCGCTGGCTGCTCCGTTCAATGGTAGAACAGAACCGCGCCCGCCCAGGAAAGCTGGCATAATCCGTAGTGCCTGCCATGACCATCGTCACCATTGGCGAGATTCTCTGGGACGTGTTCCCGGATGCCGAACACCTTGGCGGGGCCTCTTTCAACTTCGCCGTCCACGCGCGCCGGCTGGGGCACGAGGTCTTCTTCGTCAGCGCCGTGGGGGAGGACCAGCGCGGCCGCCGGGCGCTCGAGCGCATGAAGGAACTGGATCTCCCGGCGAGTTTCGTCCGCACGGCGCCCGGCGCCGCCACCGGCCACGTTACCGTTGCGCTCGATTCCGGCGGCCAGCCGCGTTTCACCCTGCACCGGCCGGCCGCCTACGATCTTGTGGAACTGGACGGCGGCGACCTGGAACGCCTGGCCGCCCTGCGGCCCGCCTGGATCTACTACGGCACGCTGCACCAGATGAATCCTCATGCGCGGGAAGTCACCCGGCGGCTGGTGGATGCCATTCCCGGCGCCCGCTGCTTCTACGACATCAACCTGCGCGTGGACTCCTACGAGCGCTCGCTGGTGCGGTGGCTGATGACCCGGGCCGATGTGGTGAAGCTGAACGACGCCGAGGCGGAGGCGGTGGAAGCCATGTTCGATACCGCCTCGGCCTCGCTCGAAGACTTCTGCCGCTCCTATGCCCGGCAGTTCGGCTGGGAAAGCATCTGCGTGACCCGGGGCGCGCGCGGCTGCGCCGTACTGGCCGCGGGCGAATACGCCGAGGCGGACGGCTACCCGGTGAAGGTGGCCGATACGGTGGGCGCCGGCGACGCTTTCGCCGCCGCCTTCCTTCACGGCCTCGGCTGCGGCTGGCCCGCCGCCCAAATCGCCGACTTCGCCAACCGCGTGGGAGCCGTGGTCGCCGGCAAGCCCGGCGGCACGCCATGCTGGACGCCGGACGAGTGCGCGGCGCTAAAGCGCACTTAGCCGCGCGCTGAAGGAGGAGCAAGCCTGCGACCGGACGAATCTATCCCAAGCGGCGGCTCTGACGCCTGTCCCTGAAACCGTTCAGTGGACAGATCAGTCAGCCCCAGGTTTGCGGACCGGCTTCACACGCACGCAGCCGCATACGACCTGTGCTTGGGATTGGACAAGGAATCCATCCTTGCTAATGTCAGGATGAGAGGAGGGCTTCCGCTTGGCATATGGCGAAGGTCACTTCAAAGTATCAAGTGACGATTCCGCAAGCAGTCGCGAAGCAATACGGCATCCGGCCCGGCGACGAAATCAGGTGGATCGGGGCAGGTGACGTGATACGGGTCATTCCCCCGGGCCAACAGGCCGCGCCCGAAGACCGGGAGGAGCGCCTCCGTTTGTTTGATCAAGCGACCGAGCGCCATCGCCGCCTCTCCAAAGGCCGCAAGTCAGGGCAGCCTCGCAGCAGAGGATGGAGAAGAGAGGATCTCTACCGGCGTGGCCGCTCTCGTTGACACCAACGTTCCTGTCTACCGGTTCGACCACCGGTTTCCAGGGAAGCAGAGGATCGCAACGGAGATTCTGAGGCGCGGCATCCTCGACGACTCGGTGCGCGTCCCTCACCAGGCAATCGTCGAGTCTGTTGCCGCAGTGACCCGCCCCATCCGTGGCCACGTTATCCTCAGGCAGGCGGACGCTCTCCGGGAAGCCGAAGAGTTCCTGAAGCAGCTCACCGTGCTCTACCCAAACGAGGCGATGTTGCGGGACGCGGTCCGAGGATGTGCCGCGTACCAATTGAACTGGTTCGATGCTCACCTCTGGTCGTATGCCGAGCACTACGGGTTGCCGGAAATCCTCAGTGAAGATCTTCAGCATGACAGGTATTACGGCAGCGTGCGGGTCGTCAACCCATTTCGTGGTTTGTTTTGACCTCAGCCGTTCCACCCGGAAAATCGCGCTCGCACAAGTGAGGACACGGCACGTTAGGGTCTTTCGCCGCTGACCGCCGCCCTACCCGTAGCTGATAAATCCCCGGTTGATCTGGTCCATCCGCCGGGCCTTTCGCCGGAAGACACCCACTCCTTCCCGCGATCCCTCGTTGTTGGTGTTGCCTTCGATGGTGGTGAGGCGGACGCCCTCCACCCGCTCCACCAGGCCGGTATGCCCGTTGCCGCTGCCCGTGGTGATGATGAAGATCATCCCCGGGAGCACCACCGCCGGCTCCTCCCGGGCCTCCGCGCAGAGGATGCGCCGGATCCCCCGTTCGCCCGCGCGGTTCCAGTGGTCCAGCACGCCCGCCGTCCGGACCAGCGGGTTGGAGGCGCCCAGCGAGGCGGCTGCCTGCCGGAAGCACCAGTACACGAAAGCCGCGCACCAGGGGTAGCTGCCCGAGGCGGGGTTCAACCCCACCGCCTTCAGATACTGGTCGATCTTCGGGCCGCGGTTCGATCCGGGGGGATCCTCCATGGTCCCGATTTCCGCGGCCGCCGTCTTGAGCGCTTCACGGAGCAGCGGCGCCGGCGCCACCGAAACCGCGGGGACCGAGCGCCCTCCGAAGAGGGCGCCCCAGGTCATGGGCCCGACTTCGCCGTCCACCTTGAGCGGCACGCCGAAGCGGTCCACCGAGCGCGCCTGGAACAGTTCCACCGCGTCCATCGTCTCGGCGCCGAAAATGCCGTCTTCCAGCACCGGGCCGCAGCCCACAGCATTCAGGCGCCTCTGCACGGCCAGCACCGCGGCCGTGTCGTGCGAGCCGGCCTTCAGGGTCCGGCCCGGAAAAGGGAGTGTCTCAGCCGCCGGCATGGTTAACTCCGGACTTTCACGCGCTGGCCGACCGTCCGGCCAGTTGACGCAGCACGTAGGGCAGGATGCCGCCGTTGCGGTAGTACTCGGCCTCCTGCGGCGTGTCCACCCGCAGGACGGCTTCGAACCGGACCGGCTCCCCCTTGGCGGGCGTGGCCCGCACCGCCACCCGTCCCGAACCCGCCATGGCAGCCGAAACATTTTCTATATCGAATGTTTCGTAGCCCGTGAGTCCCAGGCTTTCGCGGTTCTGTCCCGGCAGGAACTGGAGCGGCAGCACCCCCATGCCCACGAGGTTGGTGCGGTGGATGCGCTCGAAGCTCTCGGCGATCACCGCCTTCACCCCCAGCAGCGCCACTCCCTTGGCGGCCCAGTCTCGGGAGGAACCGGAGCCGTATTCCTTGCCCGCAATAATCAGCAGCGGCACGCCTTCGGCCTGGTATTTCATGGCCGCGTCGTAGATCCACATCTGCTTCCGGTCGGGCAGGTGCACGGTCCAGCCTCCTTCGGTGCCCGGCGCCATCTGGTTCCGCAGGCGGATGTTGGCCAGCGTCCCCCGTACCATCACCTCGTGGTTGCCGCGCCGCGAACCGTAGGAATTGAAGTCCACCGGATGCACGCCTTCGGCGATCAGGTACTGTCCCGCCGGGCTTTCCGCCGGGATCGAGCCGGCCGGCGAGATGTGATCGGTGGTGACGGAATCGCCCA
>JADZAF010000119.1 GCA_020852755.1 Bryobacterales bacterium
CCGCCAACCGCCGAGCTGTGAGCCGCCGTGGAGCAGCACTTCCAGCAGGCGCATCATCCGGGTGTCTTGGATCTTGATGCCGGGGATCTTTGTGCGGCCGGATGGGATTGGCAGGGCCAAGCGCTGGAAGAGCGGGAAATCCACATGCACGTTGAGCAGGTCGGCTTCCAAGCCGGCCATGCGGTCCGTCACTGCCAACAGCCTTCGGCGCAGCGCGTTCAGATTCTCCAGTCCCTTGTTCATTCCCAGGTCTTTCAGCCGACGCAGATCTCCAGACGCAGGAACGTGGAAAACTTTTCGTACATCCGCACCACCAGGCTCTTGCAATAGACCCGCAGCAATGATGCCCGTGGTCGGGCTTTTCGAGAATGCTGTGCAGCTTGCCCCGGATTCGTTTGTGCTTGCGGACGCCGAAAATCCGGGCAATCTTGTCGGCGGTCAGGCGGAACAATCCGAACTCACAGGAGCGCTCGAGGCGGACGAGCGCCGGAGTTGAGTCGTCAGCCCATATAACCCGTCGCGCGGAAAGACGGCCGTGATTTGATACACGGCCAGTGTCAACTGGTGCGCCTTCTGCCATACTCTGTTCCATCGCAAGGGGATCGGCGAGTGAGCTGAAATACCACCTGTTGCTGGCCAGAGACCTGAAGCTGATTCCCCTCAAGGACTACGAGGTACTGACCCGGCGCGCTACCGAGGTGAAGCGAATGCTCACGGCGCTCCTCCAGAAGCTGAACGCTGACCGCTGAGCGCTGAAAGCTCGCCTCCTCCAAGATTTCAAGTATCCTTGGCCAGGTCCAGGCAACCTTTCGGCCCGGCTCCACCCTTCACGGTTCCCCCGCATTCCGTCCAGAAACGGAAGGGCGTGAGCCGCGAAGGGGGAGCCGGGTGCATTCCGGGCACTCCATCATTCCGAAGCCCGGCGAACTGCGTCAGGGAGTATGCAACCGCTCCGCGGCGCGGAGACGGCGGTCGCCGAACTCGATTTCGCAAGGGAGCCGCGACCGCCGGGGAGATTCAGGCGCCCGTTTAACGGGAGGGGATAGCGCGGAGGTATTCGTAGATGGCCTTGAGGTCCTGATCGGTCAGGTCCTGGTAGACGGGCCAAGGCATGACCTGGAGCAGATCCTTGTCCGGCGACGGAACCTGGGGCGGATCCTTGTCGATGTCTTCGCCGGTGCGCATGACGTGAACGAACTGGTCCAGGGTGAGCCCGGCGGGCAGGCCGTTCTGATCCGGCGTCAGGTTCCGGGAGATGAACGGGCCGAAGGCCACACCCCCGGCCAGGTAGCCGGCGGTGTTCACCTGTTTCGGCTGCCCCAGGTGCGGGTTGCCGCCTTCGGCGTACGGCGGGTTGGTGTGACAATCGTTGCAGCCGCCCGCGGCGTTGACAAGGTAGCTGCCCAATCCGACCAGGGCGCGGTTCTTACCGGTCAGATTCAGCGGGACCGGGGTGATGGCGAAGCCGCGCATCACCCGGCTGTCGCCGGGGCTGAGCGGGCTTTCACCGCCGCTCTGGCCCAGCGCGACCGCCAGCCCGAGCACACCTGTAATCATCAGCGTCTTCTTGAACATCCTCTAATCTGCTCCTCTTGACAAAAATGGCGGGATTCGATTCAACCTACACCCGCAAGGCTCCGGGGCTCAACGGGAGAAGCGGCGCCAAAGGTGCCGCGACGCACCAAAGGCGCGGTTATCGCGGGGCGAGCGTAATGCGTTCGACGGTTGCGGACTCGACGGCGCGGCGCGAGAAGGGCATGGGGTGGTAGCGGCCGGCGGCCCAGTCCTGGAGCAGGTCGTCGTAGTGGCGGCTGGCCGGGTCGCCGGATTCGCCGGGAACGTTGGTCATGACGGAGCGGTCCCAGTCGCCCGGATCCAGGATCTGGCGGTAGGAGGCGCCATTGGTTTGCACAAAGCCGGAACCGCTGGTGGAGTTGACCGTGTTGCCGTCTCCGGGCCGCGCCACCGGGCCGCGGTTGAACGAGGCGACGCCAAGCGGATGGCGCAGGTGCAGCAGGTGCAGGCGGCCCCAGTTCCAGGCGGCTTCATCCGGCCCCAGGCGTTTGCGGAGGTCAGTCAAAGCCGCTTCGAGCGAATCCAGCAGCGCTTTGTCGTTTCCGCCGCGTTCCAGGGTTTCCAGAACCATGCGCAGGTCCACGCGCCCGCCGAGCCCGGGACCAAAGACCGCGGCAGGCAGTTTCGCCGACCACAACTCGTAAATCAGCCCCGGCTTTGAGTCGACCGTCAGGCGGGCGTCCCAGGCGAGAAACTCGCGCACCGGCGCGGCCAGGCGCTGCGGCGGCGTCCAGCGGCGGACTATGTTTTGCAGCCGGCGGGCGGGAACCGAGGTGACGTCCTGCTGCATGCGCTGGAAATCGGCGATGCCGAATTTGCGCCGTTCGCCGAGCATTTCGCGGATGCGCTCGAAGCGGAAGGGCAGCGCCCACTCGTAGGAGAGAGGGATGCGATAGCCGGGCGGCAGGATGTTGTGATTGGCGGTGGCGATGTAGTGGGAAGGCGGATTGAACAGCCGGGGCTGTTCCCCGGCCTTGCGGAACCCGCTCCATTCGAACTCCCCGGTGTCGCCCGGCACGGGGAGCAGGCCGGACCAGTTCCCGCGAACCGGGGCGAGGCCGGCGGCCTGCCAGCCGATGTTGCCCTCCACGTCGGCGTAGACCAGGTTCTCGGAGGGCAGCTTGTAGCGGTCGATGGCGGAGAGAAACTCGGACCAGTTGCGGGCCCGCGCCAGGGAGAGCGCGGCCAGGTAGCCGGCGCCGCCCGGCTCGGCGCCCACCCAGCGCAGCGCGTAGGCCCGGTTGCGCGCGCGGTCTTCGTGGATCACGGGGCCGTGCAGGGTATATTTCAACTCGACCGGCACAGGCTCGCGCCGCCCCTTGACCGCGATCGATTCGCGCACCACGTCCATGGGCAGCCAGCGGCCGCGGTGGAGATACTGTGTGGGGTCGGCGGGGTTGAGTTTTTCCACGTAGAGGTCGGCCTGGTCGATGCCCACGATGGTGAAGCCGAAGGCGATGCGCTCGTTGTGGCCCAGGGCAATGCCGGGCAGCGCGGGCTCCCCCGCCCCGAAGGCGTTCCAACCGGGACCCACCAGGTGGACGGTCTTGCGGAGCGACGGCAGAGTGACCGGGCGGTGCGGGTCGTTGGCGAGCAGGGGCTTGCCGGTCAGGGTCATGGACCCGTCGACGACCCAGTTGTTGCTCCCCTGGCCGGGAAAGCGGACGGCGGCCACGGTCTCGTTGTAGGCCTTCAGGATGTCACCGGTGATGTCGTTCAGGTCGAGGCCCCGGGGGATCTCGATCGGAACCGGGGGATCGGGAGGCAGGAACTTCTGCACGCGCTCGAGACCGAAGCGCCGTATGTCCTGCGCGCGGGCCACCTCGCGGGTGACGTTGCGGACCATCAGCAGACCGGCGACCCGGGTAACGCAGTCCTCGGGAACCCACAGACCGGGGTCGTAGCCCGCGATTTCGAACTCGCGGGGACGCTTGCCGTTCAGCGAGCGTATGTACGCGTTGATGCCGCTGACGAAGGCGGTGACGATGCTCCTGGCATCGGGGGAGTAGGAGCGCCATTCGGCCTCCCAATCGCCGCGGAAGCGCACAGCGCGGGCCAGACGGTCGCGCGCCAGAGCCTGCTCGCCCAGCACCTCGGCCAGCCTGCCGGCGCCGGTACGCCGCCAGAGGTCGATCTGGAACAGGCGGTCGCGAGCCGCGATGTAGCCTTGCGCGAAGAACAGGTCGGCGGAAGTGCGGGCGTAGATGTGAGGCACACCCCAGCGGTCGCGCAGAATTTCGACCGGCTGTTGGAGGCCCGGGAGAACCACGCGCTCCGCGGGAGCGGAGAGGGCGAGCAGCAGCAACGCGAAGATCACACGCACGGGACAATCTTAACCCGGAGCGGCCCGCCGGAGCAGCGTCGCGCGGAATCCGGCCACGGCTTCGTGCAGGGCCAGGCGTCCGGCGCCGGGCAGGCGGCCGGGGGAGCGGGCATCTCACTCCATGCGGATCTTCAGATTGCGCCCCAGCGACTGCATGTGTTCGAGCCATGCGGAGGCTTCTTCCCGCCCCTGGTCGGCACGGCTTCGGAAACGCCGGGAGACGGACTGCCAGAGCTCGTAGCAGACGTTCTCCACGGACCAGAGGTTGACGTCGAAGGGGAGCGAGCGGGCCAGGGCCACGGCACGGTCCAGACGGGCCAACCGTTCAAGGTCGGCCGGATAGCCGGCCAGCTCGGCCGCCATCCGGGCGATGTTCTCCCGCAGAGCGTATTCCAGAGTGGCGGAATCGAGCGCCGCCTTGGTGATGCGGGCTTCGTTGATCAGCGCCTGGATGCGGGATTGATTCAGCTCGGGCTCCTGCATCTCGGCTCTGAGCTGGCTGTTCAGGGCGAATTCGGCCGCGGTGAGGAAGGCGCGGGGCACCGGGATCGGCAGGTCGGAGAGGAAACGCATGAGCGGGACGTTGCGCTCGTAGGTCTGGCGGAATACCGCCTCGGCGCTCTCCACCGTATTCTTCAGGATCAGATCGAGGATCTTGCGCTGCTGGTCGCGGAACAACTGCTTGAGGGAATAGGTCATGCCCGGGAACTCGCGCTCGATCAGGCGGAAAGCCTCGGGCAGGTCGGCGCGGCCGAACGCGGCGACCAGCTCCGCGCGCATGGACGTGAAGGCCTCCTGGTCGCGGAAGTGCCGCACCCCGCCGGTGAGATTGTGATCACCGAAGTGCAGCACGCCGAAGCTGAGCAGCTCGGAGGCCAGGGTAATCTCGGAGATGACGTTGGCCTGCCCCACGGCCAGGTGCATGGAGCCGGCTTCGTAGGTGTCGAAATCGATGCGCTCGACGGTATAGCTGTAGATCCGGGCGCGCTCCGGATAGTGCTCGAACAGCGAGCTCATGGCGTAATGGGCGCCCACTTTGGCCAGGTCCACCATGGCGGGCCGGACGAACTTCTCGTAGACGCGGGCGCCGTCGCCGTGGTCGGGAATGTTGGAGCGGGCCTTCGCCAGGCGGGTGAGGAACTCCTCCTCGATGGGATCGACGGTGAACTCCTGCGCGAGCTGGATGGCGCGCCCGGCGTACTGCAGCACCTGCACGGTTTCCAGCCCGGACAGGTCGGTGAAAAACCATCCGCAGCTCGTGTACATCAACATGGCGTGGCGGGCGATCTCGAGCAGCCTGAGCGCCAGAACGCGCTCCTGGCCGCCGGGAGGGTGCAAGGCATGGGCTTCCAGGAAGCGCTGCACGTTTTCGAAATGCCGGTTGAGGACCACCTCGATATAGGCGTCGCGGGCTTTCCAGGGATCCAGGAAGAAGCGCTTCCCTTCGCGTTCGTAAAGATCGGCCAGGCGGTCGCGCAGCCAGTCCAGGGCATCGCGCAGGGGGGTGCGCCAGTCCTGGGTCCAGCCGGGCTGGCCGCCGGTTGAGCAGCCGCAGTTGCTGCGCCAGCGCTCCACGCCGTGAGCGCAGCTCCAGGCGGTATTCTCGACGATCTCCACCTCGTAAGAGGGCGGGAAACGTTCCAGGTGCTCGCCGTAGTTGGTGATCCGGGCCAGGCCCTGACTCTCGATGTGGTGGAGGGCGTAGCTGAGCGCCATCTCGCCGTAGCGATGGTGGTGGCCGTAGCTCTCGCCGTCGGTGGCGATGTGCACCAGTTGCGGCCAGGTGCGCTGATCGCTGAAGCCGCTCATCAGGCGGCGGGCGAAATTCTGGCCGTCGTAGAGCAGGCCCTCGAAAGCCACGGCGCGGGAAATAGGGCCGTCGTAGAAGAACAGGGCGATGGTGCGCCGGGAGGGAAGGCGGGCCAGGTAGGGCATGGTGGGATCGATACGGCCGCCCGAGGCGTCGTGCCAGTGGCGGCTGCCGATCTTGCGGGCACGGGCAGCCTGATAGGGCGAGAGGATGGTGAAGAGGATCCCGCGTTCGGCCAGCAGGTCGAGGGTCTCGAGGTCCACCGCCGTCTCGGGCAGCCACATGCCCTCCGGGCTTCGCTGGAAACGGTGCTTGAAGTCGCTCAGGCCCCACTCGATCTGGGTCTGCTTATCGCAGCGCGTGGCCAGGGGCATGATGATGTGGTTGTACGGCTGGGCCAGGGCCGAGCCGTGTCCGGAGAAGTTGCGGGCGCTTTCCCGGTCGGCTTCCAGGATGGCGCGGTACACGTCGGGCGCCTTGTCCTCGATCCAGGAAAGCAGGGTCGGACCTACGTTGAAGCTGATGCGGGCGTAATTGTTAACGATGCGGTCGATGCGGCCTTCCGCATCCAGAATGCGGGAGACGGCGTTGGGAGCATAGCATTCCGCGGCGATACGCTCGTTCCAGTCGTGATAGGGATAGGCCGATTCCTGCAGCTCGATGGCTTCCAGCCAGGGATTCTCGCGAGGCGGCTGATAGAAGTGACCGTGAATACAGATGTATCTGTCCATGGAGGAAGGCCTTGTCTAGATTCTAGCCGGGGGCGCGCCGCCCGCGCCGACGGCGGCGTCCTGGCGCAGTAATAACAAGCACGCGGAGGGGTTCAGATCCAGCTCCAGCTCCCCGTCGGAAATCAGGACTCCGGAGAGGCCGCCGGGACCGCGCCAGGCGCGAGCGGAGGAATCCAGCTCCACCCGCCAGGCGCCGGCCGTCGCGGGGAGGCGGGTCCGGGCGGCCGAGTCTCCGAAATGGAAGACCGTCAGGGCCTCGGCTCCGTCGCAGCGGCGGACGACCAGGATGGCCCGTCCGTGAGTCGATACCCGCCGGCTCTCCGGCCGGAGGTCGCCCAGCGGTGCGCACCGGCGGCGAAGCCGGATGAGCTCGCGATAGAAGCGCAGGAGGGTCCGGTGGGGCTCCCGCTCGCGCAGGCCGCGATCGAGCCTGGATTGCAGAAACGTGGATTCGGCTTGCGGGTCGGGAGGTACCCCCTGCCAGCGGAAAGCGGAGAACTCGCGGCTGCGTCCCTGCCGGACGGCCTCCACCAGTTCGGGATCGCCGTGGCTGACGAAGTAGAGGAAGGGGGCTGTTTCGCCGTATTCCTGTCCCATGAAGAGCAGCGGGACGTAGGGCGCGAGCAGCACGCAGCCGGCCGCCAGCTTGAGTTTCTCGAACGGCACCAGCGCGGCCAGGCGCTCTCCGAGCATCCGGTTGCCGGCCTGATCGTGGTTTTGCGAACAGACGATGAAGCGCGAGCCGTCCAGATCGCCGGCCGGATTGCCGTAGCGCCGGCGCCGGTAGTGGCTGTACTGGCCGGAGTAAGTGAAGGCCTCGCGAAAGGCCTTGGCCAGGTGCCCGAGTTCGCCGAAGGACTCGTAGTAGCCTTGCCGCTCCCCGGTCAGCAGGACGTGCAGGGAGTGATGGAAATCGTCGCTCCACTGGGCATCGAAACCGATTCCGCCCTGCGGGATGCAGCGGATGAGGCGGGAATCGTTAGCGTCGCTTTCGGCCGTCAGGAACACCGCTCGGCCCAACTCGGAGGCGCGCTGTTTCACGGTCTCCACCAGTTCCTGCAGGAAGGGGTAGGCCGAAGTATCGATGATCTTGTCCACCGCGTCCAGGCGCAGGCCGTCGCAGTGGTATTCCTCGATCCATTCGAGGGCGCTCTCCAGGAAGAAGCGGCGCACCTCGTCGCTGTACGCGCCGTCGAAGTTGAGCGCACGCCCCCAGGGGGTACGGTAACGGTCGGTGAAGTACGGGCCGAATTCGGAGATGTAATTGCCTTCCGGGCCCAGGTGGTTGTAGACCACGTCGAGCACGACCGCCAGTCCCGTGCGGTGGCACGCGTCCACCAGGCGCTTGAGGCCCGCGGGGCCGCCGTAGGAGTACTGCGGGGCGAAGGGGTAGACGCCGTCGTAGCCCCAGTTGCGCGTGCCGGGGAACTGGCTGACCGGCATCAATTCCAGGGTGGTGATGCCGATCGACTTGAGTTCCTCCAGGCAGGGGATGAGGGACTCGAAGCCGCCCTCCGGGGTGAAGACGCCGACGTGCAGTTCGTAGAGGACCTGGTCCTTCAAGGGCGGCGGTGACCAGCCGCGGTCATGCCAGTCGAAGGAGGGATCGACGATTTCGCTGGGGCCGTGCACGCCTTCCGGCTGGCAGCGGGAGGCGGGATCGGGGCGGTCGACCCGGCCGTTCAGGCGGTAGAAATAGCGCGCTCCGGGCCGCACTCCTTCGAGCGTGAGACAGTAGTAGCCGCGCCCGGATGCCCGCATCGGCACGAGCCGGTCCTCGGGGCGCACCAGGTGCAGATCGACGCGTTCGGCCTGCGGCGCCCACAGGAGGAACTCGCAGGCGCCGCCCTGCAGATATCTGGCGCCCAGCTTCATGTATCGACGATAACCCGTTTCCTGTGTCATCCCCTTATCCGTTAGGTTGAGACTCCACACAGGACGGCGTCAAATGCTACATTCGAACCAGACATGCTGAGTCCTTCCTGGGCCGAACCGGCTGCCCTTGCCGTTCTTCTGGTCATTTCCGTAACGGGTTTCTGGCTGCGGTTTCGCAAGGTGGCGCGCGCGATCCTCCGGTCGCGGCCCGACGCGGATTTCCGGGCCAGGCCCTACGGCCCCCGGTTGCGGCAGGTGGTCCGGGAGGTGCTGCTGCAGGCTAAAGTAATCCGCGAGCGTCCTCTGCCCGGCCTGGCGCACGCCTTCGTGTTCTGGGGTTTCGCGGCCTTCGCGGTGATCAGCGTGAACCATTTGCTGGAAGGCTTCGGCGTGCACTGGCTCTCCAGGGAGAGCGGGTTCGGCCGATTCTACTTCCTGCTGGCGGGGGTCTTCGCGGCAGCGGTGGCGGTATCGATCGCGGGTCTGGCCGCGCGCCGTTTCCTGGTGCGCCCGAAGTGGCTGGGAGCGGTTTCCGGGGAATCCGGGGTGATCGCGCTGTTGATCTTCGTTCTGATGATCACGTACCTGGCGGCCTTCTTCCGGCCGGAGGACAAGCTGAACTGGTGGGTCCACACCCTGGCGCTGCTGATTTTCCCGCCGCTGATTCCGCACACGAAGCACCTGCACCTGCTGTTGAGCCCGCTGGCGGTGTTCGCCCGCCGGCAGGGCTTCAGCCGCATCCCACCGCTGGAGGGTGACGAGGATTTCGGCCTGGAATCGGGAAAAGACATCACGCGGCTGGCGGCCCTGCAAGCTTACTCCTGCGTGGAATGCGGCCGCTGCACGGAGCACTGCCCGGCGGCCACCACGGGAAAGACGCTGGACCCGAAGGAAGTGATCCTGGGGGTGCGGCGCTACTTGAACGGGCCGGGACCGGGGGCCGCGGAACCGGTGATGGACGGGTACGTTGCGACCCGGGCGGCCTTCGAGTGCACCACCTGCGGGGCCTGCGAGTATCAATGCCCGGTGGGCATCCAGCACCTGCCGGTGATCATCGGCCTGAGGCGCGGGGTGGTGAACACGGGCCGGTGGGAGGACGAGCACGGCGCGCGCCTGTTCCACAGCCTGGAGCGGCAGGGCAACGCCCTCGGCCTGCCGCCCGGCGGGCGGCGCGAGTTTATCGAGAAGAACCGGCTGCCGCTCTTCGATGGAACCCAGGAATACTGCCTCTGGATGGGCTGCATGGGCTCGTACGACGCGCAGGGCCGGGAGATCGTGCTGGCCCTGGGCAAGGTGCTGCGCCACCTCAATATCAGCTACGGGGTCCTGAGCCAGGAGAAGTGTACGGGGGATCCGGCCCGGCGGCTGGGCAACGACTACGTGTTCCAGCAGCTGGCCGAGGAGAACATCGAACTGCTGAAGAGATCGCGGGTCAGGAAGATGGTGGCGATCTGTCCTCACTGCGTCCGTACCATCGGCGAGGACTGGCGGGAGGCGGGCGCCACCTTCGACATACGGCATCACAGCGAACTGCTGGCCGAGCACAGGCACCGGCTGCCGGCGGCGGACGGACGGAAGGTAGTGTTTCACGATCCGTGCTACCTGGGCCGCTACCGGGGGGTTTATGACCCGCCGCGCGGGGTGGCGTCTCTGGGAGGCAGGGTGATCGATCCGCCCCGCGCGCGCGAACGCTCGCGCTGCTGCGGCGCCGGAGGCGGCCTGATGTTCCTGGGCGAGGAGAAGGGCAAGCGGGTGCACGTAGACCGTACCGAGGAGCTGCTGGCCACGGGAGCGGACACGATCGCCGCAGCCTGTCCATTCTGTGCGAGCATGTTCCGCGATGCGCTTCCCCAGGTGACCTCCTCGCCCCCTCAGTTGCTGGACATCGCCCAGATCGCCGCCGCCGGCCTGCCGCGTTCCGAACCGTAACGCGGGAGAAGCCGCAGGAATATACTGGGGGCAAGATGAGTCTCTGGGCGTTGCTCCTGGTTTCCCTGATTCCCACCGCCGGCGAGTACAAACAGCCGCAGATCGCCTCCGGCCGCGGGATCGTGGTGTTGACCTTCGGCCGCGGGGAGTCGGTCTGGTTCGCCGCGTCGCAGGATGGAGGCAGGACGTTTTCCCCGCCCCGGCAGGTGGCCGAGGCGCCGGGATTGAACCTGGGCATGCACCGCGGTCCGCGCATCGCCGTGACTCCCGGGGCGATCGTCATCTCGGCGATCAACGGCCGCACGGACGGCAACCTGCTGTCCTGGCGCTCCAGGGACGGGGGCAGGACCTGGGCCGGCCCGGTGGTGGTGAACGACGCGCCGAAATCGGCGGCCGAGGGCCTGCACGCCATGGCGGCGGGGCCCTCCGGGCGGCTGTACGCCGCCTGGCTGGATCACCGGACGGACCAGCGCGGGCAGCAGCTCTACGGGGCCTACTCGGACGACGGCGGCGAGACCTGGTCGCGGAACGTGGCGATCTACAGGCCGCCCTCGGGAACTATCTGCGAGTGCTGCCACCCCTCGCTGGCCTGGGACTCCCGCGGCAAGCTTCACGTGATGTTCCGGAATCTGATGGATGGGAACCGGGATCTCTACACGGTTACTTCAACGGATGGCGGCCGGACGTTCGGGCCGGCGGTGAAACAGGGCGCCGGATCGTGGAAGCTGAAGGCCTGCCCGATGGACGGCGGCGGCCTCGCC
>JADZAF010000120.1 GCA_020852755.1 Bryobacterales bacterium
ACCAGCGCGACACGGCCGTCGCACGGAGCCAGGCAGCGCTCGATCACGCAGCCCTGCGCATCCAGCAGACGGCCCAACTCCTGGTCCTTGGTTACTGCCTCCAGCAGCCGCACGCCCGCGGCCAGGAAGCCGTCGTGCCGCGCGGCGATGCCGTGATCGATGTTGCCGTCTCCGAACAGGTGCACCTGCGGCTCCTCCGCCTCCGGGCTGCCCTCCACAATGCCGAGGTGCCGCATCAGGTTGAGCAGGCCGCGGCTGAAGAGCTGCAGGTCGTCAGGATGGATCCGGCCGGCGCCGCGCGCTTCGGTGTAGATCGCCGGAATCCCGCGAACGCGGGCAGCGGAGAGGCTGCGGCCCTCCCCCACCTCCGGATGACCCCACACGATGGCGGCGCCGAATGCCCGGGCTGCCGCCTCCGCGCGCCCGTCTCCCGCCCAGTACCCGGCCATCGAAGGCATCTCGTAGCGCACGCCGCCGCTGTGCAGGTCAATGAAAAGATCGGCGTGCCGGATGATGTGCTGGTCCAGGCGCCAGGCGATGGCTTCCGTCGGAGTACCATCCGCCTTTCCCGGAAAAACCCGGGCCAGGTTCAGCCCGTCCAGGGGACTGGTGCGCGAAAGCGCGGTGAAGGCGGGCGGATTGGCGATCGGCACTGCCAGGAAATCCCCAGCCATGGCCTGCGGGTCCAGTTCGTCGAAGACGTCGAAGATGGCCTGCACGCCTTCGTACTCGTCCCCGTGCACGGCGGCGGTGGCTGCCAGGCACTTCCCCGGCTGCGCTCCCCGGGCCAGCAGCACCGGCAGCGCCAGCGGCAGCCCGGCGGCTTCGAATTCCAGATCCAGGCGATACAGAGTGCCGGTTGCGAACCGGCCCGGGTCGAAATCGGAAGAACGCACACGGACCTCCGGCTTGTAGTGTAATTGAATCTCTATGGTAAAGAGCCGCGTCCTTCGAAAACTCCGCGCGGGCGACTTCGTGAAGACTGTCGCCATCAGCCGCGTCGCCGATCCCTGGCTGGTGGAGACCGCCGGCCGCATCGGTTACGACCTGGTCTGGTACGATCTCGAGCACCGCGCCTTCAGTTACGACACCATCGATCCGATGTCCCTGGCCTGCCGCGCGGCCGGCATGGACCTGATGGTGCGCATCCGCAAGCACGGGTATGACAACGTGATGCGCGCCCTCGAGTTCGGCGCCAACGGCATCATGGTTCCGCATTGCCGCAGGCCCGAGGAAGCGGCCGAATGGGTCGAGTACGTGCGCTTCCCTCCCGTGGGCCGGCGGGGTTTCGACGGCGCGGGCGCGGACGCCGACTACGGTCTGGCCGACCCGCTCGAGTACATCCGGCACGCCAATGAAGAGGTCTTCCTGGTGCTTCAGATCGAAGACCGGGAGGCCGTCGAGGCCATTGACGAGATCGCCTCCGTCCCCGGCTACGACCTGCTGTTCATCGGGCCCGGCGACCTCACCATCAGTTACGGCGTGCCCATGCAGTTCAACCACCCTCTGATCGAGTGCGCCTACGACCGCGTCGCGGAGGCCGCCGCCCGCCACGGCAAATGGTGGGGCTCCACCAGCGCCACGCCGGAGGCAGGCCAGCGGATCCTGGACCGGGGCGGCCGCCTGATCGTCGCGGGCGGCGACCACGTCTCCCTGGTCAACGGGCTGCGCGCCTCCTTCCAGGCTTTCTCCTCGGTGTCGATTCGAGGATAAGCGGGCGTGACCGCCTCGCCGCGCTACAAGTGGTACCTGGTCGGCGTGCTGTTCTGCGTCGGCGCGCTCAACTACGGGGACCGCACCGCCATCGCCTCGGTCTTCCCGCTGCTGCGGCGCGACCTGGGCGCCTCCGACGTCGAGCTGGGCGCCATCGGCACGCTGTTTCTCTGGGCCTACGCGCTGGCTTCACCGTTCGCCGGCTCACTGGCCGACCGGGTTTCCCGCAGCCGCGCCATCGTGCTCAGCCTGGCAGCCTGGAGCGCCGTAACCCTGGTCACCGGCTTCGTCACCAGCATCCCTCAGCTGCTGCTGACGCGCGTAGTGCTGGGATTCACCGAAGCCGCCTACCTGCCCGCCGCCATCGCCCTGATCGCCGATTACCACGCCTCGGACACGCGCGCCTCGGCCATCTCCATCCATACCGCCGGCCTGACGGTGGGCCTGATCGCGGGCGGCGCCGGGGCCGGCTACCTGGCCGAACATTTCGGATGGCGCATCGGCTTCTTCGTGCTGGGCGCGCTGGGTCTGGTGCTGGCCGGATTCGCCCACCTCTGCCTGCGTGACCGGACGCCTCCGGCGGGAGACCCGGCTGCTTCCCTGAGCGCCGCGCCGCTGGGCCGCAGTCTTCTGACCCTGCTGTCGGTCCCCAGCTACCTGATCATCGTCGCCGAGGCCATGATCGTTTCGGTCGGCACCTGGATTTTCCTGAACTGGCTGCCTCTCTACTTCCGGGAGACCTATGGCATGAGCCTGGCCGCGGCAGGTTTCGCCGGCACCTTCATGCTGCAGGGCGCCGCCACCCTGGGCCTGGTTTCCGGCGGCTACCTCTCCGACCGGGTCGCCGGACACCAACCCCGGCGCCGCATGCTCATCCAGACCGTCTGCTTCGTCATCTCGGCCCCCTTCCTGCTCGTCTTCCTCGGCCGTCCCGGACTCGTTCTGCTGAACGTCTGCATCTTCCTGTTCTCTTTCTGCGGGCGTGCCGGCACCACCAACGAAACGCCGCTGCTGTGCGACCTGCTGCCGCCCCGGCTGCGTTCCACCGCCATCGGACTGATGAACGCGGCCAACTGCTTCGCCGGAGGCATCGGAGTGCTGCTGGCCGGCTACCTGAAATCCAGCTTCGGGCTGGCGGGCATCTTCGGGGGCATCTCCGCCATCATGCTGGCCGCCGCGCTGCTCACCGGGACCGGCTATCTGTTCTTCCTGAAGCGCGACCTGTTGCGCACGCGGTCCTGGGAGCCGGCGGCCGTGAAGGGAGCGGCCATATGATATCGCTGGGAGAAGAACGGACCCCGTTGGTGGCGAGCGCGCGGGTGGGACCGTCGCTGGGACTGCAGCTCTATTTCAAGCTCGAGAACTGCAATCCGTCCGGATCCTACAAGGACCGCTTCGCCGCCGCCGAAGTCAGCCGCCTCTGGCGCCTGGGAGTGCGCGCCTGCGTGGCCACGTCCTCGGGCAATACGGGCTCCGCGCTGGCCGCCTACTGCGCGCGTTCCGGAATCCGCTGCGCCATCGTGGTGGGCGACGACGCGCCGTCCGGCAAACTGGCCCAGATGCGGGCCCACGGAGCCACCGTCTTTCGCGTTCCGGATTTCGCCCGCGACCCCGCCGTCACCACCCGGGCTTTCGGCGCCCTGGACGCGGCGGCGAACCAGTACGGAATGCCTCTGGTGGTGTCCGCCTACCGCTACTGCCCCGAGGGCATGGCCGGAGTGGAGCCCATCGCGCGGGAGGTGTGCGAGCAGAGGCCGGGCGTGCCGGATCATGTCTTTGTCCCGGTGGGCGGAGGCGGCCTGTTCACCGCGGTTTGCCGGGGTTTCGAAAGCCTGCCGGGCGCCCGTCCCCGCATCCACGCCGTACAGCCGGACGGATGCCTCACCGTGGTGGCGTCGTTTCTGAGAGGCGACACGGAAATCCGCACGGTCGAGAGCGCCACCCGCATCAGCGGCCTTTCCGTGCCTTTCGATATCGACGCCGGCCTGGCTTTGGGATACTTGCGCGCCGCCGGCGGCTCCGGTATCGCGGTGAGCGATGCCGAAGTCTACGAAGCTCAGAAGCTGCTCCTCCTCAAGGAGGGCATCTACGCCGAGCCGGCCGGGGCCGCCGCCCTGGCCGGTTTGCTGCGCGCGGCCGCCGACGGCGTTGTAACCGGCCGGGACTCCGTGGTCGGCCTGGTGACGGGCCACGGCTTCAAGGACCCCGATTCCGTGGCCGCGGCCGCGGAGGCGGCGCCTTCACCCTGCGTCTCCGCCAAAGACTTGCTCGCCGCGATCCGGGAGCTGGCCGGGAGATGAAAGCAGATCGCGTGCGAATCCGCCAGGCCATGCTGTATGGAGCGGGCGACCTGCGCCTCGAAGAGCGCGAAATCGATCTGTCCGCTCTGGCGCCCGGCGAGGCGTTTGTGGAAACCGGGATCACGGCGCTCTCCACCGGCACCGACCTGGGCAACTTCGAGGGCCGCTCCACCGAAGTCCCGGGCGCGCCGGACTATCCGCGCGCGATCGGCTATTCGAACGCGGGCGTCGTCCGCCTGGCGGGACCGCGGGCCGGCGTTCAACCCGGCGACCGCGTCTTCTCGATGAAACCGCACCTCTCCGGTTTCATCGCCGGGACGGGCGACCTGCTGGTGAGCATCCCGGAGGGAGTCGGCGCGGAGCAGGCTTCCCTCGCTTACCTGGCGCAGCTTGGCATGGCCGCCCTGCGCCAGGCTTCCTACCAGGCCGGCGAGCAGGTCGCCGTGGTCGGGCTGGGAGTCATCGGCTTGGCGACCGTGGCCCTGGCGCGGGCCATGGGAGCGCGTGTCGCGGCTATAGCCAATTCCTCGCTGCGCCTTCAGGCGGCGCGGGCTGCCGGGGCGCACTGGGCCGGTTTGAACGACCAGGAGGACCTGCCGCGCGACGTGGACCTCGTGGTTCTCACGGCCAACACCTGGCCCGCGTACCGGCTCTCGGTCGAAATCGCCCGCTGCGCCGGGCGCGTCAGCATCCTGGGTTTCCCCGGCCGCGCGCAGCCCGCGCCGGACTTCAACCCGCTCGACCCGGCCTGGTTCTACGGCAAGCAACTGGCCCTGTTCGGCGCCGGCTTTTCGCCCCGGGTGGAGTGCCGGCCGGGCGAGATCCGTTTCAACCTGCGCCGCAACCTGGAGTACATCCTGGACCTGATGAGCCGCGGCGATCTGAATCTGGAGCCGCTGATCTCGCACCGTCTGCCCTGGCATCGCATGCGCGAGGCCTACGAACTGGCCGCGGCCCATTCCAAGGAGCTTACCGCCGCCGTCTTCGACTGGCGCATGGAGGAATGAGCATGGAACGCCGCAGGCTAGGCCGCACCAACTTCCCGGCTTCCGTGATTTCGCTCGGCACCGTCGAGATCGGAATGCCCTACGGGCTCGCGGCTGAAGGCGAACAGCGGCAGGTCGGCGAAGCCGAAGCGGCCCGGCTGCTGCACGGCGCGCTGGACCTGGGCATCAACGTCATTGACACGGCACGGGTGTATGGCGAAAGCGAAGCCATTATCGGCCGCACCCTGGCCGCCCGCCGCGGCGAATACTTTCTGGCCACCAAGACGCCGGTGTTCGAAGACGCTGCGGACCGCGGAAGCCGCGTCATCGCCTCGCTGGAGGAGAGCCTCCGCCAGTTGCGCACGGATGTAGTCGACCTGCTGCAACTCCATACCTCCGGGACCGCCTGGCTGGGCGCCGCCGAACTGGCGGATGCCTTGGACGAACTGCGCCGCCGGGCGCTGATTCGCTTCACCGGCGCCAGCGTCTACGGAGAGGAAGCGGCCCTCGCCGCGATCCGCTCCAATCGTTTCGATTGCGTGCAGATCGCCTGGAGTGCGCTCGACCGGAGGCCTGAAACGGCCGTTCTGCCCGCCGCCCGCGAGTACGATGTGGGAGTGATCGTTCGCTCGGTGCTCCTGAAAGGCGTGCTGACGCACCGCAGCCGCGGCCTGCCCGAGCATCTCCGGCCGTTGAAGGAAGCGTCCGCCGCGCTGGAGGGCATCGCGCACTCCCGCGGCCTGGAGTTGCCCGAACTGGCCTACCGCTACGTGCTCGGCCAGTCCTGCCCGCTGACTGCCCTGGTGGGCGCTCGCAGCCTCGAGGAAGCGCAGGCCGCGGCCGCTTACGCGGGGCGCGGCCCCCTGCCCGGCGAGATCGTCGCCCGCATCCGCGAGGTCACGGTGGAGCGCGAGGAACTGCTGCACCCCGGCGCCTGGGGCACGGGATGAACCAACCCGGCGACAGCCGGTTCCCGTCCCCGGATTTGCAGGCCCGCCAAAACCCTTGACTCCGGCCGCCCGGCGGCACAGAATATCCGGCATGTCGAAGACCTGCGCGGCGCTCCTGTTTGCCGCCTTCCTGTCCGGGCCCGCCGCGGCTCAAGCACCGCCAATCAGCGCGGAAGCGCTTCAGGCGTTCCTCCGCGAGATCGGCGCGCGCGATGACGCTTCCACCCGCCGCACCGTGGCCCTGGTAGTGGCGTCCGCTGTCCGCCTGGCGGAACTGCAGGCTGCCGGCAGCGCCGGGGCTGCTCCCTTCCAGGCCGCATTCGACAAGCAGTTGCGAAAGGGCGCCGCTGTTCTGAACCTTCTCGGCTCCAACTCGCTGGATGGCGTCAGGCTGGAACTGGCCGCCAATCTGCAACGCTCCTTCGGCCCCTCCAGCCGGCCGGTCGACCGCTTCCTGGGAGCCGTGGCGGACCGGGAGAGCCTCGGCGGGTCCAGCGCGAATCTGCGCGATACGGTGAGCCTGGTCATCCGGGTCCTGGCGTCAGCCGGCGGCCGGCCCGGAGAAGTGCCGGCGGTCGACGGGCTTTTGGTGGAAGCGGCCGCCGTGCTGCGCGTTCAGGGAGACGACCCGTTGGCCCTCCACGCAATCCGCGAAGACCTCGGCCGTCATCTGCCGTAGCGGGCTTTTCCAATCGTATCCCCGGCAACCCCGCCGTTCACCCGGCGCACAGTTTCGCTTGAAAATGGCACTGCGGCTGTGATACACCCTGAACAGCGGAGAAGTTCCGGCGGTGTTCGAGCCGGACCGGAGGGGCTGGAATGATTTCCGGGAACGAGACCATCATCGAGAAGATGGAGCCCATGTCGCATGGGCGCACCGACCTGCGCAAGCGCAAACCGAAACTGCTGGCCGTAATCAACGAGCACTGCACGGGTTGTGCCGGCTCTCCCGTGTGCGTGGCCTATTGCCCCGTCGAGGCCTGCATGTTCTGGGTTCCCGATCCGGACTATCCGCCCTTCGGCCGCATCGAAGTCGACAAGACCACCTGCATCGGCTGCGCCAAGTGCACCAGCAAAGGCCCCGACGGCACCTTCCTCGACGGCTGCCCGTGGGACGCCATCGAAATGGTGGCCATCGAGGAGTGGGAAGCGCGGCGGGGAACCGTCCTGCCGGCCGTGCCGGACCGCCCCGTCAGCGAATGGAATTCCGTTCCGGCCGCGCAAGTATAGCCCGGGCGGTGAGTTCGGCCTGCCGCTTCACCGCCTCGGGGATCTCGCGTCCTCCGTGCCGGTAGCGCTCGATGGAGGGAAGGTCGCCCGTTTCGCCGATCAGGTACAGGCCGCGCAGGGCTTCCCACACTTGCTCGCTCCCGGCTTGAACCGCAATCAACGGAGCGCCTTTCTCCACCCAGGTTCCCTCCAGCACGTGAACGCGCGTGATCTGTCCGGCGAACGGCGAGCGCACGTCGGCCGGCTCGCCGCTTTTCGGCGTCACGCGGCCCAGCAGCCTGCCGGAACCCGTTTCGCTCTCCGCGCGCGCGGTGATGGAAACCCGCCCGGTCACCGGCGCATGCACGGTATGCGGCTGCAGCATCCCGAGCAGTTCCGCCTTGCCGGAACGGTCCCCGAAGCGCACCAGTGCAAGCGCGGCGTTGCGCCGCACCATCGGCTCGGAGTCCTTCAGCAGCTCCAGAAGCCGCTCATGGAACAGCTCGGAAGTGTTGTCCTGGCCCATCACCCAGGCGGCCGTCGCGCGAATCGCCTCCATCCGGTGCCCGCTCAGAGCCGCCACTCGCGGATACCATTTCCTGGCCTGCGCATCCCCCGCCTGGATACGGCCCGCGATCCACGACAGCGCGTGCTGGATTCGCCTCGGGTGCTTCTCGTCCAGCAGGTAGCGCCCGGTCTCGGCATCGGAGAGCCCGCGTCCGAACCAGGTCTGCTGCCATACCAGGAACGGCATCGCCACCATGGCGGCAGCCGCTATCGCAAGTCCCAGCCGGGATCTGCCTTTCGCTCCGCTCATCCCAGCGCCTCTATCCGGATGGCGACGTCTTCTGCGCCAGTTCCGCTTCTTGCGAAGAGCGGGCGTTCTCTTCCGGCGCGGCCTGTTTCGTTTTCCACGCGCCCCGCAATTCCCTCAGCAACCCCTGGCGCACCGCCGTCGCCGGGACGAACGAAAAGCCGGCCGCCAGCGCCAGGCACACTACCACCAGGAAGAGGCCGTCCACGCCCTGCCCGCTCAGCTGCCCGCTGATGACGAACCAGCCCGCTGCCGCCAGCGAGCCGAGCGCCATCACCAGGCAGAATGCCGCCAGGATCAGCTCCTCCCTCAGATGTACTTTCCGGGTTCCCACGTCCCGTCATTCCTCCGGGTCTTCCGTTCTGGCCGCGCTGCGCCAGGTGAACAGAAACACGCCGCTGAACAGGGCCACCGCCGGCACCAGCAGGATCAGGATCGCGCTGTTGAAGCTGTCCGCCGCACCCTGTCCCTGGGCTGCCGCCGCATTGCGGCACATGGAGCACTGCGCGTATGCGGGCAGGCCGGCCAGGGCCGCCGGAATGATCCGCCGCAACCTGCGCAAGCCGTTCATCGCACCCCCAATTCCAGCACCCGGAAGCTGTCCGGGAAGAAAGCCAGGAGCAGCGCCATCACCAGCACTCCGGCCGGAACCAGGCTCAGCACCAGGCTGCGCTTCTCGAATCGCAGGTGCATGAAATAGGCGACGATCAGGCCGGCTTTCACTACCGACAGAAGCATGAGGACCGCCAGCATCACCGCCGTGGAGAAGATGTGCATGTAGCCCAGCACGACTTCCAGCGCGGTGATCGCCAGCAGGTAAAACCAGACCAGCAGATAGAGCCGGTTTCCGGGCGCCGCGTGCTCCGCCAGGCTCCCCGCCGCTTGATGTTCGTCGTTCATAGCCGCCTCCCAGGACTCACTTCATGCTCACCGAGAGCAGGTACACCATCGGGAAAATGAACATCCAGACCAGGTCCACGAAGTGCCAGTACAGCCCGCTCACCTCCACGTCCTCGTGGCCCATGCGCCCCCTGCGGACGCCCGCCGCCACTACTCCCAGGTAGACCACGCCGCTGGCCACGTGCAGCATGTGCAGGCCGGTGAGGGCGAAGAACGTAGCCCCGAAAAGCGGCACGTTCCAGGGGTTCTCCCACAGCCGTACGCCTTCCCCGATGAGCCCCAGCCATTCATTGGCGTGCAGGACGATGAAGGCCAGCCCGCCCAGGATGGTGAGCAGAAGGTAGCGCGCCGCGCCGCCGCGATCGCCCCGCTGGGATGCCGTCACCGCCATCACCATGGTCAGGCTCGACGAGAGCAGGATCAGCGTCATCAGCGTCGCCATGGCGATCGATGGCCAAAGATGGAACGGGGTGGGCCAGTTCGGGTTCGCCACCCGCACGTAACTGTAGCCGATCAGCAGCGCGCAGAAGGTGAGCGAGTCCGAGAGCAGAAAGAGCCACATGCCCAGCTTCTTGTGCCCGACCGCGAACGGGAATGTCCCTCCGCCCCATACCGTCGCCGCTACGGCTTCGACCTTTGCTTCCGGCATCCTCAACCTCCAACCCTTCCCCTTAGCTCCTGGCGAAAAGCAGAACCAGAAGGTAGATCCATAATCCGTCCATGAAATGCCAGTACAACGCGGCCGCCTCCACCCACCGCGCGCGGCGGACCTGCGCCGGCAGGCCCGCGGATCCCGCGAAGGACGCCACCCCTGGGGCGGCGCTCCACACACTCCAGATCGGAAAAGCCAGGGCCAGAAGGCCGCCGGCAACGTGCACTCCGTGTACGCCGCTGAGCACGTAGAAGAAGGAGCTGTGCGGGCTCGTATCCAGGAACAGGCCTCGCGCCGAGAGGGTGCGCCAGGCGGCCAGCTGCCCCCCCAGAAACGCGACTCCCAGCGCGAGGGTGAGCAGCAGCCAGCGCAGCGCCTCTCCCTCCGTCCGGGCGAGCAGCGCGCGGCGGGCCTTCTCGACGGTGAAGCTGCTGGCCAGCAGGATAGCCGTGTTCCACAACAGAATCCGGGGCATCGCCATCGGTGTCCAGTCGCCTCCCAGGCCCTGCCGCACCACGTAGGCGCTGGTGAGCGCGATGAAGAGCATGGCGATCCCGGCCAGGGCGAGCAGCATGCCCAGGCGGTGGGTTTGCGGCCGCTGCGGGAGGCCCCCCGAACCCCCGTTCCCGCCGCGCCGGTCTCCGCCGTTCCGGCTGCCGTTGGCGCCGTCTTCCCGCTTCCCGCTTCTCGGTGCAACCGTCGTCGCCACGAATCGCTCCGTCCCGCTACGCCGTCTGCCTCGCCGGCTCGGTCTGCATGATGTAGTCCTTCGGCTCGCCCGGAGGGCTGTACTCGTACGGCCCGTGGTGGACCACGGGCTCCGTCTCGCCGAAGTTGTCATGCGGCGGAGGCGAGGGAATGATCCATTCCAGGGAAGTGGACTCCCAGGGATTCACGCCCGCCCGCTTTCCCCTGAAGAGGCTGACGAAGAAATTGAACAGGAAGATGAACTGCCCCGCGATGGTGAGGAAGGCGGCCACGGTGATGAAGAGCTGCAGCGACTCCAGCGGCTTCAGGTACTGGAATTCCGTCAGCTCCGCGTACCGGCGCGGCGCTCCCGCGATCCCGAGGAAATGCATGGGCATGAAGATGGCGTAGACGCCCACCAGCGTGAGCCAGAAATGCACTTTGCCCGGCCCCTCCCTCATCATGCGCCCGAACATCTTCGGGAACCAATAATAGATGCCCGCGAAGATGCCGAAGATCGCCGCCACGCCCATGATCAGGTGGAAGTGCGCCACCACGAAATAGGTGTCGTGCAGAAAGATGTCGATGGCCGGCTGGGCCAGCAGCAGGCCCGTGATGCCGCCGGTCACGAACAGGGACACGAAGCCGAGGGCGAACAGCATCGGCGTCGTGAAACGGATCTTGCCTCCCCACAGCGTGGCCAGCCAGTTGAAAGTCTTGATGGCCGAGGGCACGCCCACCGCCAGCGTCGTGATGGAAAACGCCATGCTCGAAAACGGGCTCATCCCGCTCATGAACATGTGATGCCCCCACACCACGTAGCTGATGAACCCGATGGCGAAGATGGCGCCCACCATCGCCTTGTAGGCGAAGACCGGCTTGCGGGCGAAAGTCGAGAGGATGTGCGACGTGATGCCCATGCCCGGCAGAATCGCGATGTAGACCTCGGGATGCCCGAAGAACCAGAACAGGTGCTGCCAGAGCAAAGGCGACCCGCCCTGGTGCGGAATCAACTGGTCGCTGACCACCAGCCCGCCCGGGATGAAGAAGCTGGTGCCTCCCACGCGGTCCAGCAGCAGCAGGATGCCGCCCGCCAGCAGGACGGGAAACGCCAGCAGGGCCAGGATGGCCGTGGTGAACCAGGCCCACACCGTCAGCGGCATGCGCATCAGCGACATGCCCCGCGCCCGCAGGTTGATGGTGGTGGCCAGGAAATTCAGCGAGGTCAGCAGCGAGGCCACGCAGAATATGGCGATGCTGATCACCCACAACGTCTGCCCCAGACCCAGCCCGGGACCCGCGACCTCCCCGATGGCGCTCAGCGGCGCGTAGGCCGTCCAGCCGGCGATGGGCGCACCCCCGGTCGCGAACAGCGCCGCCATCATCACCAGCAGCGCCGCCAGCGTCACCCAGAACGACAACATGTTGAGCACCGGAAAGGCCATGTCGCGCGCCCCGATCTGGATCGGCAGAAAGTAGTTGCCGAAGGCCGAAAGCGGCGCCGTGGTCAGCACGAAGAAGACCATGATGGTGCCGTGCATGGTCATCATCGAGAGGTAGAATTCGGGCGTCATGGGTCCGCCCGCGAAACCTTCCGGAAAAAGCTGTTGCAGCGCCGGCCACTTTTCCGCGGGCCAGGCCAGCCGCAGCCGCATGAACACCGACAGGGTCATGCCCACCAGCACCGAGAACATCGCCAGGAACAGGTACTGAATCCCGATCACCTTGTGGTCGGTGCTGAAGATGTACTTCCTGACGAACCCCTTGGGCGCTTCGATTACCGTCGCATGTGCCGCCATCGCAACCTCGCTCGCTTACAGGCTGGCCCTCTGCTTGAGCCATGCCTGGTACTCCGCATCCGTCATCACCAGCAGACGGCCTCGCATCTTGTAATGCTGCATGCCGCACAGCTCCGCGCAGGCGATCTCGTACTCTCCGGTCTTCGTGGCCGTGAAATGCGTGGTGATGGCCAGGCCCGGCACCGCGTCCTGCTTGACGCGGAACTGGGGCACGAAGAAGCTGTGCGTGACGTCCTTGGTTTTCAGCAGGACCCGCACCGGACGGTTCACCGGAACCGCCATGATGTTCTGGGTCATGATGTCGTCGTTGCCGGCCGGATCCTTCGGGTCCAGTCCCAGGAAGTTCGCGTCCGCGTCGCGGATCAGCCGCGGGTCGGTCCGTCCGAAGCGCCCGTCCGGCCCGGCATAGCGGACGTTCCACGCGAACTGCTGGCCGGTCACCTCCACGGTCAGCGCATCGGCCGGGGGCGCCGCCAGAACATACTGCGTCCAGATGCGGTTGCCCTGAATCGCCAGCCCCAGGAACACCACCGCCGTGGCTACCGTCCACCCCACTTCCATTTTCGGGTTCTCATGCCAGTAGTCCGCCCGCCCCTCTCCGCGGCCCCGGTACCGCCAGATCAGATAACCCAGCCCCAACTGCGCCAGAAAGAAGGCGATGCCCGCGATCGCCAGCGTCAGGATGAGCTGTTGGTCGATGGCCGCGCCGTGAACGGAAGCCAGCTCCGGCATCCACCAGACCCGGCCCAGAAAGATCGCGACCGTGATGATCGCCATCAGCCAGAAGAACACACCCAGGGAAAACGCCATGCTTCCGCCTCCTCGGCCCCCCAAGGCCGGCTCACCTGTCCCCGCAGCACCCCAGCACCAGCGCCGGCAGCGTGATGAGCGAACTGGGCCGGCGGGCCTGTGTCGGGCTGAAGCTGAAATCCGCGGACGCCGTTCCCTTGGCCGCCAGGCTGACCTTCTGGGTCGACGCGCCGTACTCCTCGTGAACGGCCTCGATCTCGTAATCGCCCGGCGGCAGTCCTTCCAGCTTGAAGGTGCCGTCCTCTCCCGTTACCGCGTAGAAGGGATGGCTGACCACGTGAATGTAGGCCCGCATCCAGGGATGCTGGTTGCACTTCACCGGGATGGTGGCCTCGGGGCGCGTAAACGACCGGATGATCGGATCCGCCCCCGGCGGCTGCGACACGTTCCACTCGCGGTTGACCTTGGGCAGCGGGTGGATGTTGTGAGTGGTGTCGTCGCTGGTGACCACTTTGATGTTCTGACGCGCCTGCATTCCCAGAACGTGCGGCTTGTAGATGCAGCCCTCCTGATCGAGTTCCACCGGCTGGTCCGGCACCGCGAAGTTCTTCCCCTCCAGACCCGACTTCACATAGACGAACACGTTGCGCAGCGATCCGTTGCCGTTCACCACCACGGTTTCCGGGTGGACCGGGCTCTTGTGCTTGGCCGCGCACACCGTATCGGCGTCCATGGAGATCGCGCGGTACTTGGGCGCCGTGCCCTTGAAACTCACTTTGCCCGTCACCGTTCCCTCATCGCCCGCCGGCTTCCACACCGCTCCTTCGGGCGCGCCCGCAGTTTCCTCCGCCGGCGCTTTGGCCGTGTCCCTGGATCCTCCACAACCGGCGGCCATGGCCAGCACCAGGGCCGTGGCGAAGATGGCGCCTCTCGTCTCTCGCATCGTTTTGTTCCCCTCTATGCACATTTGCCGTCCCCTTCACCCCTCATCGCATCCCCGCCGCCGCCCCCGCGGGTTTGGCGGGCGCGGTGGGAAGTTTCTGCAGCAACTGCCTCTGCTCTTCGGCCGTGAGCTGAAACATGTAGCGCACCAGAAGCTGCACGTGGTCGCCCTTGTATTCCTTGAAGCTCGCCGGTGTCGGCCCGGCGAACACCCAGCGCCCGCCATCCTGGCGGAACAGCCCGGAAGGCATGGCGGTGCCCGGGCTGATGGCTTGCGGTTCCAGCATCCAGCGCGCCGTCCAGGCCGGCTTGAGCCGCTCCCTGGCTGCCAGGAAGTTCGGAGCGGTGGCGAACCGGTCGCGGTTCGCATCGCCTACCAGGTGGCACTTCAAACACGGCGCGCCTTCGGATGAAAACAAAGCCCGCGCCAGCAGCCGCTCCTGGCTGTTCAGCGGCTGCATCTCCTCGGCCAGGTGCAGCACCGGCTGGTCGGCCAGGGCCTGGAAGAACCGCACCAGGACCCGGATCTCGTTCGGAGAAAAACTGAAAGTCGGCATGCGCGCCTTCAGGTAGGTGCGGATGCCGTTCCGGTTGGTCTCCGCCTGGCTGATGGCGGGGTTCGCCAGGAAGCGCGCCAGCCAGTCCGGATTCACCCGCGCGCCCTCCTGAACCAGCGTGGGCGGCAACTGCTCTTTCCAGTCCGGGTCCTGGTAGCGCGGCAGCCCGCTCAGCACCGACGGCTGGCCGATCTGCACCGTGTGGCAGCCCATGCAGTTGTACTTCTTCACCAGCCACCAGCCCTCCTGGATGTCCTTCCGCCGGTCGCTGGGAATATAGCGGAACTGCGCGGGAATGCTGTTGAACTTGCCGTAGAACGGCGAATCGACGCTGCCCAGCAGGAAGGTGTTCAGCGCCCGTACGTCGTCCCTGGTCAGCGCGATGTTCGGCATCCGCAGCCGCTCCTCGGGCGCCTTCTCGCGGCCCTGGTCGTAGATGGCCGGGTCCCGCAGCTTGCGCTCGAAGAAGCCCTTGTGGGTGTACCAGCCCTCGTCCTTCGCCTTGTGCTCCAGCAGCCCGAAATCCAGCTGCTCCATCGGCTTGCTGGCTTCCTTGGTCAGTTCGGTGCCGATGCGCGGCGCGTCTTCCAGCCCGCGGATCTCGTGGCAGCTTCCGCATCCGTAGCGCGAGGCCAGCTGCCGGCCCCGCTCAGCCATGCGCGGATCGTCCATCCAGGCAACGCCGTCCGCGTAGGAAGCGTTGGTGCGCAGGCTCAACAGGTAGCTGGCAACGTCACGAGCCTCCTGGTCGCTCAGCCGCAGGCTGGGCATTACCGTCAGGTTCTGCACCTGCAACTGGTGGCCGTCGTTGGGACATCGCGAATTCTGAAGATCGAAGACGAAAGGCTGCCCGTGTTTCGCGTAGTCCTCCGGTCCCAGATCGCGTTTCTCGTGCGGGCAGTACGGCCGCGTCCTCTCCCTGGGGTTGTGGATCCAGCGGACGATGTAATCGTAGCCGGCTTTCTCTCCCAGGCGCGAAAGATTCGCCGCGAACTCGCCGCCCACGGCCGGCTGCCCGATGGAGTGGCAGGCCAGGCAGCCGCGCGTCTCAAACAACTCCTTCCCCGCCGCGGCGTTTCCCGGCGCCTGCCTGGGCGGCGCCGGCCCGTCCAGTCCGGACTGCCAGATGAAGGCCGAGAGCGCCCGGACCTCCTCCTCGGCCAGCCGGAACTTGGGCATTTTGGTGCCCGGGCGGAAAGCCTGCGGGTCGCGCAGCCAGACCGGAATCCACTCCTTGCGCAGTTTCAGCCGGACATCCTTCAGGTTCGGGCCGACCTTCTTCTGGTCCTGCATCAGGTACTTGGCCCGCTGCTCCAGCGACTCCAGCCGTGCATCGATGCTGCTGGCCGTCACCCGCAGGCTCTCCGCCCGCGCGTAATGCTTCTGCGCCTCTTCGTTGGATTCCGCCGCGTCGCCTTTCCTGACTTCCTGCTCGGCCTCCAGCCGGGCCTCCTTCTGCCGCGTCTCCAGGCTCTGCGCTTCCTTGCGCACCTCGTTGAGCTGCTCCGTAGGCCGGTCGAAGCCCTCGTAGCGGTGGCAGCCGATGCATCCCTTCCCTTCAAACAGGTCCCGGCCCCGCTCCAGCACCGGCGCGTAATCCAGCACTCGATCGCCGAAGTGGCACTGCAGGCATCCCGCCTCCACGTTCTCTTTCGGGAACAGCGGCCAGAGCCAGTGGCGGTAGTTGCCGTGGGCCTTCTGCACGCTGGAGGTTGCCAGCCCGTTGCCGTTGTGGCAGGGACTGCAACCGAACCGAGTGGGGTCGTGAATCGCCAGCAGGGTCCTGTTGGGATGGCTGACGAACACCGGATTGCCCATGTCCGCGGCGGTCAGCGTCACGCTCTGCCGGATGCCCAGGTGGCAGGACTCGCAGCGGTCCACCAGGCCCGCCTCCTCCACGTGAATCTGCCGGATCTCGATCTTGGAGTCCCGGTTGGCCCGCTGCAGCCCCTCAATCTGCTGGGGGCTGAGCCCGGCGAGATTGTCAGCCAGGTATTCGCTGCGCTGCCGGCGCAAATCGCGTAGAGGAGCGGTGATGCGCGCCAGTTCGGTGTTCAACGCCGCTTCCCGGCTCTTCAGATCCCCGAACTGCTTCTCCATTTCGTCGAAGGTCAGCGCCACGCGTTTGCCGCCGGAATCCAGCCCCTCGATGCGGAACGGTCCTTTCCTGACTTCCCGGATCTCGGCCCGGATGGCGTCCTTGGCGCGGCCCGCGCCCGCGTGGTCCAGTTCGTATGTCAGGACCGCGATCCTGGCCCGGGTGTCCTGAAACGGGTTCTTGAGAATCGCCAGCCTTTCGCGGATGCCGGCCAGCTCCTTCTCGATCTCCCGGATCCGCGGTGAGGCCTCCCGCTCCGCGCTCTGCAGCTGCGCTTCGATCTTTTGAAAAGCCGGCGAAGACCGCACGGTCTTCTCGGCCGCCGCCTGGCGGGGACCCAGCTTCTCGAGAAAGGCGCTGTAGGTTCGGACGAATTGCTCCTGGTAGCGCTTCCAGGGGCGCTCGGCGAACAACTCGTCGTAAAGGGCCCACAACAGGGAGCCAAAAAGAAGGATGGTGGCGATGAGCAGCGGTCCGCTCAGCGACCGGTCGGCGATCGGGTCCGGGGCCGTCCCCGCGGGCTCCGCGTCGTGGTTATTATCGGTGGCCAAACTCCCTGCCTCCCCTGGACCACTTACTCGGGCCTGCCCGCCATCACTCAGCGGCCGGATCGGAACCCCGAGCAGCGGTCTTCATTCTGCCGTCCGCTCCCTGCGTGCGCGGCCCCCGGGCCTGCTCCGCCGCGGGAAGCGGATCAGACATTCAACCAAGGCGTAACCAGGACATACTTGATGCGAAACAACAGCCGCAACAACATCTTGGCCGGCAATCCCACCAGAATCGTGATAGCGAAGAACTGAAACACCACGTACTGAGTCAGGCTGGTCCGTTCGTAGATCTTGCGGTCCAGCTCCGAGCGCGTGACCAGCTTGTGAATCCCCCAGGCCGAGCCGGCGTAAAACACGGCGATGGCGATGATGCCCAGAATCGCCTGCAGCCAGGCGTTCGTGATGCCGAACAGGTCCGGCAGGTTCCGGTTGACCTCATAGACCACGCGGGTGTGGTCCCAGGTCTGTCCGGGCCAGAACCACATCCAGCCCGGCCCGCGCACAAAAGTGCCGATGAAAACCAGCGCCAGCCAGATGAAGAACCCGATGCCGAACCCCGCCAGCGCCACCCTCCTCTGCCGGATGGTGTAATACCCCGTGCCCAGCGGGTTCGTGTCCACGTAGGGAAACACCATGAGCCCCACGATGATCAGCGTCGGAAGCACCACTCCCGCGAACCAGGGGTCGAAATAGACCAGCATTTCCTGCAGCCCCACGAAGTACCACGGAGCCTTGGAAGGATTCATGGTGTGGTTGGGGTTGGCCGGTTCCTCGAGCGGCGCGTTCAACGTGATCGACCAGACCATCAGGATCAGCGTCACTACGAGGGCCGCCAGAAACTCGATGCGCAGCAGGTAGGGCCAGACGGGAAGCTCGCGCGCCCAGCCGGGACGGAACGGATGGATCTTGCGATGGTGGGTCTTGGCCATCTGCGGGTCGGCTTCGAGCTGTGCAATCAGCCGGTCGGTCGCCCGCGCCTGCCGCGCCGCGTACCAGGTGTAGAAAGGCACCAGGACCGCGATCGCGACGATCGGAATGTTGTCCGGAAGGGAGACGATCTCCCACACTTGAGCCCAGTCCATACCTTACCCCACAAAGGAATAAGTGTTATTCCAAGCCGTGAATAAATAAAAGCTTATCCGGCCAGGCTCGCTCCTACTCCACTCCACTCCTTTCTATCGAAGTTTTCTCACCGGTTTCATTTCCGACTCCAACATTACTGGTGAGGGGCCTGAAATCCCGCCATCTTTCCGCACTCTCCAAAAATGGACGCCCATGAAAGTGGCCGCGATGAGTGGGATGGCAATACAATGCCAGATATAAGCCCGAAGAAGCGCATTGGCGTCGACGATGGACCCGCCCAGAAGCGCGAAACGTACGTCGTTAAAGGGCGTCATGCCCAGTTCCGGACCCAGCGGCCCCTCATGCCCCAGCAGCGGCGTGGCTCGCGCCATGTTCGTCCCGACGGTGACCGCCCAGAAACCCAGCTGGTCGTCCGGCAGCAGGTAGCCCGTGAAGGAAAGCAGCAGGGTAAGAACCAGCAGGATCACTCCCACGCACCAGTTGAACTCCCGGGGCTTCTTATAAGAACCGGTAAGAACCACCCGGAACATGTGCAGCCAGACGCCGATCACCATCAGGTGCGCCGCCCAGCGGTGCATGTTCCGCAATAACTTCCCGAACGGAACGTCGTGCTCCAGGTACAGGATGTCGCGGAAGGCCTGCACCTTGGTCGGATGATAGTAGAACATCAGCAGCACGCCGGTGAAGGTCAGGACCAGAAAGAGATAGAACGAAATGCCGCCCATTCCCCAGGTGTAGCTGTAACGCACCGCGTCGCGGTTGATCCGGGCCGGGTGCAGGTGCAAAAAGACGTTGGCCAGCACGCCCAGCGCCCGCGTGCGCGGCTCCGTCCGGTCGTGCTTCACCCGGAAGATCGACTTCCAGAGCTGCGTCTCCTGCGGCTTCTTCAGGTCCTGGACCAGGTCCCTGATCTCTTCCCGGGCTTTGTCGAGGAGCGCGCTGCTCTTGGCTTCCTGCGGTTCAGGCATGGCGGTTTCTCATGAAACGACCAGGTATGATTCCGGGTTGGTGTCGAACTCGCACGGCTCTCCCGGATTGCAGACGTACAGCCGGCTGGTGTCCACCACGATCTGCCCCTCCGCGTCGAGTTCCACGTGCGCGCGGTCCATCGGCCGCGGCGCCGGCCCTTCGAAATTGCGCCCTTCGATGTCGTAGCCGCTGCCGTGGCAGGGGCACTTGAACTTGTTCTCGGGCTCCACCCAGTTGGGCGTGCAGCCCAGGTGCGTGCAGCGCGCCGAGATCACGAACAGCTTGTCCGGCTGCCGCACCACCCAGATGCGGTGCGATTGCTTGAAGCGCTCGTCCACGCCCAGCGGAAAATCGGAGGGGAAGCCGATCCGGAATTTGGTGCTCGGCTCAAACAGCGTGCGCGGAAAAAAGAAGCGCAGAAACATCAGGAAATTGGCGGTGAGAAACGCGCCTACCGCGCTCCAGACCAGCCGCCGCCGGAACTTCAGACGGTCCTCCGCCGCCTGCCCGTTCTGGTTTTCCCTGGCAGGCGCCGGTTGTGCGGGAGATGCCTTCACTCTCGGCGGAGTCGCCTCCGCAACCGCGGCTCGGGGGACACTCGACACGGAGCCCCCGCCGCCATCCGGGCGGACCTTCGGTTCCATGAATGTCTGGCTAACTCCTTCCCAGTTTCGGCCTTGTCAAGTCCCGGAAAGGCCGACCGTGTCCATGGATTTTATATTCGGACCCCAGCTCTGTCAAGCAGCGGGCAGATGCAGAGTATCGAAAAATCCCACCGGGATGAAGCCCAGCCGAATCGCGCCGGGCTTTCACTCATTCGGTTCTACTCGGGGATGTCCAGCCGGAGTGACTGTGCGCTGCGGCGAATCTCGGAAAACAGACCCGCCTTCTGCTCCTCGTCCCGGCACTGGCGGTAGGCGCCGATCAGTTCCTTGAGCGAGGCAAGTTCTCTGTACAAACCCGCACTTTCCACCGGCGGCGTCAGGTATGAGATCAGCTCCGCGTAACTGCGGCGCCTGGCTATCGTGCCTTCCGACGGGTTGTTGACGCTGTAGATATAAACGTTCGGAAGATCACCAATCAGCCGGTCCGGCCAGCAGGCGCTCGACAGTCCCACCTGCTTGCCCGGCATGAACTCCAGCGCCCCGTGTGTGCCGAAGTGGACCACGGCGCCGGCTTGCAGGATCTTCTCGATATAGGTGTAGAAGGCGGCAAAGCCGTGATGGGGTGTAGGGCCCTTGGCCGTCAACATTCTCATCGGGTCCCCTTCGTAGCCGAAGGTCGGCTGAATGCCCACGAAAACGCTGCCGAAATGCGCTCCGTGGATGAGAATCTCATTGCCCTGGCTGTTGATGCGGCCCGGAACCGGCTCCCACTCCGCTTCGATCTCCTCCACGTACGGGCACAGGCGGTAGTACTCCTCCGAGGACATGCGGTGGGCGACGGGAAGCCCCTCCTGGCCGCCCAGCAGCAATTCGCGGAGCGCGTCCGCGCTGCCCGGCAGCTCCACGCGGTAGCCCTCCGACTTCAGCCTCGCCAGCACGGACCACAGACTGGGGATCACGTCCAGCCCGGCCGCCGTGCCCAGGTTGCCCTTGTCGGGCGGAAAGCAGAAGAGAACCACCGCCAGCCGCGCTTCCGAAGGCGGCAACGCCCGCAGCCGGTTCCAGCGGCTCATGCGGCGGGCGATCTTCCGGCAGCGGTCCTCGACCGGCTCCGGCTCGTCCCCTCCCGACCGGACCCCGCCGAACACGAACGGCTCGCTGGCGCCGTCGATCTCCGGAATCGCCACCTGCATGGCGGTCTGCACCGCGTTCAACCCGGCCGCGCTTGCGGCCCAGTGTTCGATCGTCTGACTTTCCAGGCTGACAGCCGAGCGGAACGGCCGGTTCAGTCCCTTGAGAAACCCGACCGCCGCCTGGGCGTCGTTCATGGCCGGACCGCCCACGAAACTGAAGCCGGTGAGCGACAACAACTGGCTGACGCGCGGCAGGCCGCTATCCCGATCCACGACGAACTCCCGGCAGGCCTCGCGATTGTCCATGAAGGTCGAAAGCACCGGCAGCACCGCCAGGCCCTCGGCCTCCAGGGCCCGGATCGCCGCGTCGTAATGCCGCCGCGCGGTGCTCACCACCTGCGGGCGCAGCAGCAGCAGGCCGGCGGTGCTGTCCGCATCCAGCCGCGGCCTCCCGCTCCCCTTCTTCCCATACCAGGCGCGATAGGCGTCGAAGGTGGCAAACAGCGATGCCGCGTCCGGATGGTAGATGCCGGTCGCCGGCGCCTTCTCCGGCGGTCCCACCCTGATCCCGTCCTGCCCGGGAAGGTACTGCTTCACGGCGTACAGCAGCATGGAGCGGATGTTGCCCGCCGTCGGCTGAAGGAAGTAGCAGAACAGCGTGAGGTAATGTTTGACGGGCGCCAGCTTCCCCGCCGCGGGCACAAATCGCAGCAGGCCCGGCAGCCGTACCACGAATTTCAGGTATTGCTCCGAGGAGCGCCCCGGCTGTCTGCGGCTCCAGGTCTGCGCCATCCACGAAAGCGACTTGCGCAGGGTGGCCGCCGCGGGGTGGGGCTGCTCTCCGTTCCGGCCCTTCCACACCCCGGACAGATCCGTTTCGCCCAGCTTGATCCTGCGCATCAACTCGCCCAGGCAGTTGAGGACGATCACCGCCCGGTGGCGCCCGCGGTGACGGTCCAGGCCCGCGGCGATGCGCGCGGCGTTCTCCGCGTCGGTCACGTGAATGACGAAGACAATGTCCGCTTCCGCCAGGTCCCTCTCCGCCGCCGTCCATTGCCCGCCGGTCAGCGGCAGGGTGCAGCTGTGCGCCGCGATCCGCAGTTTCAGCCGGTGCTGCTTCTCGATCTCCCGCTCCGCCCGGCGCAGCGAAGCCAGCAGACTCGAACCGACGTAGAAGACCGCGATCCTCATGAGCCGGCGGCCGCCCCTTCCATCCGGTCTTCCAGTTCTCCGGAGATCTCGCGCAGGCGGCCGATGACCTCGCTGCCAGGCGTCCAGAATCCCCGCGCCCCGGCTTCCACCAGCCGGTTCGCCAGGTTCCGGGTGGCATGCGGATTCAGCGACCGAAGGCGCCGCAGCATGGTTTCGTCCAACAGGTAGGTTTCCGCGATCCCGTCGTACACCCACTCGTCCACTGCGCCCGCCGTGGCGCTCCAGCCGAAGGTGTTGGTCACATGATGCTCGATCTCCGCTACCCCGCGGAAGCCGTGCCGCAGCATGCCTTCGTACCACTTGGGGTTCAAGGTCTTGGTGCGCGTCTCCAGCCGCACCAGTTCCGGCAGCGAGCGGATCCGCGCGGCCGGCGTCTGCGTGTCCGAAAGGTATACCTGGGGACGCCGCCCGGCCCGCGCCTCCACCGCCTGCGTCAGGCCTCCCAGGTATTCGAAGTAGTGGTCGACGTCGGTGATGCCCACCTCCGCGCTGTCGATGTTCTGATAGGTCACCTCCACTCTGGAAAGCGCGTCCTCCATCAATTCGCGGGCGTCCACCCCCTCCAGTTCCCCGCCGAAGGCGAAGCACTTCCGGGTCACGAAAAGGTCGCCGATCTCGCCGGACCGCTCCCACTGCCCGCCGGTGAGCAGGAAGTTCACGTTGGTTCCGTACGCGCCCGGGGCGTTGGAGAAGACGCGCGTGGCCGCATGGCCCCACGCCATCCCCCGCCCCTGCCGTTCCAGAACGTGCTTGCGCGGAAAATTCCACTCCGGCGGCTCGTCCAGCTCCGCCACCCGGCGAACGGCCCGGTCCAGCACCTCCATGGTGGCCCCGAACAGATCCCGGAAGATGCCGGACACGGTCATCACCACGTCGATGCGCGGCCGGCCCAGCCGGTCCAGCGGCACGATATCGACGTCCGTCACGCGGTTCATCGCATCGCGGCGCGGCGCCGCGCCCATCAGCCAGAGTGCCTGCGCCACGCCCTCCCCCTGGGTCTTGATGTTGTCCATGCCCCAGAGGACCATCCCGACGGTCTCCGGAAACCGTCCCCGCTCATTGCGGCTGCGCTCCAGCAGTGCGGCCACGATCCCTTCCGATTTCCGGAAGGCCGCCTGCGAGGGCACGGTGTACGGGTTCACCGCGTGCGTGTTGCGCCCGGTCGGCAGGATCTCCGGATTCTGCACGATGTCCGCCCCCGGTCCCGGTTCGATGTACTCCCCGCGCAGCGCACGCACCAGCGCGTCCATTTCCTCACTGCCCGCCAGTTGTCCGGCAACCCGCGCCAGCAGGGCCAGCACTCTCCCGGACTCCTCTTCGGACACCCCGGCCGATCGCGCCAGGAACGCGGCGCACTCCTCGCGGTTCAGACCCGAACGCAGAAAACGCTGCACCGCCTCATGCAGCAGCGCCTCCACCTGTTCGCGGCCGCGCAACCGCTCCTCCCCGCCGCCCTCCTCCAGCAGCGTCGCGTAGCGCGGCAGGCCCAACCCGCCGGCGATCAGATCCGGCAGCGACCGCACTCCCAGTTCCGGGCGGTCGAACGACGCTACCATGGCCAGCAGGTCCGCCAGGTCCTTTCCTTCGGGCGGCCGCCCAAAGACGTGCAGCCCCGTCGGGATCAGCCGCTGCTCCATTTCGAGCAACTGCTCGTAGATCCGAAACACGCGGGCGTCGCGCTCGTCCGGAGTGAGTTCCCTGGACATTGGGTTTCTAACCCGCCCGGCCGCGTGCGGCTTCCGCCGATTCCGCCGCTGCGGCGCACACGCTCTCCGCTCCCGGGCGGGGCAGGCTTACGTGCCGTCCGCCGAGCAGCCGGGCCAGCCGTTCACCCTCGCCCCCCGAAAGCAGCGGCCGCCGCGTGTCGATCAGCACCGATGCCACGCGTTCCCGGGCCGCCGCGCATACCGTCTCCAGTTCCCGCCACACGCCGTCACGGCCGTTCGTTTTGGAGAGCGGCACGTTCGCGCAGCCGTCCGTGAGCAGAACCAGCAGCGATTCCCGTCCCTCCGATTTCCGGGCTCGCTCCGCGAGTTCCACTGCCGCCCGGATTCCCGCCGCCAGCGGCGTGCCGCCGCCGGCTGGAAGAGCGTCCGCCGCGGCCCTGGCCCGCTCGACGCTCCGGCTGGGTCCCAGCAGGATCTCGGCTCCCGAGCCGTGAAAACAAATCAGAGCCACCTTGTCGCGCCGCCAGTAGGCCTGGCGAAGCATGAGCCGGATGGCGCCTTTCGCTTCGCCCAGACGGTTCAGCGCCATGCTGCCGCTCGAGTCCACCACGAAGATCACCAGCAGACCGCCCGGACGCGCGGTTTCCCTGTAGCGAAGATCCGCCGGCTCGATCCGCACCGCCCCGCCGGGCGCCCGTCGCAGGCGCTGCAGCGGCGCGGCCGCGCGCACGGTGGCCGCCACCGCCACCCGGCCGCTCTTCGCACCCGCCCGCAGGTAGCGCCCGTTGCTCCCGGCCGCGGAATTCCCGCGGCCCCGGCCCGGCCGGTGTGAGCCCGCCCCCGCCCGGTCCAGCGTCTCCTCCACTTCCTGCGGCAGCAGGGCGGCGACCGGCGGCACGGCCCGCTCCCCGGCCTCCGCGGCCGCATCTCCGCTCAAGGTCTGCTCCACGGCCCGCTCGATGCGCACGCCCGGATCCATCTCCCCGTGCCGGTCCTGCCTTAGGCGGTGGCGCAGGCACATGCCCGCCACCCGCCGCAGGTCCTCCTCCGCCGCCCCTCTGCGGCCCTCGAAGGCGGCCAGCGCCCGGGCCGCACGGATCAACGCCAGCTCACCGCGATGGCCGTCGACGCCCAGTTTCAAACACAACTCCGCCGCCCGCTCCACCAGGCGCTCGCCTACTGCGACCTCGGGAAGCAGCCGCACAGCCCGTGCGATGCGCCGCCGCAATCGCACCTGCTCCGGTTCCATCGCGGCGCAGAAGCCCGCCGGGTCGCGCTCGAACCGCTCCCGCCGCCGCACCACCTCCACCCGCTCCGCCAGCGCAGTCAGGGTCCCGACCCGGACCTGCAGCCCGAACCGGTCCGTCAGTTGCGGCCGCAGTTCTCCCTCCTCCGGGTTTCCCGACCCGATCAGCACAAAGCGCGCCGGGTGCCACAGGCTGATGCCGTCGCGTTCCACCACGTTGCGCCCGCTCGCGGCCGCATCCAATAACAGGTCCACCAGGTGGTCGGGCAGCAGGTTCACCTCGTCGATATAGAGAAAGCCGCGATGCGCCCGGGCCAGCAGTCCGGGTTGCAGCGCCCTGGCGCCTTCGCGCAGCGCCCGCTCGATGTCCAGGCTGCCGCATACCCGGTCCTCGGTCGCGCCCAGCGGCAGTTCGACCACCGGGACGCGGGTCCGCTCGACAGGCAGGCGCCAGCGCCCCCGGGCAAGCGCCGCGCAGCTCTCGCACCACTCCCCCGCCTGTTCCGGATCGCAGCCGTACCCGCAGCCTTTGACTCTCTTCAGGTGTGGAAGTAGGCCGGCCAGCGCGCGAACAGCGGTCGATTTCCCCGTCCCCCGGTGACCCAGGATCAGCACGCCGCCGATGCGCGCGTCGATGACGTTGAGCAGCAGCGCCAGCTTCAACTCGTCCTGGCCCACGATGGCCGTGAACGGATAGCAGTAGCGAGGCTCCATTCAGTACCCCGGCTCGATCGTGCCGGCCTCTGCGCCGCCTTCCCGCTTCAGCCGCTCGATCGTGTTCCGGAGCCACTGCTTCACCGCCTCTTCCAGCCGCTCCTGGCTGCCCTCCAGCGACTTCACCGTATCCCCCCGGCTGTTCAGCGGGATGAAATGGCAGGGCAGGGCCGCCGATTTGTGCTCCTCCGGAACCCACTCCATGAGCACGCAATCTTCGTTGCATTGTTCCTGCCGTCCGGGGACCAGCCAGTGGTTGATACACGCCAGCGAGTGATAGAACATCGGACGCTCTTCCGCCGGCTGCCCCGCCGGGCGTCCGTAGCCTCCGCCCTCGATCACATCCAGCTCGGCTTCCAGCAGCCGGATGAGATTGGTCCTCTGTTCTGACACGGCACCCTCCTCGCTCTGCAGGCTGACTTTCCCAGTCCCGGTTCTTGAAAACAGCATGGACGAACTGTGGGGCCGGCGTCAAATTTCAAATGCACCCCCGCCCACGTGACGGCCCGTCACTGACAGCGGGTCGCTATAATAGTGGGTCTTCAGGACCATGCGGGTGTTCTTTCTCGCTTTGGCGTTAGCCGGCGCGGCGCTTGGGCAGACGGTCATCGCGGTGCACAACGCAGCCACGCTTTCTTCCGGGATTCCGGCCGCCGCCGTGGCGCCGGGCTCCATCATCGCCATCCAGATTGTGCGGGGCGGTCCCGTCCCGGTCGGAATCGATCCTTCCCGGCTCGCCGTGAGCGTGCGCCCCGTTTCCGGCAGTGCCGAGATCGCCGCTCCGGTGCTGCGGACAGGCGTGGGCGCCATTCTGGCGCTCCTCCCCAAACAAGTCCCGGCCGGTGAAGCGGAGGTGATGCTGGCCATCGACGGCCAGCCGGCCGCGCCGGCCCGCATCTGGGTGCAGCCCGTGGCGGCAGGATTGTTCATCACTACGCAGGCGCCGCCCGGCATGGCCATCGCCCAGAACGTCCGGCCGGACTTGACCCTGGAACTGAATGCCCTCCTCACTCCCGCGCTCCCGGGCGACTACGTCATCCTGTGGGGAACCGGGCTCGGGGATACGCCCGCCGGCGACGTGATGGTTGAGATCGGTGGGGTGCCCGTGGCTCCCGCCTACGCCGGTCCGGCCCCCGGACTCCCCGGCGTCGATCAGATCAATGTGGCCATCCCCTCCGGCATCCCCGAGGGGTGCTATGTCTCCGTCCTCCTGCGGACTCCCGCCAGCATCTCCAATGAAGCGGTCCTCTCGCTGGCTTCCGCGCGCGGGCCCTGTGTCCATCCGCTGGGCTTGACCGAGGCGCAGCTGCGCGAGCTGGAGGCCGGCCGCAGCGTGCGCATCATTCAGGCATTTCTTAGAAGCGAGATCATGCGCCCGGCGGGCCCGCCTGCCGACCCGCCCGTCTACACGCGAAACGGGGCAGCCAGTGTCGAGTTTGCGCTCCGGAACGCGTCGGATGTCCTCCTTTTCTCGCAGCCCCTGCTGCGTGACGAGGCCTACTTCTCCTGCCGCCTGGTGAATCCGGTCGCCGTACCGCGGTTCACCTTCGTGGACCCGTTCGACGCCGGTCCCACGGTCAATATCTCCGGCCCCGGCGGCAAGTCGCTCGAAGCGCGAAACGAGGGCGTTCCCATCCTCTACGTGAGTTTCCTGGAAGCTCCCGAACCCAAGCCGGACCCGCGCGACCTGCCTCCGCCGTTCTTCACCGAAGGCGCCTGGGTGTTCTCGGGTCCGGGCGGAAAGGACGCCGCCCCGTTCCACGCCGAGCTGGAACTGCCGCCTCCCATCCGGCTCGACAATCGCGACGAGTTGCGAACCCTGGAGCGTTCCCGCGACGCGGTCATCTCCTGGCAGGCGGACGGCTACACCGGCCGCGATGTCCTCACCGTCATCCTCACCAGCCGCTTCTTTCCCCAGCCGCCGCCCGCGGGCGTCCGCGCGAACGGCATCCTCTGCCGCGTGGCCGCCGGCGCCGGGCAACTCACCATCCCATCCGCGCTTCTGCGGCAGATACCCGCCACTCCGGGGATCTCCGCTCTTGCGGGCACCCTGGATCTGCGCCTTGCCTCGCACCCCTATCGCAGAAAGATCGTCGATCTGCCCCTCGCCGGCGGCCGGACCGAAAAGATGGTTCTCGACTATCTGCATAGCGAGTCGCTGTCCGTCGCCATCCGCTGAGTGAAAGGTACGCTCCCGCACATCCCCAGGGGGCTCGACTCCGAAATTCACGCGGCGCGCGGCAAGCCCTGAGATACAATGTGGACCGTCCGACTGAGCCGTTTCTTTGGGGGTTGCGGGATGCCTGCCAGAACGAAAAGGCGCGTTGAGTTGGCGCGATCGGGATTGTACCGCTGCCTGGTCGCAATCGTGATTCTCACTCTGTGCTTCTACTCCGGAGTGCTGCTCACCTCCCTGGGTTTCCTGAAGTGGCCGGAGGCCGCTCTCATCATGGGCGCTCTCGGCGTTCTGATCCTGGCGTTTCTCTGGAGTGTGGGGGAGGTCAAGCGGCTCAACCGGGAATGAGCCTGAAACGGCGCGGTCGCTAAGCGGAAACAGGCCGGCGGTGGCGGTCCACCCAGTACGCCCACGCCACCAGCAGCCATTGCGCCTGCCCGGCCCACGCCACCGAACGGGCGTCCGGCGGCGGCGGCCCCAGGGTGCTGGCCGCGTATACGAAAACCAGGAAGGCCGCAAGACCCCACAGCGCGAAACGTCCGGTGCGGTCCGCAGCGCGGGTCGCGCGCGCGTACAGGTACAGGCCGGTTCCGAACAGCAGAATCTCCACCAGGAAAGTGCCCGCCGGCGAATTCCAGAGTCCCAGGCCGGCCCGTGCTCCCCAGCCGGGTATCCACGGCAGGTCGGGCCGGTGCACCACCGCGTCCAGCAGCCAGTGGGAAACCACCGCGGCGGCCAGCGCCAGCGCTCCCGCCCGGTAGCGCCGCACGCCGTAATACGCCGCCGCCAGCAGCACCGCCCATCCTGCCGTCGCCGCCAGGCTGTGCGACCACGGGTAGGACTCGAAGTCCAGGGGCGTAACGGCCGTGATCCCCGGAGCGATCCGGACCCGCTCCACTCCGGCCAGCACCAGGACCGGCCAGAGCAGGTCGATGAACTGCGCGCCCAGAAACAGCGTGCCCAGCGAAGTCCGCGGAGCGGCTTTCTTGAGCGCCAGCCCGGCCCCGTAGTGTCCCAGGAACATGGCCTAGGCCCTGCCCTGCTTTTCCAGACGGCGCACGGTGCGCACGAAACGGTCCATGGACCGGGAAACGTGCTCCAGAACCGCGGCCCACTCTTCCAAGTGCCGCTCCCCCCGGGCGGTCAACCGGTAGATACGGCGCTGCCTCCCGTTCTCTTCCCCGTCCCACTCCGACACCACGTTGCCGTTGGCTTCCAGCCTGCGCAGCGTGCGGTATAGGGCCCCGCGCTCGATCTGCGCGTCGGTCAGGGCGTACTCGTCCAGCCCGCCGGCCAGGTCGTACCCGTAAGACCGCCCTTTCTTCTTCAACAGCAGCAATACCACCGGCTCGACAAAACGGTACAAGTTGCCCATGGCGCAGGTGCACGGGTAACCGCGCCCATGCCGCGGGCACGCTCGCTGAGCCACAATCTCACCTCCTGGAAGCCGACGCTCCGTCTTTCAACCCTATCAACCGAACCGAATGGATGCAAGTTGCATCTATCCGCCTCCGCGTCTCTCCCCGCCCGTCGCCCGCGCTACAGTGGTCCTTATGGTGCGTTTCCCCGGAAGCCTGTTTCTCACCAACCTGGTGGAGCGGCGCAGCCTGCTGTTCCAACTGGTGCGGCGCGATTTCGAACAGCGTTTCGTGGGCTCCGTAGTCGGCTGGATCTGGAGCGTGATCCATCCGCTGGTCCTGCTGCTCAGCTGGACCTTCGTGTTCAGCGTCTGCCTGGGCGTCAAGCTGGGCCCGCGCGAGGTCACCCAGAACTACCCGCTCTGGCTGTTTGCCGGCATGCTGCCCTGGATGCTGTTCAGCGATACCGTGCAGCGCTCCTCGGTCTGCCTGCTGGATCACGCCAACCTCATCACCAAGACCATCTTCCCGGCCGAAGTCGTGCCCGTTTCCGTTTTCCTCTCCTCGCTGGTCAGCCACGCCCTGGCGCTGGGCCTGGCCGTGGCGGCCATCGCGCTCTGGCTGAACCATTTCAGCGCCATGCTGGTGTTCGTTCCCCTGTATATCTTCCTGCTCGGCTTGTTCGCGGTGGGCATTGGCTGGATCGTGGCGGGACTCCAGGTCTACCTGCGCGATACCTCCCAGGTGCTCAGCGTCCTGCTGGTCTTCTGGTTCTGGCTGACCCCCATCTTCATCACCGAGGACCAGTTCCCCGAAAGCGTCCGCTTCCTCATCTCAGGCAATCCTCTGGCCTACATCGTTCGGGCCTACCGCGAGACGCTCCTTTCCTACCGCCTGCCCAGTGCCGCCGATCTCGCCATCGTGAGCGCCTATGCGGCCGCTACCTTCTTCCTGGGCGGTCTCATCTTCCGTCACATGAAGCGGGGTTTCGCCGATGTGCTGTAAACCTCAGGCCGGCACCCGGGACCCGAGCAGCCGCGCCACGAACTCCCGGCTCGATTCCACCAGTTCCCACGACCCCGGCCAGAAACACAGGTCCACACACCACCACTCGATTCCCGGAACCGCCAGCAGTTGCGGCGCCAGCCGCTCGAAATCGATCGAGCCCTCGCCGAACGGGCGGTGGGTGCTGGTCTCGTCCGCGTAGAGAGTCCCGTCCGAGTCGATCAGGTGGATGGCGCCGATCCGCGGCTTCAGGCGGTTCAGCAGCTCTCCCACGCCGCCGGGCAGCGTCTCCCGGGGCGGCTGCTGGCGCGCTCCCACCACCGCCGCCATGTAGGCGTGGCAGGTGTCGAACAGGACGCCGAAATTAGGGTGGGCCACC
>JADZAF010000121.1 GCA_020852755.1 Bryobacterales bacterium
CGAACGGCGCTGGACCAAGGCGGGCAACGTCAAACCGCTCGTGCTCGCCGCCGCTGGCGGCACGCTCGCCGTGGGTCACAATCCAGGCGGCATCTACTGGAGCGAGAAACCGCAATCCGCGGAGTGGACACCAGCGGCCGGAGATTTCGAACCGGCTGCGCCGGTCTGGGAGATGGCGTCGGACGGAAAGCTGGTTGTGGCTGGGATCGCTGAGGGTATCTTCCGCTCGGAGGACGACGGCCGTACCTGGTCTCGCACGCTGAAAGGTCTTCCGGCAAGAAGTCCGGGCGTATCTTTCCTCATACGAGGCAACGCCGTATACGCCGGCGTGGTCATCACCTCTAACCGTTCCAGGTAAGTCCATCCCATCGTGGATCGGGTGCCGCGTCCGGTTTGGCGGTGGTCGTCGTCTCACGCCTTCAGCGGCCCGGGCCGGAGGGCGAGGAGGCTCGCATGGCGCGCTCGAAGGCCCAGGCGCGGATGTGGCTGATCTGCTCGCGCATGGTGCGGGAAAGCGGGACCAGCTTGGCGGCCACGCCGATCAGCTCATCCTGGGTGACCGGCCGGCCCGCCAGGTGCGCTTTGGTCACCGCCGAGACCACGCACTGCTCGATCTCGGCGCCGGTCCATCCGGCGGTGAACTGCATCAGTTGCCGGAGGTCGATGCCGGCCAGGTCGACGCCGCGGCGGGCCAGGTGGATCTTGAAGATCTCGACCTGTTCCTCGGGCTGTGGCAGATCCACGAAAAACACCTCGTCGAAGCGGCCCTTGCGGATCATCTCGGCGGGCAGCAGGTCGATGCGGTTGGCGGTGGCGGCGACGAAAAGTCCCCGGGTCTTCTCCTGCATCCAGGTGAGGAAGAAGGCGAAGATCCGGCCCTGCTCGCCGCCCGACTCGGCCGAGGTGATGCCCATCTCGATCTCGTCGAACCAGAGCACGGCCGGGGCCATGTCCTCCATCATCCGGCAGGCTTCCACGAATGCGCCTTCCGGCTTGCCGTGCCGTCCGGAGAAGATCTCGGTCATGTTCACACTGTAGAGCGGAAGCTCGAAACAGGAGGCGATGGCCTTCACGCAGAGGCTCTTGCCGCAGCCGGGGATGCCCATCACCAGGACACCCTTGGGCACGATGTCCGCGGCCAGCGCCTCGCGTGCCTGGAACAGCTTGCGGCGCTCCAGCAGCCATTTCTTCAGACCGTCCAGGCCTCCGATCTCCCCGATGCCGACGGGATCGGAGACGTACTCGATCACGCCGCTGCGGTTGATCAGGAAGCGCTTCTCCTCGAGCACGGCGGGAAGGCACGCGGGCCCCAGCTCCCGGTTGGCTCTCAGCGCGCGGCGCAGTGCGTAGCGCGCCTCATCCAGCGTCAGCCCCTGAAGCGCGGAGGCGAGCTGCCGCAGTACCTCTTCGCTCGCGCCGCCGGTCTCATCGCGCAGGAACGCGGCCATCTCGATGACGTCGGGCGGCCGCAGCTCCAGAAACATGACGCTGCGCTCGACCTCGGGAGGAAGGAAGCGCACCGGGGAGGTCATGATCACGAACTTCCGCCGGCCGGAGCAGTTCTCGTAGATATCGCGGAGACGGCGCCGGATCTCGGCCGATTCGCGCAGCGGCTCGTGAAAGTCCTTGAGGTGGAAAATCGCGGGGCCGGGGTAAGCGGCGATGAAGTCCAGGACGCCGCGAGGAGTCCCGGCGCCCGGCTGGAGCGTCTCGGCTTCACCCCGCAGGCCCTCTGTCAGGCTCCAGGTCCAGACGGGCAGGGAGGAGTCGAACAACTGCCCAGCGAGTTCCCCCAGGGCCCTGCCGACCCGTTGTTCCTCGGAAGAGCGTATATAGGCGAGCGGCCGCCCGGATTCGAAGACCTCGCGAATGGCCCGGACCGCCCGGCTCTCGGAGATTTCCGTGTTCCGTGTCGTGGCCAACACCGATTGTACAACCAACCGACCCGCTTCACCGGCGGCTGGAAGAGACCCTCAGCCGGCCAGGGTATTGATGGGTACGGCGCGGCCGGCTTCGAACTCCTCGATCGCGGGAAGGTGCTGGAGGATGTACCCCAATTCGTCAACCCCATCCAGCAGGCACTGCCTGGAGAACGGGTCGATGGGGAACTCGACGGCGCGGCCGCCGGGCATCTCCAGCTTTTGGCCGGCCAGGTCCACGGCCAGCGTCATCTCGGGATCCCGCTCCACCAGTGCGAACAACTCCTGGTGCACATCGGCCGGAACGATCACCGGCAGCAGAGAGTTCTTGAGCGAGTTCTGCCGGAAGATGTCGGCGAAGGAGGTGCTGATCACGGCCCGGAATCCGAACTGGGTGAGCGCCCAGGGTGCGTGCTCGCGCGAGCTGCCGCAGCCGAAGTTGTCGCCCGCCAGAAGGATCTGCGCGCCCCGCGCGCGGGGCTGGTTGAGGACGAAATCGGGCCGCGGATGGCCCTCGGCGTCGTAGCGCCAGTCGTGGAACAGCTGGCGGTCGAGGCCCTCCTTGGTGGTGGTTTTCAGGAACCGCGCCGGGATGATCTGGTCGGTGTCCACGTTGCGATTGGGCAGCGCGACCACGCGGCTGGCGAACCGGGTGAATGGCTTCATAGCAGTGTCCTCACGTCGGTGACGACGCCGGTGATGGCGCAGGCGGCGGCGGTGAGCGGGCTGGCCAGGAAGGTGCGCCCGCCCTTGCCCTGGCGGCCTTCGAAATTGCGGTTGCTGGTGGAGACGCTGTACTCGCCGGGCTGCAGCTGGTCGCCGTTCATGGCGATGCACATCGAGCAGCCGGGCTCGCGCCACTCCGCTCCGGCCGCGCGGAAAATCTCCGGAAGGCCTTCCGCGGCGGCCTCGCGCTTGACCTCCTGGGAGCCGGGCACCACCAGCACGCGCACCTGCGGATTGACCTTGCGCCCCTTGAGCAGTCCGGCGGCGGCCCGCAGGTCGGAGATGCGGCCGTTGGTGCAGCTTCCGATAAACACCGTGTTGATGGGCCGGCCGAGCAGCGGCTTGCCGCCCTGGAGGTCCATGTAGGCCAGGGCCTTGGCGAGCGATTCACGCTCGTTGGCGTCGCCGACCCGGGCGGGGTCCGGGACGGGAGCGGTGATGGGGATGCCCATGCCCGGATTGGTGCCGAAGGTGATCATGGGCTCCAGCGCCGAGCCGTCCAGGGTCACTTCCCGGTCGTAGGCGGCGCCTTCGTCGGTGGGCAGGCCGCGCCAGCGCTCCAGCGCCTCGTCCCAGGCCTTTGCCTTGGGGGCGTGCGGGCGGCCGCACAGGTAGTTGAAAGTCGTGTCGTCGGGCGCGATCAAGCCGGCCCGCGCGCCGCCCTCGATCGACATGTTGCACACCGTCATGCGCTCTTCCATGGAAAGGGCGCGGATGGCCGGGCCGCAGTACTCGAATACCGACGCCGTTCCGCCGCCGGCGCCGATCCTGGCGATCAGCGCCAGGATGATGTCCTTGGCGGAGACGCCCGGGCGGAGCGCGCCCTCCACCTGGACGCGGAAGGTTTTGGAGCGCCGCTGGAGCAGGCACTGGGTGGCCAGGACGTGCTCGACTTCACTGGTGCCGACGCCGAACGCCAGGGCGCCGAAAGCGCCGTGCGTGGCCGTGTGGCTGTCGCCGCACACCACGGTCATTCCCGGCTGGGTCAGGCCCAGCTCGGGACCGATGACGTGCACAATGCCCTGCCGGTCGCTGTGTACGCCCAGGCAGCGTATGCCGAACTCCGCGCAGTTGGCCTCCAGTTGCGCCAGTTGCTTGGCGGCGATGGGATCCACGATGGGCAGCGAGCGGTCGGTGGTGGGGATGCTATGGTCCGCGGTGGCGATGGTCAGGTCGGGCCGGCGCACCTTCAACCCGCGCTCGCGCAGGCCCTGGAAGGCCTGCGGGGAGGTGACTTCATGCACCAGGTGCAGATCGATGTACAGCAGCGCCGGCGCGCCGGGCTGCTCGTGGACCACGTGCGAGTCCCAGACCTTTTCGATAATCGTACGGGGTTTACTCATGGAACTTACCATTATCAACCGGCCGGAGCCCGGGCCGCGCAGCACCCGCGCCCGGCGGCGAGTGTCAAATCGCTTCGCAGACCGCCTGGCCCACCTGGGTGGTGGTCGCGGGCGGCCCGGAGGGCCGTAGGTCCGCGGTGACCCGGCCGGAGTTCAGCACGGCTTCCACTGCCGAGTTGACGGCCGCGGCTTCCTCCTTAAGGCCGAAGCTGTATTCCAGCAGGGCGGCCGCCGAGCCGATGGCGCCCAGCGGGTTGGCTTTGTTCTGGCCGGCTATATCGGGGGCGGAGCCGTGTACCGGTTCGTACAACCCCACCCAGGCGCCGGAGGGTTTCCGGCCGCCCAGCGATGCCGACGGCAGCATACCGATAGAGCCGGCCAGGACGGCCCCTTCGTCGCTCAGAATGTCTCCGAACATGTTCTCGGTAAGAATCACGTCGAAGCGCTTCGGGTTCAGGACCAGCTGCATGGCGCAGTTGTCGACCAGCAGATGGTCCAGGGCGACGTCGGGAAACTCGCGGGAAATCTCGATCACCACTTTGCGCCAGAGCTGCGAATTCTCCAGCACATTGGACTTGTCGACCGAAGTCAGCTTGCCCCGGCGGTTCTGCGCCAGGCGGAAGGCCATGCGGGCCACCCGCTCGATCTCGGGCCGCGTGTACACCATGCTGTTCACCGCCCGCTCCCCGGCTCCTTCGCCGGAGATGCCCCGGGGGACACCATAGTAGATGCCCCCCGTCAACTCGCGGACGATGATGAAGTCCGTCCCCTCCGCCAAATGGTTTTTGAGCGGCGAGGCGTCCAGCAGCGCCTGGTAAGCGCGCACCGGCCGGAGGTTGGCATACACTCCCAGCGCCCTGCGAATCCCCAGCAGTCCCTTCTCGGGCCGCAGGTGGGGCGGGGCGTTGTCGAATTCGGGCAGGCCGACGGCGCCCATCAGGGTGGCGTCGGCGTCCAGGGCCAGCCGCTCCGTCTGGTCGGGGAACGGCGTGCCTGTCTTGTGAATGGCTACTCCTCCCAGCAGGCCTTCGGTCAGGCGGAGGGTGTGGTTCCATTTTTCGGCGACGCGGTGCAGCACGCGGACCGCCTCACAGGTGACTTCGGTTCCGATTCCGTCGCCGGGCAGGACCAGGATACTCAGGTTCATTCGCTCACCGCCGCCCGGGCCTTGCGCGCCTCGTCCGGAATCAGATCGATGATCTCTTCGTCCAGCAGGCCTTTCTTGCGGTCGGCCGCGGCGGTGAAACGCTCGTAAACGATGTCGAGCTCCTCTTTGGTCAGGTTGAAGTTCAGGTCTTCGAGGCGCTTCTTCAGCGCGTGGCGGCCGCTGTGCTTGCCCAGCACCAGCTTGCTTTCGGGCACGCCCACGCTGCGCGGTTCGATGATCTCGTAGGTGGACTTGTCCTTCAGGTAGCCGTCCTGGTGGATGCCGGCCTCGTGGGCGAAGGCGTTGCGTCCCACGATCGCCTTGTTGGGCTGGGCGCCGAAGCTGATCAGTTCGCCGAGCAGCCGGCTGGCAGGGTAGAGGTGCTCGGTGGCGACGGCCGTATCGTAGGGCAGCACGTCGCGGCGGGTCTTGAGGATCATGACCACTTCTTCCAGCGAGCAGTTGCCCGCCCGCTCGCCGATGCCGTTGATGGTGCACTCCACCTGCCGGGCGCCGGCCCGTACCGCGGCGATGGAATTGGCCACCGCCAGGCCGAGATCGTCGTGGCAGTGCACGCTGACTACGGCCGAGTCGCCCAGGGCTTTCACGATCCGGGCGATGAGGACGGCAAACTCATCGGGAACCGAGTAGCCGACCGTGTCCGGGATATTGACCGTGCGGGCGCCGGCCGCCACCGTGGCCTTGGAGACCTGCTCCAGGTATTCGGGATCGGTGCGGGCGGCATCTTCGGCGGAAAACTCCACGTCGTCGGCGTAGCGGCGGGCCAGTTCCACGGCGGCCACGGCGCTGTCCAGCACCTCCTGCCGTGACTTGCGCAGCTTGTACTTCAGGTGGATGTCGCTGGTGGCGATGAAGGTGTGGATGCGGGGGCGCTGGGCCGGCTCGAGCGCTCTGGCGGCCCGCTCGATGTCCAGCGTGCAGGCCCGCGCCAGGGCGGCCACCTGCACCCAGGGAAAGGCCTTGCTGATGCGGTACACCGCCTCGTAATCGCCTTCGGAAGCGATCGGGAAGCCCGCTTCCAGGATATCCACGTTCAGTTCCACGAGCTTGGCCGCCATGCGCAGCTTCTCGTCTACCGTCATGCTGCAGCCCGGAGACTGCTCGCCGTCACGGAGGGTGGTGTCGAAGATGTAGACTCGGTTGTTCATAGGATTCGCCGGTAAGCGATCCGGCCTCGCGGGAAACCTGTGCCTCCACCCGCGGGGGAAAGCCAGCCCCCATTATCGCGGCCGGGCGGGAGATTTGACAAATTTATAATTTTCGCCGCTTCGATAACTGAGTGTTATTCTATAAGAGATATTTATGGAACTCTACCTGCTTCAGGCGTTCCACGCCGTCGCCGTGGAGAAGAGCTTCTCGCGGGCCGCCGGGAAGCTGCTGCGCACCCAGCCGGCCGTCTCGCTGGCCCTGCAGCGTCTGGAGGCCGAACTGGGCGAGAAGCTGATCGACCGCGCGGGGCGCGAGCTGATGCTCACCGACGCGGGCCGGGCCGTGCTGGAGTACGCCCGCCGCTTCCAGAACCTGCAGCAGGAAATGGACAACGCCCTGGCCGAGCTGCGGGACAAGAGCGCCGGCCGGCTGACCATCGGGGCCAACGAATCCACCACCCTCTACCTGCTGCAGCACATCGAACAGTTCCGGCGGCTCTACCCCAAGGTCAAGGTGCGGGTGCAGCGCAGTCTGTCCAGCCGGATTCCGGCGGAGTTGATCGGCGGCAACCTGGAGATGGGCGTGATCAGTTACGATCCCGGGGACGAGCGGCTGGTGTCGAAGGTGATCTATACCGACGCCCTGACGCTGATCGTTTCGCCCAGGCACCGCTTGCGGCGGCGGCGGGCGGTGTCCATCGCCGAGCTGGGCATGGAGATTTTCATCGCGCACAACGTGATCTCGCCTTACCGCGAGGTCGTGCTGCGGGAATTTCAAAGGCACAAGGTGCCGTTGAACATGGACGTGGAGATGCCGACCATCGAGTCCATCCGCAAGCTGGTGCAGGCCAACCAGGGCGTCGCCTTCGTGCCCAGGATGTGCGTGGAGCAGGAGATCGAACGCCGCATCCTGTGCGAGGTGAAGGTGAAGGAACTGAGCGTGGAGCGGAAGATCCGGCTGGTGTATCCGGCGCGGCGGGCCCTGAGCCACGCTTCGCGGGCGTTCCTGGACCTGGTCACCAGCCACACCTAGCGGGGATCGTTCCCGCGCCCGGATAACGTGCCCTGCCGCTCACTCCACACGATCCTTCCCTCATTCCCGGACTGGCCTTGGCGCGCCGGCTTGCGGAGCAGGAAGTAGCGTTGCTTGTAGCGGTCCGCAACGAAGACGTAGTTCTCCTTCACGAACGCATCGATCGCGGGGAACCGCTCAAAGCCATAGTAGTCCCGTCGCACGAGAAACCAGGAGGCCGGTCCGACGGCGTCGATGAACAACTTCGGGGGGTCGGCGCGCAGATCGCGCAGGATCCGGTTTTCGTAATAACTGGCCACTCGGATGGAAGCCGGGGTTGGGATGTAGGCCGGGGGCGAGGTCATTAGATTGTAGGAGCGGAAGCAGCCGGACACATTCATGTCCCTGGTCGCCGGGATGCGGCCCGACGCGAGGTAGGGGTGCACCGTCCAGCCCCAAACGAAGATCTTGTCTCCGGGACCGGCGAACATACGAATGAAATCGCCCTCCGGGGCGCCGATCCGAGGTGCAACGTTCCTGAATACGTGATCGTCCTGGAAGCTCCACAGGTAGCTGTGGCATGAAACCGCCGCTGCCATGACCACCGCAAGGAAGGCCGCGCGCCTGGCGGGTCCCGCGGACGGAGTCCCGGATTGGCGTATCATCATCCAGGCTACGGCCGCGGAAAGCGGCAGAAACAGAAACAGCAGGTAGTGAAGAAAGGGATGGTGAGCCTTGTAGACCGAGAACAGGGCCGCCGCAACCGAGGCCAGGGTCAAGAAGCCGAACCAGCGAACCGGATCGGCGTTCCGCGAGACGGCGCGCTTGGAGGCCGCTTCCGCCGGCACACTGCAGCCCGCCCGCTTCCGCACCAGCCGGTCTGCCAGGAACACCAGCCCGATCGCGAACACCGCGAACAGAAAAAGGCGCACCTCGTGAGACCGGAGCAGGTAAAGCACGAATTCCTCCGAATTGGCCGGGAACGCATTCTTCATGGCGGGATAACTGGCGTTTGCCTGGATGTAGCTCATCCAGAAGTCCCCCCAGACGCCCGCCGCCACGCACAGGATCGCGTTCCAAGCCACCAGCGGCATTCCGCCCGCAATGTACAGCAGGGCCAGCCGCCACGGTTTCCCGCCCTTGCGGCCGGCGTAAACTCGGGCGAGAGCAACTCCCGCCATCGCCGCGACAATCGGCGCCGATTGCATCTTGGCGAAGAACGCCGCGCTCGACAGGACGCCGAGCAGGAAGACGGGCGCGTGATACGCCGATGCGCGGCGCAGCACGCGAACGCTCAGGTACATGGCGGCGGCAATGAGCAGAAGCGGCACATGCTCAGAGCTGTAGTGGACCAGTTCGATGTCCTTGAATGCGGCAAAAGTCCCAACCGGCAGCAGCGTTGCGATGCGCGCCAGTTCCTCGGCGGCAATCAGCGCGACCGAGCGATAGAGCAGCCAGGCGCTGAGAAACACGATCGCCAGAGCGAGGGCCCGGCTGGAAGCGAAATCGGGCGACAGCCCGGCCGCCGCCGGCAGCATCAGCGGGAAAATATTGATGGGACCGCTGGTGGCGGTGTCGACCGCGCGGAAGAAATTGGCGTCGTGGAACAGCTTGTGCGCCGAGGCGAGGAATTGCCCCTCGTCGGGATTGAACTCGTTCTGGAGCAGGGTCGGAAAGCGGCAGGCCACGAGGCAGAGGGCGGCGCTTGCGAAGAACAGCCGGCCGGAACACAGCACGCGCAGCGGGCGGCGGCATGCTTGAACCGGATACCGCCGGCAGGCGTAATGGAGCGTCGCCAGTACGGCGGGTACGAGCAATAGGACCAGGCAGGCTGCGCTCCAAATCTTGAAGGCCCCTTCGGGGCCGTCACACAAAGTCACAAACCAGTGAAAGCCACGGTACAGAACCGGACGCAGAGTGCCGGTTGCGTCGAGCGGCTTTGGATCGAAGGCACGAATCCGGTAGAAGCAAAACGCGACGATCAGGGCGCAGGATATCCCTTTGGCCCACAGCGTCCCGCCGCCGGACCTCCCATCGGGCGCCGCTGATCCGGCTCACGGGCAGGCCCAGGGCCCCGTGCATCCCCCCGCAGGTACTGTTCGGGCCGCAATTGTTCTCCAACTGACAGGTGCCCTCCTCCGCGTCAGCGAGTCCGTTGGCTCATAGTATCACCGGGAGGCCTGACGATCCTCGCAAATACGGCGCCTTGGGACAGCGGCTCCTGTCGCTGCATCCGGCGAACCGCCGTGGCGCCGGACGCGGGAGGGCTTGTTTCAGACCGCTGTGCTCAGCCGGCTCGCCCCAACTCCGTGTCGACGGCCTGGATCATGGCGCGGATGTAGCCGAAGATGAAGGCTTCCCCCGCCTTGGGCCCGGCTTCGCTGTCCGTGCAGCGCGGGACGTGATCGGGCGCCAGCATGCCGTTGAAGTTCACCTCCCCGAGCGCTTTCATCACCCGGTACATGTTCAGGATGCCGTTGTCGGGGAAAGTCTCGTGGAAGTCGGGCAGCGGCGCGCTGATGTTGCGGTAGTGGACCTGGAAGATATGGCCGCGCGATCCGAACTCGCGGATGGCGGCCACTACGTCTTCTCCCATCTCAGCCCAGCAGCCGGTGCAGAACAGCAGGCCGGAATAGGGGCTGTGGTTGGAGATTTCCATGGCGCGCCGGAAGGCCTGGCGGCTGCGGAAGATGCGGGCCACGCCCTGGTGGGTTACCGGCGGGTCGTTGGGGTGCAGTTGCAGGCGCACGCCCGCGTCTTCGGCCACCGGCAGCACGCGCTTCATGAAGTATTCGTAGTTGGCCCACATCTCCTCGTCGGCATAGGTCCGGTCCAGGGCCGGCGGGCGCTTGCGGGCTTCCGCGAGCTGGAACAGGCGGGTCTGGCATCCGCGTGTGGAGGTGGCGCCGGTCTGGTAAACGCCGCCGGTATACCAGGCGTAGGTGGTCGTGTCGATCCCGGCCTTGCCGAGGTCCTTGAGGAAACGCTGGAAGAGGGCGATCTCCTGGTCGCGGCCCGGCAGACCGAGGCTGAATTCCGGAGCGCTGTACTTATCGGAAAGCATCACCTCGAACAGCTTCAGCCCGGCGTCCTCGACGCGCCGCTTGATTCCCACGAGTTCCTCGTAGCTGCTCTGCGCGCTCGGAATGCGGACTTCCAGGTACTCGACTCCCATCTGCTTCAGATAGGCGAAATGGGCGTCATTGAGCATGCCGGGCCCCTGGTGGCTCACCCCCAGCCGCAGGCCCGCGGCGGTCCACTTGTTGCCTTTGGCCGGGGCGGCCGCCGCGGCGGCGAGGGTGGAGAATTCCCGGCGGTTGAGTTTCATAGCAGGGCGCCCAGCACTTTCTGAAAAGCGCGGATGATGTCGTCCTCGTCCGCCTCGGAGAGGCAGGAGGGAATGGGCAGCAGGATGCTGCGCTCGAACAGGCTGTCGGCGGCGGGGCAGGCGCCCTTGTTGTAATCGCGCTCCAGGCCCGCGTTCTCCTGCAACTGCCAGGCCAGCCCGGTGCGATTCACCAGGCTGGCGTTGTTGTAGTACAGGTGCAGGCCCCACTCCGTCATCACCACATTGGAGACGCCCTGCGGGGAGGTGACGATGCCCTCGGCGCGCAGCGCCTGGTTGACCTTGCGAGCCGTGGCGGGGTCGGCATAAGTGGTGATCAAAAAGCAGCCGGTGTCGCCTTCCGGGTCCTGGATGGTGCGTAGCTGGACCGCGGGGAAGGCTGCGAGGGCCTGGCGGACGCGGTACTTGCTGCGGCGCATGGCGCAGATGGTGCGGGGCAGCTTTTCGAGCTGCACGCGGAGGATGGCGGCGCGGATCTCATCCAGGCGGTAGCCCATGCCCCAGAAGCGCATGTCGGGCTCGCTGGTCACCAGGCGGCCGTTCTCGTCGCGCGGATAGCCCAGGTCCTGGAAGGCGAAGGCGCGGCGGTAGAGCCGGCGATCGCTGGTGACCACGCAGCCGCCCTCGCCTGCCGTCAGGTTCTTGTTCATCTGGAAGCTGAAGATGGCCATGTCGCCGAAGGTGCCCACCTTCTGTCCGGCGATGCTGCCTCCGGCGCACTGGGCGCAGTCCTCCAGCAGCAGGACGCCGTGACGGCGGACCACTTCGCGGACGGCCTTCACGTTTCCGGGCGCCCCGCTCATGTGCACCATGACCACGGCGCGCGTGCGCGGCGTAATCCGGCGCTCCACCTCGGCCGGATCGAGGCAGAACGTGGAATCGATGTCGGCCAGCACCGGGATGGCGCCCAGGTTCACCACGGCGGCGGCGATCGATACCCAGAAGTAGGCGGGAACCACGACCTCCTGGCCGGGGCCCACGCCGAGCGCGGCCAGGGCGGTGTGCAGCGCTCCCGTGCCGCTGGAGACGGCCACCGAGTAGTCGATGCCCAGGAAGCGCTTGAAATCGTCTTCGAAGGCCTCCACTTCCCGCTGCAGGTCCTTGCCGTAGTAGCGGAAGGGCGAGCCGGCGCGGAGCACGCGCGCGGCCGCCTCGATCTCGCGCTCGTCCATGTAGTGCACGCCGGGGAATTCCAGGGGCAGCGGCGCCGTGCGCACGGGCGCGCCGCCGTCAATCGCGAGCCGTTCCAAAGCCATCGTCAGCCTCCGAGAACTGCATGATACAGCGAAAGCCGGGCCCGGGGCGGCGGGACCCTGGGACGGCCGGGTGGGGACGCAGAGGGGCAGGCGCTCGGACAAGGGCGGATAACGTTGGCGTTACACAGTCTCACATATACTGTGTCGATGAGGAACATCACCCTCGCGGTCGATGAAGAGGTCCTCCGGCGGTTCGCCAGCATGCCGCCGAGGGAACTCGACGGTGAACGCCCTCGTGCGCGAATACCTGACCAACCTGGCCCGGCAGCGCGACCGGGTCCGGCAGGCGCGGGCGCGCCTGCGCGAGCTGAGTCGGCAATCTCCGGGCCGCCTTGGCAGGAAATCCTGGACCCGCGAAGATCTTCATGACCGCTGACGTCTTTCTCGATACGAACGTGCTGGTGTACGCGGCGGTCGGAGCCGGCAGGGACGAGCGCAAGCGCGAACGAGCTCTGGAGCTGATCGAATCGACGGAGTTCGGCACGTCGGCGCAGGTCTTGCAGGAGTTCTACGTCACTGTGGTGCGGCAAGCGTCGCGCCCGCTCCCGGTGGAACTGGCCCTGGAGTGGATCGAGCAGTTCATCGCATTTCCCTGCCAGACGATCGACCACCAGGTGGTCCGCATCGCGGTGGAGTGGTCGGAGCGATACCGGATCTCGTACTGGCACGCGGCCATCCTCGCGGCCGCGGAAGCGCTGGGAGCACGCAGGGTTTACTCGGAAGATCTCAACGCCGGACAGGAATACGGCCGGGTCCAGGTGGTGAATCCGTGCGCTTGATCCGCTGAGTGCGCGCCGCCCCAAACGCCCCGCCTGTGGAGCGGCTTACGGTACTCTCCGGTGCGCCCGCCGGGCCGTCCGGGGAGCCGCTCGGGGCAATTTCAGACTCCAGCCATACTGCTCGCCCCACCTCTCGCTCCCTCCGCCGAGCAAAAGCACCCGTTTAACGGATTTTGATTCATTTCAACGGGTTATCTGAAGCACCATGGCGAAATACGAACCGGCTTCGACTCCGTGTTCGCCAGCCGGTCGGATGGTGTGAATAGACACCCGGTTGAAACCTGGGATTACGCAATCGAGGTATCCAAATGAGCACTTTGCCGATTGAGCCGAAGCCTGTGCCCGGTGCCGGGCTGGTGCAGATCCATTCCACGGTCGAGGAGACCATCCAGCAGCGCCTGCGGGAGGAGCGGGCGCGGTTGGAGCGCGAAGCCGGCCTGGAGAACCGTGAGGTCCATCACTTCAAGCGGCCCGTCGAGCGGCCCTTCACCGCCGATCAGCGGGCCCGTACCACCCTGCTCTTCGGAGGCCTGACCTGGAAGCACGAAAAGCTGGTTCACGGAGCGCTGGAAGGGCTGGGCTATAACGCCCGGCCGGTGCCGACTCCCAACGTCCGGGCCTTCCAGCTCGGGAAGGAGTACGGCAACAACGGCCAGTGCAACCCCACCTACTTCACGGTCGGAAACCTGGTGCAGTACCTGCAGTGGCTGGAGGAGCAGGGCATCAGCCGGGAAGAGATCATTGACCGCTACGTGTTCTTCACCGCCGGCGCCTGCGGTCCCTGCCGTTTCGGGATGTACGAGGCCGAGTACCGCCTCGCGCTGCGCAACGCCGGGTTCGACGGCTTCCGCGTGCTGCTGTTTCAGCAGAGCGGCGGGCTGAGCCAGTCCGACGCCGAAGCCGGCCTGGAGATGAACCTGGACTTCTTTCTGGGCATCTTGAACGCGCTGAACTGTGGGGACGTGATCAACGAGGTGGCCTACGCCATCCGTCCCTTCGAGGTGAATCCGGGCGAGACCGACGCGGCCCTGGAGCGCGTCATGGAACAAATGTTCCAGGTCTTCCGGAACAAGCAACCCTGGAAGCTCAAGGGGAACCTGGCAAGGTATCTCGGCGGCTTCAAGGATACGGCCGAGTATCTCGGCAAGTTCCTGGACCAGATCAAGGGCGACGACTACATGCCGGCGCTGGAGCGCTGCCGCGAGATGTACGACGCCGTGGAAGTGGACCGGCTGCGGGTCAAACCGATCGTGAAGATCACCGGCGAGTTCTGGGCGCAAACCACCGAGGGTGACGGCAACTTCAACATGTTCAAGTTCCTGGAGCGGGAAGGGGCCCAGGTGCTGGTGGAGCCGATCGGAACCTGGATCATGTACATGCTGCACCAGGTGGTGCAGAAGTACAAGGACCTCAAGGGCCTGGAGGAAGGCGCGGTGCTGCCGCCGCTTTGGCGGCTGGACAAGCGCGCCCGGATCGAGCTTGACGCCCGCCGTAAGATCGCCCGGCTGAAACTGGCCGAGGCCATCTTCAAGAACGAGTACCACAAGATCGTGCGCGCGCTGGGCGGTCTGGGCCACGAACTGGCGGACCAGTACGAGTTGCAGCGTCAGGGGCACCCCTACTACAACTCGCGGGCCGGCGGAGGCGAAGGGCACCTGGAAGTGGCGAAGAACATCTACTACTCCAACAAAGACCTGGCTCACATGGTTCTGTCGCTGAAGCCTTTCGGCTGCATGCCCTCCACCCAGTCCGACGGCGCCCAGGCCGCGGTCGTGTCCAACTACAGGGACATGATCTACCTGCCGGTGGAGACGTCCGGAGAGGGCGAGATCAATGCCCACAGCCGGGTGCAGATGGCCCTGGGCGAGGCCAAGGCCAAGGCCAAGCGCGAGTTCAACGAGGTTCTGGAGAGGGCCGGGCTCACCCTCGAGGCGTGCCGGGCCTACGTGGAGGCGCACCCCGAGCTGAAGCGGCCCATGTACCGCGTGCCCCACACCAAAGGCGTTATCGGGGTGGCCGCCAACTTCGTGCTGCACCTGGCGGAGCGGATGAAGCAGGAAGGCGTGCATCCGCGAGGGGCGGACGCCGGCCTGGCGCGCGTGAACTGAGCAAATCCGGCAGGGCCGCCGGCGCTGCTCAAACTCTTACCAGCAATCGTACAGGGGATGGCATGGAAAAAAACTTCCTGATCGGCATGGACGTCGGTTCTACCACCGTGAAGGCCGTGGTCGTGGACGCGGCCACGGACCGCATGGTGTGGTCGGATTACCAGCGGCACGAAACCAAGCAGCCGGAAAAAGTGCTGGAGTTTCTGAAGCGCTTCGACGCGGAGATTGAGGACTTCCGGCCGGAGAACAGCCGCATGTTCATCACCGGTTCGGGAGGCAACGGGCTGGCCCCGCACCTGGGCGCCAAGTTCGTCCAGGAGGTGAATGCCGTTTCGCTGGCCGTCGAGAAGCTCTATCCGGAGTGCGGCTCGGTGATCGAGTTGGGCGGGCAGGACGCCAAGATCATCATTTTCAAGGAAGACCCCGAGACCGGCCGCAAGAAGAAACTGCCCTCGATGAACGACAAGTGCGCGGGCGGCACCGGGGCGGTGATCGACAAGATCAATGCCAAGCTGCGCATCCCCGCCGACCAGCTGTGCAACATGGGCTACAAGGGGTTGAAGCTGCACCCGGTGGCGGGCAAGTGCGGAGTCTTCGCGGAGACCGACATCAACGGGCTCCAGAAGATGGGCGTGCCGCCGGACGAGCTGATGGCTTCGCTGTTCGAGGCCATCGTGATGCAGAACCTCTCGGTCCTCACCCGCGGCAATACGCTGCGCCCCGTGGTCCTGCTGTTGGGCGGGCCCAATACCTATATCCAGGGCATGCGGGATTGCTGGAAGCACAACATCCCCAGGATCTGGGAGGAGCGCAAGACCCCGCTTCCCGAGGGAGTCCCGCCCGAAGACCTGATCCGCACTCCGGAGAATGCGCAGTACTTCGCGGCCCTCGGCTCGGTCGAGTTCGGCAAGGCCGAGGAGGACTCGGTCGGCCGGTACCTGGGATGGCAGAAGCTGGAGTGGTACGTGAACGTCGGGCGCGAGGAGGAAAAATCCAAGCGCAGCGCCGGCGGCGGCCTGGCCAGGGATGAAGCCGAGCTGGCGGCCTTCAAGGAAAAATACCGTCACAAGAAATTCGTTCCCGCCGCTTTCAGGCCGGGAGAGGTGGTGGAGGGTTTCGTGGGGCTGGATGGCGGTTCCACGTCCACCAAGGCGGTCCTGCTGTCGCGCGACAAGAGCCGCCGCATCCTCTCCAAGGTGTACCAGCTCTCGAAAGGGAATCCCATCGAGGACACCATGGAGGTGTTCGCCAGGCTGGAGAAGCAGATCCGCGATCAGGGCGCGACGCTGAAAATCCTCGGGGTGGGCACCACGGGCTATGCCAAGGATATCCTGCGCGACGTAATCGGAGCCGACGCGGCCATCGTGGAGACGGTGGCCCACACCGAAGCGGGACTGCATTTCTACAAGGACATCGACGTCATCTGCGACGTGGGCGGCCAGGACATCAAGATCATCATCCTGAAGAACGGCCGCGTCAAGGACTTCAAGCTCAACACGCAGTGCTCGGCCGGAAACGGCTACTTCCTGCAGTCCACCGCCCAGGGCTTCAACGTGGCCGTGGAGAACTATGCGGATACGGCCTTCCGCGCGGGCAGCTTCCCCCAGTTCGGCTATGGCTGCGCGGTGTTCATGCAGTCCGACATCGTGGACTTCCAGCGCCAGGGGTGGAAGCCGGAAGAGATCATGGCCGGGCTGTGCAACGTCCTGCCGAAGAATATCTGGCTGTACGTCTCCCAGATTCCCAACCTGTCGGCCATCGGGCGGCGCTTCCTGCTGCAGGGCGGCACGCAGTACAACCTGGCGGCGGTGAAAGCGCAGGTGGATTTCATCGAGTCGCGTTTCAAGGGCAAGGACTTCGCGGCGGAAGTGATCGTGCACGAGCACTGCGGCGAAGCGGGCGCCATCGGCGCGGCGCTCGAAGCCGGACGCCTCTTCGACCACGGCCGGCAAAGCACGTTCATCGGGCTGGAGGCCGTGCAGAGCATCAGCTACAAGACCACGCGCAACGAGAGCACCCGCTGTTACTTCTGCAAGAACAAGTGCCTGCGCACCTTCGTGGATGTGAAGACCACCCTGATCGGCATCGAGGCCCGGCCGCCGGTGAAGAGCAAAGTTCCTCTGGACCCCGGCTCGCAGCGGCTCATCCTCGCCACCTGCGAGAAGGGCACGGTCGAGAACGTGGACGACATGCGCAACATCAAGGGCAATCTCGACCGGATCAAGAAAGCCAACCCCAACCTGGCGGAGGTTGCGGCCAAGGCGGTCTTCCGGGTCCCGGACGCGCCGCTGGTGGCGGACCCGCTGCCCAAGGTGCGGGTGACGGCTTCGCAGAAGCGCCGGGCGGAGCTGATGAAGAAGCGCTCCTCGATCCGGATCGGGATTCCGCGAGTGCTGAACATGTACTCCCAGGCCCCGGTCTTCACGGGCTACTTCGCCTCCCTGGGAATCAAGGCGGAGAACATTCTCTACTCGGACTTCACCACCGAGCAGCTGTATAAAGAGGGGGCCAAGCGCGGCTCCATCGACCCCTGCTTCCCCTCCAAGCTGGGCATCCCGCACGTGCACAACCTGCTGTACGAGGTGCACAAGAAGAAGCCGCTGGACCTGATCTTCTTCCCCATGATCGACTGCCTGACCAGCGATCTGAAGGGTGTCCAGGCCAGCCGGTCGTGCCCGACCGTGGCCGCCACGCCGGAGGCCGTCAAAGCGGCCTTCACCAAGGAGGGCGACCTGTTCGCCGAGCTGGGCGTGCGCTTCCTCGACACCTTCGTGAACATTTCCAACCCCGAACTGCTCGAGCGCCAGCTCTACAGCCAGTTCAAGGACATTTTCGGCCTCTCGCCCGAGGAGAACGCGCGGGCGGTCCGGGAAGGCTACCGGGCGCTGGACTACTTCAACAACGTGACCCTGCGGGGCGCCGGGCGCGAGGTGCTGGAGGAACTGGAGCGGGAGGACCGGCTGGGCATCGTGGTGCTGGGACGGCCGTACCACAACGATCCCGGCGTCAACCATGAAATCCTGGAGGAGTTCCAGAAGATCGGCTACCCGGTGTTCACCCAGGACTCGCTGCCCATCGACGACGACATCATCTGGCGGCTGTTCGGCGATGAGGTGCGGGCGGGCGAGATTCCGCATCCCCTGGCCATCACGGACGTTTGGAAGAACTCCTACAGCGAGAACACGTCTCGCAAGGTCTGGGCGGCCAAGTACGTGGCCCGGCATCCCAACCTGGTGGCGCTGGAGCTTTCCAGCTTCAAGTGCGGCCACGACGCGCCCATCTACACCGTGGTGGAGGAGATCATCGAGCACTCCGGGACGCCGTACTTCTGCTTCAAGGACATCGATGAGAACAAGCCGACCGGTTCGATCAAGATCCGGGTGGAGACCATCGGTTACTTCTTGAAGCGCTACCGGGAGGACATGATCGCCCGCAAGAAGAAGGCGCAGACGGTCGAAAGCCGGCTGGCGGAGTTCGAGGCGCGGTTGCGGCGCGAGCTGCTGCGGGAGCGCCTCTCAGCCAACGCCCGGGTGCAGGAGGCCTTCGAGCAGGGGCACCTGCCCACGATTCACGTGAGCGTGGCGGCCTTGGCGGCATCCAATCCGGCTGTGGAGTACGAGCGGGTCTCCGGGGACTGAGAGGGGAGCGCGCGCGGCAAGGGCGGGGAAGCCTCCGGCCTCGCCGGCGGTTGACAGAGACACCGGGAGCGGCAGTCCCGATTGGCTGTGCGGCAGGCGGCACAGCTTGGATGGGTGCTGGTGAGCCTCCGGCCCGCCTGACAGCAGAGCCAGGGTTTCGGGAAAGTGCTGCCACGGCACGTTGAGAACGCCGCCGGCGGGGAGGCGGCACAGCAGGCACAGCCCGGTTCCCCTTGTGCTACCATGTTGGTTTCAGGAGTTCCCCGGGGTAGGCTTGCGCCTTGGCGATTGCGCACTTCCGGGCCTCGTGGACGGGTGGCCGAGTGGTTAATGGCAGCAGACTGTAAATCTGCCGCCCCTTGCGGGCTACGGAGGTTCGAATCCTCCCCCGTCCACCAGCAAGTTTGTTCGGGCCGATGTAGCTCAGTTGGTAGAGCGCGTCCTTGGTAAGGACGAGGTCACCGGTTCAATCCCGGTCATCGGCTCCAGCGTTTTTGGCATCTTCGTTCGCGTGCTTCGACATCCCGGCGGGCGACACTGCATTTGGGATGAGCGGGGCCGTGGAGAGACGTCCCAACGAACACGACACGAAGAACGGCCGCTGGACCGGCACAGACAGGCCATGGGTGCTGGTAGCCGTGAAAGGGTTTGCGGACCGGGCGGCAGCGGCCCGGCGTGAAGGTTTCTGAAGGGCCGGAATCGCCGGGCGATGGAAACTCGCAAGTAGAGCGCTAGTGGTCCTTCCGGGTAAGCGCCACACTCCGGCAGAAGTTGCGCTTCTGGTTCCCGAAATCATCTGATTTGCCGCGAGGCGTCGCCGGGCATCCGGCCCGGGAGAAGGGTTCAAGCACATGGCAAAGGAAAAATTCGACCGTAGCAAGCCGCACGTCAATATCGGGACGATCGGGCACATCGATCACGGCAAGACCACGTTGACCGCGGCCATCACCCGGGTATTGGGCAAGAACAACCCCAA
>JADZAF010000122.1 GCA_020852755.1 Bryobacterales bacterium
CGGTCGCGGCTCGGAAACGGGTTCCGGATTCCTGGGGGCCCCGCGCTCCGGCCGCGACGTAACTTGTGCGATGCTGGGGAGTTGTCCGCGGACCCATGATCACCCTGCTGGCCATTGACGACGATCCCCGGTCGCTGGCTTTGACGGCGGCAACTGTGGAACAGGAGGGGCTGGAAGTCCTGACCTGCGAGGACCCGGAGCAGGCGCTCTGCATCGTCCGGCAGCGGCTGCCGCGCATTGTGATTTGCGACCTCGTGATGCCGAAGCTGAGCGGTTTGGAGGTCCTTCGCCTGGTCTCGGCTATCGACCCGTCCATTGAGGTGATCCTCCTCACCGCCCATTACTCCGCGGAAACGGCCGTGGAAGCCATCCGAAACGGCGCCTACGACTACCTCACCAAGCCGGTTGACCCCGACCGCCTGCGCGCCCGGGTGGATGAGCTTGTCGCCGAAGGACGGCGCAGGCAGCGGGCCGGCCGGCTCGACGACGAACTGGTCGAAACCCACCAGTTCCACGGCATGATCGGCCGCAGCCCGGGCATGATCGACGTGTTCGCCCGCATCCGGCGCATCGCCCCCCATTACCAGACCGTGCTGATCACCGGCGCCACCGGCACCGGAAAGGAACTGGTGGCGCGCGCGCTGCACAACCTGAGTCCCGCGGCCCAGGGGCACTTCGTGGTGTGCAATTGCGCCGCGCTCCCCGAAGCCCTGATCGAAAGCGAGCTGTTCGGCTACGCCCGGGGCGCCTTCACCGGGGCCACGCTGGACAAGCCCGGCCTGTTCGAGCACGCCAACAACGGAACGCTCCTGCTCGATGAGATTGGGGAGATGCCGCCGGCGGCCCAGGCCAAAGTCCTGCGCGTCATCCAGCATCACGAGCTACAGCGGGTGGGCTCTCCCATACCCAAGAAGATCAACGTGCGTGTGATCGCCGCCACCCACCGCGATCTGCGGCGCATGGTGGCCGAGCAGCGCTTTCGCGAAGACCTGCTCTACCGTCTCACCATGGTGGAGCTTCAGCTTCCTCCCCTGAGCGCGCGGCGCGAAGACCTGCCCCTGCTGATCCGCCATTTCGTCTCGCTCTTTTCCCGCCAGTATCAGAAGAAGCTGTCGGGTTTGACTACCCGCGCCGAGACAGTCCTGCTGAACCATCCCTGGCCGGGCAACGTGCGGGAACTGGAAAACGCCATCGGATCCGCCGCCATGATGGCCGAGCGGCCCCTGATCGACGTGGGCGATCTCCCGGGGCAATTCCAGGGGCAGACCGCCGCGGCGGCCGAAAGTCATCAGCCCGAAGAGGTGCTGATCTCACTCGACGAGGCGCAGCGGCGTCACGCGCTCCGGGTCATCCGGGAACTGGCCGGCGATAAGGCCGCGGCCGCCCGGGTGCTCGGTGTCAGCCGCGCGACTCTCTACCGGATCGTCGGCAGGAAGCCGGGCCAGTAAGAATTCGTCCCCGCAAACCGCCGCTTTCCACGACGGAAATCGCCCCGAATTTCGGGGCGGGGCTGCCTGAAACCCGAAAAGTTGGAGTATTCTATACTGGGAACTCCGAAAAAGGAGTTCCCGCATTCCCAACCGGCTAGGAGGATTCGTGAAACCGGTGCCAAAGCGCGGCGCTCCTGCTCGCGCGAGCAGGGACGGGAGAACAGCAAAGGAGAGCGTCATGCAGCCAGCCAAGGGCCTGAACCAGAGTGCCGGGGCGGAGCAGCCGAAGGCCGGGGTGCCGGCTGAAGGCCCGGCCGCCGCGGGCAATGTCGACAAGATCCGGGACATTCTGTTCGGTTCCCAGATGAGAGACTACGAGACGCGCTTCAACCGTCTCGAGGAATCGCTGTTAAGCCAGACAGCGGAACTGCGCGAGACCACCAGGAAGCGCCTGGACAGTCTCGAGTCGTACCTCAAGAAGGAACTGGAAGCGCTGCAGTCCCGCCTGAAAGCCGAACGGGACGAGCGCTCCGACGCAGTCAAGCAGCTCTCGCGCGAGATCAAGGATGCCGGCGACGCCCTGAACCGGAAGCTGCGGGAACTCGAGGACCATAGCTCCGAGAGTGAACGCGCCCTCCGCGAGCAGATCCTGCAACAGTCCAAGGATCTGCTGGAAGAGATGCAGAGCCGGCAGGCGGAGATGACCGCCGTCTTCGAGCGGCGCTTCCAGGATCTTTCCTCCGCCAAGGCGGATCGCGCCACGCTCGGGGCGCTGTTCACTGAAGTCGCCATGCGGCTCACCGACGAGTTTCATATTCCCGGCGCCGAAGGGTAGCTATGGCTGATTCCGGCCCAACTCGGCCGGCGCGGACGAACTCCGGTGACGGGAGCGCGGCGAACGGCGATCTCGCCGAACTGCGCCGGCTCCTGGTCGGCCCGGAGCGTGCCGAACTCGACGAACTGGCGGGGCGCATACGCGATCGCGCCCAGCGCGCCAGCGACTTGAGCGAGGTCCTCCCGGACGCCATCCTCCTGCGCGCCAGGAGCGACGCCCGGCTCAGGCAGGCCCTCCAGCCCCTCCTTGAAGAGGCGATCGGCATCTCCGTCCGCAAAGACCCGAAGATCCTGGCCGAAGCGCTGTTCCCCATGATCGGAAGCGCGGTCCGGCGCGCCGTGGGCTCCGCCTTGCAGTCCATGGTGGACTCGCTGAACCAGATCATCGAGACCGGCTTTTCGCTGCGCAGCATCGGATGGCGCATCGAGGCGCTGCGGACCGGCCGCTCCTACGGCGAGATCGCCCTGCTGCGGAGCCTGCTCTACCGCGTGGAGCAGGTGTTCCTCATTCAGAACGACACCGGCCTGCTCTTGCAGCACGTCGTCTCCGATCCGGCCGTGGTCCGGGACCCGGACATGGTGTCCGGCATGTTGACGGCCATCCAGAATTTCGTACAGGACTCCTTCGGCGTCGCCGGCGATACGCTGGAAACCGTGCGGGTCGGCGACCTCTCGGTTTGGATCCAGCGCGGCCCGCAAGCCCTGCTGGCCGCCGCCCTCCAGGGAACGCCGCCGGCCCAGATCCGGACGGTCTTTTCCAGGGCCATCGAGGCCATCCACCGCGATTACGGCGAGGAGTTGGCCTCCTTCAAGGGCGATGCCAGCATCCTGGACGGCGCCAGACCCGTTCTGGAGAGCTGCCTGCTCGGCCAGTCGCCCGCGCGCCGCCGCCCCTCCGGCTGGCCGGTCTATCTGGTTTGCGGAGCCCTCATGCTGGCGCTGGCGGTGTGGGCCGGGCTCTCCATCCGGGACGGCCTCCGCTGGCAGCGCTACCTGGCGCTTCTGCGGCAGGAGCCGGGCATCGTGGTCACACAGCAGGACCGCAGCGGCTTCAGCTTCAGCATCTCGGGACTGCGCGACCCCCTGGCGCGCGACCCCGCCCTGCTGCTCGAACCCGCGGGCGTGCCGGCCGCCAAAGTCACCTCCCGCTGGGAGGCGTACCAGTCCCTCTCTCCCCGCTTCGTGGCCATGCGCGAGCGCCCCGCGTTGACCGCCCGCCTGGAGCGGCAGATGGTCCACTTTGAGTCCGGCCGGTTCGTGTTAACGCCTTTGGCCATGGATTCGGTCCGGACCGCCGCCGATCTGGCCGCGGCGTTGTTTCAGATCACCGCGGCCGCGGGAGAAAACGTTGCCATCGAAATCACCGGCCACACCGATGAGGAGGGCACGCCGGAAGGGAACCTGCAACTCGGCCTGGACCGCGCCAATACCGTCAAGTCAGCCCTGGCGGTCCTCGGCGTGCACCCGGACCGCATGACCGTCCGGAGCGCCGGCTCCGCCGAGCCGCTTACCGGCCTGCAAGGCGGGCCCCGCGGCGCGGAGAATCGCCGGGCCGGCTTCCGTGTGCTTCCTTTACCCCACTGACACCAGCCATGATTCAGAAGAAGATCTGTCTGCTGGGCGCCTACGGAGTCGGCAAGACCAGTCTCGTGAGACGCTTCGTCGAAAGCCTCTTCGATGAAAGCTACCACACTACCGTGGGCGTCAAGATCGACAAGAAAGTCCTGCAGGTGTCCGGCACTGCCGTGATGCTCATGCTCTGGGACCTGGCCGGCGAAGACGAGGTGGAGCAGGTGCGCCTCAGCCACCTGCGCGGCGCGGCCGGCTTCATCCTGGTGGTCGACGGGTGCAGGAAGTCCACACTGTTGCTCGCCTCGGCCCTCCGCGAGCGCGTCCGGGCTGCGTTCGGGGAGCTTCCCTATGTTCTGGCGGTGAACAAGTCGGACCTGCTGGAGCAGTGGGAAATCAATCCCGGAGATCGACTGAACGGAGATCCCGGCGACGTGTTCATCACCAGCGCAAAGACCGGCGCGTGTGTCGAGCAGATGTTCGAACGTTTGGCAGCCAAGATGCTCACGGACGTCTAGGCCGGCATATGCAATACCTCGAGATCCTGGTCACGCTCGACGTGGCCGTCATCGAAGTACAGGATGACGGATCCTGCCGTCTGCCCGTACTGCTGCCGGCCTGGTGCGACCGTGTGGGCCTGCGGGAGGGGAGTGCCCTACCGCGGGCTACGCTCGAGGACCACCTCCCCTACCTGTCCACCTTCCTGATCGACGCGGACGCTTTGTGGAGTTCCGGAGCGGGCGGTGCGACCGATGCCGAGACGTGGGCCCAGCGCGACCGGGACGGGCACGAACTGACCATCAACGTGGCCGCCGTTCTGGCGGGCGGCCGGCGCTATCTCCTGCTCAGTCTCGGCAGCACCCACCCGGTGGAGAGCTACACCGTGCTTCAGCGCCTCCGCGACAAGGCCCTTGCCTACGAGCAGTTGGACAGCCAGGCGCGCCAGATCCGGCTGCACAGCCGTGAGGTCGAGCGGCTCAACCGGTTGAAGAGCGAGTTCATCGCCGGCATAAGCCATGAGCTGCGTACTCCCCTCAACTCCATCCTGGGTTTTTCCGATCTCCTCGTGAAGGAGCGGGCGGGACCTCTGAACGCGCGGCAACTCGAGTTCCTGTCGCACCTGAGAGGCGCTGCCGAGCACCTGCTGGCGCTCATCAACGATGTGCTCGACCTCTCCAAGATCGAGGCCGGTCACAGCGAGCTGCACTGCGAGCACTTCTACCTTCACGAAGCCCTCGATGAAGTGCTGCCCGGTCTGCGGGCGCTGGCCGCGCAGAGAGGCATCCGCCTGACCACTCCCTCCGGCGAAATCCATGTCTACGCCGACCGGCTGCGTTTCAAGCAGATCGTCTACAACCTGGTCAGCAACGCCCTGAAGTTCACCCCCCAGGGCGGCTCCATCGACGTCTCCGCATCCGTCGGCAGCCTGGAGATCTGCTTCACCGTGTCCGATACCGGCATCGGGATTCCCTTCGAGGATCAGGCCTCCATCTTCGACAAGTTCTACCAGGTCAGTTCCGCCACGCCGGTAAGGGAAGGCGCAGGCCTGGGGCTCGCCATCGCCCGGCGCCTGGTGGAGCAGCACTCGGGAAAGATCTGGGTGGAGAGCGAGCCGGGGAAGGGCAGCCATTTCTCTTTCACCCTCCCGCTGCCGCCCGTCATGGTCCCCGAGCCCGCTGAACCGGCGGCAGCCGCGGGCGTTGAGCCGGCAGGCGCCGCGCGGCAGCTTCAGCTTGCCCTGGTCGAGGACGACGCCTCCACCCGTCTGCTGATGGAGGTCATGCTGGCCCCCCACCAGGTCCGTTCCTACGAAACCGGCGCGGCGGCCTTGCGGGGACTCGCCGAGACGAAGCCGGATGTCGTTCTCATGGATATCTCTCTGCCCGATATGAACGGAATGGACGTGCTGAAGAGCTTTCGAGCCACCAAGGCCGGCCCGTTCGTGCCCGTCATCGCGATCTCCGCGCACGCCATGACCGGCGACCGGGAGAGGCTGCTGGGCGCCGGTTTCGATGCCTACTTCTCCAAACCCGTCACCGATCCGGCGGAATTGCAGCGTGCCATCGAGCGGCTCGCCCGCGAAGCGGCCGTCCGGGGGGGAAGGAAGAACGGCCGGAGGAAGGCCCCAAAGGCCTAATGCAACCGCTCCCTTTGGTCGCGGCTCGGTAGGTGCTCGGGCCTGGAGATCGGTAAGTGCTCGGGCCTGTTCCCCAGCCCGCCGGCTCCGGCCGCCGGGCAAGCACGATTCCAAGAGAGCGGCTCGCCCGCGAAGCGGCCGTCCGGGGGGGATGTCACGGCCGGTGCAAAAATCCCCATATCGCCGGTTGAAAATTCCCCACCCTCGGTGTGGTCATATACTTGGCGCCGACCGCGAGCGGCGGAGGAGGCGCTGAGACCTGTTGAGGGC
>JADZAF010000123.1 GCA_020852755.1 Bryobacterales bacterium
ATGTGCCAGGAACCGTCCGGTTCCGCGCGGCTGAAGGCCAGCTCGCGGCCGTCGGGCGAGAAGGCCGGCGCCCAGATGTAGGCAGTGTGCGTCAGGACTTCACGGGTTCGCCGGCTCGGGAGATCGTGGACGATCAGCGTTGAGCGCTGATGCGAATTCTCGAAAAGGATGGAGCCGTCCCGCGCCACGCTGGGCGATTCGTCCGGACCGGCGCCGCTGGTTAACGGAACGGCGCCGCCGCCGCTCAGCGGCAGAACCCACAGGTTGTGCGCGCCACCGCGATTGGACTGATGGATGAGCCCTCGCCCGTCTGGCGTGAATACCGGATGGCTGCTGAAGACGCTGGGCGGGTCCCTGGACAGGCGGCGGGGTGCCTTCCCGTCCAGCGGGGCCAGCCACAGTTCGCCGGCGATGCCCCCGGTGCTCCGGCAGACGGCCAGGTGAGCGCCGTCAGGCGACCAGGCGGGGTGGCGGAAGAACGGATAATCGGCGTCGCTGCGCAGGACGATGCGCAGGTCGGTTCCGTCCCGCGCTACTGTCGCCAGGCTGTCCGTTTCGCCGAGCCGCCGCAGAACAACGGCCAGGCGCGCGCCGCCGGGCGACCATGCGGGCTCCAGGGCCTCGGGAACCAGGCGGACAGACGACCCTCCCCGCGCAGGAATCACGCAGACTTCGGTGGCGCCGCTTTCCGATCCCGCTCGGGTGAAAGCGATGTACTCCCCGTCCGGGGAGAACCGTGGAGCCGACTCCCGCGCGCCATCATGGGTAACACGCACGGGCTCCCCGCCCGGGATCTTTGCGGTAAACAGGTCTGTTTCTCCCGTTTCCTCCGCGGCGTACACGATCATCCTGCCATCCGCGGAGATCGCGGGATCGTAAACAGGATCGGTCGACGAGATCAGCAGGTTCAGCCGGCCGCCCGGGCTGGATACCCGCCCCGCCCTTCCCCCGGGACCGAAGTGCAGCCATACCAGCGCGGCGGCAGCGGCCGGCACGGCGGCCGCCAGCACGAACCATGACCGGCGTCGGCGCAGAATCCCGGAGATTGCGTTGGAGGAAACCCTCTTCCCAGCCTGCCCCAGACTGGCCTGACGGCGGGTCCACCAGCCGTCGAGTTCCGAAGGATAGGCGTAAACCGAATCGCGCTTGCCGTGCGGGTGGCGGTGGACGGGCAGGCCCTCGGTGGCCTCCCAGCGTTGTACCGTGCGCACGCCGCAGCCCAGATAGGCGGCGACTTCCTTCCAGGAGTGCAATCGCGAGCTGCGGGCGGCCATCCCCTCGCCCGCCGGAGGGGGACCGTCCCGAGCGGAACCGGCGCTCGGCGGCGTCATAGTCTTGAATCCGTCTGAGTATACAAGAGGCCTCACGACGAGGCACGCCCCGGCGCGCGGGAAACGGACAAGGTACTCACAGTCCCACGGCCGGCTCCCGCCTCGCCTTGGGATTCGGTGTCGGCTCCCGCCTGGCCGGACGGCCGATGCGATTTGCAGCGGTAATTTCCCACACGTCCGGCGCTGCGCGTCAAATGACGCCAGGATCCGCTCCGGTCCGGCGGGCGGCTGTTTGCGCTACGGCTATCGAAAACAAATCGGTGACAATCCTCACGATGTTCCGGAGGAATCGGTTCCCATGACACGAATCTTGCAAGTCCTGGCCCTCACCGTGGCGATTTTTCAGCCCGGCACCGGGGCGCCTCTGAATATAGGAGACGCCGCTCGCGGCGAGCAGCTGCTGCGCGATCGCAGCTGCACTGCCTGCCACAACCTTGACGGACAGGGCGGTCAAGCGGCCCCCGACCTGGGCCGGCGGATCTCCCGGTCTCTGACGCCGGCCTACCTGGCGGGCGCCATATGGAACCACGCTCCTACCGTCTGGGCCCGGGTGGGCTCTCAGTCCCTGAGCGAAAGCGAGGCCGCGGACCTGTTCGCGTTCTTCTCCTCCCGCCGGTACTTCGAGCGCCGCGGCGATGCCGCCCGCGGTAAGAAGGTGTTCGCCGCCAAGCACTGCGCCAGTTGCCACGGAGTAGCCAAACCGGAATCGCAGGACGCCAACCCGGTTGCGGTATGGGCCTCCCTGCGGGATCCCGTCGCGCTTGCCCAGGCCACCTGGAACCGGCCCCAGTTGATGGTTCGCGCGTTCGACCGCAAGGGTATCCAGTGCCCCCCGCTGACGGCACAGGAACTGACAGACCTCGTGATCTACCTCGAACACCTTCGAGGCGTTCCGAAGACCCCGCCCCGTTTCTACCTGGCTTCTCCCCAGGCGGGGCACGAGTTATTCCGAGCGAAGGGCTGCGCGGGGTGCCACCAGGGCAAGCTGTCGCTGGAGCGCAGGCCGCGCTTGACGCCGGTCGGTCTGGCGGCTGCCTGGTGGAACCACAACCCGAAAATCGCCGGCGCCCTCTCGCTGCTGACCTATGAAGAAGCCGATCAGATCATGAGCTACCTCTGGTCGCTCGACGGCCGCGGGGACCCGGCCCGGGGCAGGAGAGTGTTCGCCCGGAAGGGGTGCGTCCAGTGCCATGCCGGGGAGGGAACATCGGGAGCGGGTGCGGCGGCACTCAGCCGCCGTGAGGCCGCTCCGGTCTGCCTGCTGGCGGCGCTGTGGAGCCACGGACCGGGCATGTACGCGGAGATCGGCAGGAAAGGCGCGTCCTGGCCCCATTTCGAGCAACGGGAAATGGCGGACCTGATCGCCTACCTGGAGGCAGGCCGCCAGGAACCGCTGGCCGCGCTTCGCTGACCCCTGCGCGCCATCGAGGGCGGACCCGCGCTGCGTGGAGTGCGGCCGCGGTCCGCCCGCGTTCTGTGGCCCGCCCGCGTTCTCAGGAAACTCGCGCTCCCTACTCCACGCCGATCAACTCGTCCGTTTCGCTGTCCTGGTAGTACGAGACCTTGGCGGACGGCCCGTCGAGTTCCATCACGGCATAGCCGTGGTGATAGCAATCGGTCCCTTTTCCGAGCCGGAAGGCCGGGTTCACGGGCACCGCCGGGTTGGCCGGCTGCGAGGGCATCTCGTCCACACCAACCGGAAAAGCGCCGTGGCCCACGCAGCGGCCGCGCTTCAACCCCAGGTGTTCGCCGAAGACCACCAGGTCGTGCTCGTGGCCCCAGAACCAGTACTCCACCGACGGCAGCAGGTCGCCGAGCTGGCGGTACAGCCGGGTGTTGAACTCCTGGCCTCCGATTTCCTCGTTGGCCGAGAACAACTGGTGGTGGGAGAGCAGCACGGTCTTGCGGCCGCCGGCGTTCCTGATCTTGTGCGCGATCCAGCGGACCTCGCTGTCCTCCAGGTAAGTCATGCCGCCGCCGGGCTTGATGGCGTGCAGGCCCGTGTCCATGCCGATGAACTGCCAGTGGGCGTTGCGCAGGCAGAAGTAACTGGCGGGCTGCCCGAGCTTGTCGATGGCGTCGTAATACGGGCGGCCCCCGGCGTACATGTCGTGGTTGCCGGAGAGTGTGAAGGTCGGGATGGGACGGCTGTTCAGGTCCAGGATGCGGATCCAGGGCTCGAGGAAGTAATTGCGCACTTCGAAGTCCGTGCCCGAGTAGTAGATGTCGCCCAGGTGGATGACCGTGTCGGGATTCTTCTCCTTGATCTTGCAGAGCACCTGCAAGGCCTCGGGACGGCCGGTGCCCCAATCGCCCAGGATGGCCACCCTGGCCTGCTCGGGCAGCTTGCCGTCGATCACATAGTCGGTCAGCTTGCGGTACTTGCGATAGGGAACCTGCTCCCCCCGGGCCATGTATTCGGCGTAGCGCAGGACCGCCTCGGCGTAGCGGGGATCGCAACTGCCGAATTCGAACTGGTCGCGGAAACGCTCGACCCCTTCCTTGTCGTTGAGGACCAGCGCTCGCACCACGCCCTTGGCCAGCTTCAGGGCGAGGCCGGAACAGTAGCGCGCCCGGTCCAGCAGCCCGGCCGCGGCCACGTGCTCGACCGGAGTCCCGGAAGCCGGCAGCTGCCCGTTTTCCACGGCCGAACAGTACTCCAGCACTTCGGCCATGATGGCGTCGCCGGCGTCGGGCCGCTCCGGCGCCGCCGCCGAGTCCAGCCCGGCCGCGCCGCCGGTGGACTGCGTGGCCAGTACTTCGTCCATGGCCGATTGCCACAGCGAAAGCTGAGGATCCCGAAATTGTTTCAGATTCGCCATGCACCCTCCTTGCGATGTCTGATTCCCGGTTCCGGAGATCATCCGGAACGAGTGTGACGGTAAGCCCCTACTTGGCGTCCCGCCAATTATCGCCGATTCCCGTTTCGGTGGAAAGAGGAATCTCGAGAGGGCACACCTGCTCCATCTCGCGCTTCACCAGGCGCGCCACCTCTTCCACTTCCTCGGGAGGCACTTCAAAAACCAGTTCATCGTGCACCTGAAGCAGCATGGCGGCGCGAAGGCTCCGCTCGCAAAGAAGACGGTCGATGCGGATCATGGCCAGCTTGATGAGGTCCGCGGCGGTTCCCTGGAGAGGCGAGTTGACGGCCGTGCGCTCCGCGAATCCGCGCGCGTTGGCATTGCGGCTGTTGATGTCGGGGATGGGGCGCTCCCGCCCGAACAGGGTCACCGTCTTCCCCGTCCTGCGCACTTCATCCAGCGTGGCGTCGATGAATCGCCGCACGCCCGCGTAGCGCTCGAAGTAACTGCGGATGTATTTCTCGGCCTCGGCCCGCGAAATGCCGAGCTGCATGGAAAGCCCGAACGGGCTGATGCCGTAAACAATCCCGAAGTTCACCGCCTTGGCGTTGCCGCGCATCTCCCGGGTCACCATCAGGGGCGGCACTCCGAAGACCTCCGAGGCCGTGCGGGTATGGATGTCTTCGCCGGTGCGGAAGGCTTCCAGCAGCAGCGGGTCGCGCGAGAAGTGGGCCAGCAGGCGCAGCTCGATCTGCGAGTAATCGGCCACCAGCATCTTCCAGCCCTCCCGCGGAACGAAAGCGGCGCGAATCTCCCGGCCGAGTTCGCTCTTTATCGGGATGTTCTGCAGGTTCGGATTGGAAGAGGAGAGGCGCCCGGTGGCGGCCCCGGCCTGGTTGAAGCTGGTGTGCAGGCGCCCGGTGGCGGGATTGATCAGCGCCGGCAGCGCGTCCACGTACGTCCCCTTCAACTTGGTGAGCTGGCGGTACTCCAGAACCTTGGCGACGACCGGGTAGCTGGGCGCCAGCTCCTCGAGAACGTCGGCCGCGGTGGAGATGGTCTTACCCTTGCCGTAGCGAACCGGGGCGGGCAGTCCCATTTCCTCGAACAGAACCTTGCCAAGCTGCTGGGGCGAGCTGAGGTTGAAGGGCCGTCCGGCCAGGGCGTGGACCTCCTCGGTCAACCGCGCGATGCCGGTCTCCATCAGCCGCGAGAGGCGCGCCAGTTCGCCCGGGTCGATGCGGATGCCGGTCCGTTCCATGCGGGCCAGCACCGCCGTGAGCGGCAGATCGATGGTCTCGTAAACCTTGCGGAAGCCACGCTCGTCGATGGCCGGGTTCAACCGCTCCCACAACTCGCGCACATAGTCGGCCTGCTGCTCGGCCGCGCCGGTGACTTTCAAATCGAAGTGGCGGCGCACCATTTCCGAAAGCGAGCAGCCGGAAGGATCCGCCTCCAGCAGGAAGGCGTAGAGCATGACGTCGTGCCGGAACCCGGCCGCCCGGAGGCCCAGTTTCTCCAGAGCCAGACTTACACTCTTGACGTCGCAGGCGATCTTGTGGCGGGTTGCGTCTTCCAGCCAGGTGCGCAGCGTGCCCGCCAGATCCGCAGGAACCGCCCGCGCCTCGCCCGGCCGGAAGGCCAGGCCGATCCGGGTGAAGGGAAAGGCGCCCTCGCCTCCGGACGCGACCGCCACCGCCACCGCGGCCTCCGGCGGAATGGCCTGCAGATACTCTGCGACGGCGGCCGCGTCTTCCAGGGTACGGTAGTCGCGCGCGCGGGTATCCTCTCCGGGGCCCATTTCCCGCAGGATGCTGTGGAACTCCAGTTCCTTGTAGAGTTCCTTGAGCGCCGGCAGGTCCGGCTCCCCCGCGCGCACCGCGCTCAAATCGAATTCGATGGGCACGGCCGTTTCGATGGTCGCCAGCCGCTTGCTGAGCAGAATCTGCTCCCGGTTCTTCACCAGGCTTTCACGGTACATTCTGCGGGCCACTTCGCCGGCATGCTCCAACAGGTTCTCCAGCGAACCGTATTGGGTGATGAGGTCCCGCGCCCCTTTTTCGCCGATGCCGGGCGCACCCGGAATGTTGTCGATGGCATCGCCTTGCAGCGCCAGCGCGTCGGCCACCTGCCCCGGCTTCACGCCCATGAAGCGCTCCACGTCGGGAGGCCGGTACCAGGCATCGTCCTTGGCCGGATTCAGCATCGACACCCGGTCGGAAACCAGCTGCAGCATGTCCTTGTCGCTGGAGACGATGACCGTTTCGATGCCTTCGTTCTCCACCCGCCGCGCGATGGTTCCGATCACGTCGTCGGCTTCATAGCCCGGATACTCCAGGATCGGAATGCGCATGGCCGCGAGCAGGCGCCGGATGCAAACGATCTGCTCGCCCAGATCGGGCGGCATCTCCGCGCGGTTGGCCTTGTACTCGGCGTATTCCTGCTCCCGCAGGGTCGGACCGGCGCTCTCGAAGATGGCCGCGATCCACTCCGGCTTGTGCTCCCGGGTGAGCTTGCGCAGCATGTTGTTGAAGATGTAGACCGCCTCCGTGGACTGGCCGCTGCTGGTCCGCATGGGCGGGGCGGCGCTGCGGGCCCGGGCGTGATACGCGCGGAAAATAAATCCGAAGCTGTCGATGAGAAACAGGCGGGGCTGGGCCATTGCGCCCATCATACTGCATGGCGCGGCGTGAACCGGCAGGCCGGGCTCCGCGAACAG
>JADZAF010000124.1 GCA_020852755.1 Bryobacterales bacterium
GCGGAGGATGCTATGTGTTTATAGCAATGTGATCCCAATATAGCCCATCCAGACCCTTTTGTCTAGTTCTTCACAAATTTTTTCTTCGGACCGCCATTTTCCGGTACTAGTACCATAGGTCCTCCGGGTCCTCATCCCCGCTCCTCGAACTGCGCCATCTCGGTCTCCAGCATGGCCACGTGCTCCTCTTCCTCGGCTGCCAGCTCCAGGCACAGCTCCTTCTCCAGCCCTTCGGGCACTTCCCCGGCCTTCTGCCGGAAATAGTCGCGAGTGCGGCATTCCATGGCGATGGCCGCCTGGTACAGGCTGCGCACGCCCGCGGCGCCGCTGAAGTCGACATCGCGGAACAACTCGCCCGCCAGCACTTCCTGGGCCCTGGCGGGAGGGTTCATCACGTCCCGGTCCAGGTGCACGTGGTAGCGCTCTTCCAGCAGGTGCAAGTGGTCCAGTTCATTCTGGTACAGCTGCTCGAAGATGACCCGCAACTGCTCGTCGCCGGCGCGTTCCCAGGCCAGGCGGTAGAAGTAGTACGAGTTCAGTTCGAATTGCACGGCGTCCCGGATCACGCTCAGCCGCGCGAATTCCTGCGCGTCCCGGTCGCCGATCACCCCCAGGTCGCCGCCGCAGAGGAAACATTTCCCGTAAGGCACGGCGAACCCGGTAGATAGCTTGTGGCAGCGCTTGCACTTCCAGGTGTATCGCACCTGCGCGCAGCAGATCTCGTCCTGCTCCAGAACGTTGTGGCAGTGCGGGCAGAAAGACGGCATCTCAGGACTCCTGCTTCTCTTTTGTGACACCCAGGCCCATGTATCCCAGCATGCCCTGGGCGGCGCGGCGGCCGGCGCCCATGGCCAAGATGACGGTGGCCGCGCCGGTGACGATGTCGCCGCCGGCGAACACGCCGGGAATGGATGTCATACCGGTCCCTTCATCGACTTTGATGTAGCCCCAGCGGTTGATTTCCAGGCCCGGAGTGGTCTGGGCGATGATCGGATTGGCGGAGGTCCCCAGGGCATAGATGATCGTGTCGAGGGTCATCGGAAACTCCGTTCCGGGCACCGGCACGGGGCGGCGCCGGCCGCTGGCATCCGGTTCCCCCAGATCCATCTTCTGGCAGACGATGCCGGTGACCCAGCCCTGAGCGTTCCCCTGGATCTCGACCGGGTTGGTGAGCCAGTGGAACTGCACGCCTTCCTGGATGGCGTGCTCCAGCTCCTCGGCCCGGGCAGGACACTCCCTGCGGCTGCGCCGGTAGACGATATGCACCTCTTCGGCGCCCATGCGTAAGGCCACGCGGGCCGAATCCATGGCGGTGTTCCCGGCGCCCACCACCGCCACGCGCCTTCCCATCCCCACGGGGGTGTCGTACAGCGGCTGGCGGTAGCCCCGCATCAGGTTGACGCGGGTCAGGAATTCGTTCGCCGAGAAGACGCCGTTCAGCGACTCGCCGGGGATCCCCATGAACTTCGGCGAACCGGCGCCGGTGCCCACGAACACCGTGTCGTAGCCCATTTCCGACATCAGCTGCGGGATGGTGAAGACCTTGCCGATCACCGTGTCCAGCCGGATCTCGACGCCCAGCTTGCGCAGGTTGTCGATCTCGGTGTCGATAATCATGTCCGGCAGGCGGAACTCGGGAATCCCGTACTTGAGCACGCCGCCGGCCACGTGGAGGGCTTCGAAGACCGTGACGGCCACGCCGGCTTTGGCCAGGTCTCCGGCGCAACTGAGGCCGGCCGGCCCCGACCCGATAATGGCCGCTTTCTTTCGCGCCGCGCCCGCCTCGATCCGCGGCGCTTCGTTCCAGCCGCGGCCCATCGCGAAATCGGCCACGAAGCGTTCCAGGCGCCCGACCGCCACGGGCTGGTACTTGGCTCCCACCACGCAGGTCGCCTCGCACTGGGTCTCCTGGGGGCAAACGCGCCCGCAGATGGCCGGCAGCATGTTCGCGTCGGTGAGGATGCGGTAGGACTCGTGCAGGTCGCGCCGGGCCAGCGCCGCGATGAAGCCGGGGATATCGATGCCCACCGGGCAGCCGGGCACGCAGCGCGGCTTCTTGCATTGCAGGCAGCGATCCGCCTCCGCCAGGGCGGCCTCCAGGTCCAGGCCCAGGGCCACCTCCTGGAAGTTCGAAACGCGCTCGGAGGGCGGCTGCTCGGGCATCTCCACCCGGTGCGGCGAGATGGTGCGGATGTTCTTGGGAATGCGCGGCCCGGGCGGAGCGGGTATGGGCACCGGCAGCGGCGCCAGTTCCACCGCCGGCTGCGGCCCGGCCGGCGGCTGCGCTCCGGCTTGGGAAGCCCCGGCCATCCTCTCCTGCTCGCTCCGGTAGCGCTCCAGCGCTTCCCGCTCCTCCCGCTCGAAGCGCTTTTGCCGCAGCGCCAGTTCGTCGAAATTCACCAGGTGGCCGTCGAAATCGGCCCCGTCCACGCACGCGAATTTCATGGAGCCGTTGACCGTCACCCGGCAGGAACCGCACATGCCGGTGCCGTCCACCATGATGGAGTTCAGACTCACGATGGTAGGGATGCCGTGCGGCCGGGTTACTTCGCAGCAGGCGCGCATCATGGGGATGGGGCCGATGGCCACCACCCGTGAGATCCCCGCCTCTTCGCGCAGGATGTCGCGCAGGGCTTCGGTCACCAGACCCTTGCGGCCGTAGGTTCCGTCGTCGGTGGTCACCACCAGGCGGTCGCTGTACCGGCGGAAGGGTTCCTCCCAAAAGATCAGGTCGCGGCTGCGGAAACCGACGATGGACACCGTGCGGTTGCCCATGCGCTTGTAATCCCGCAGCTGGGGAAACACCGGCGCCACCCCAAGCCCGCCCCCGACCAGCACCACGGTTCCGTTGACCGGTTCGATCTCGCTGGGCAGGCCGAGCGGGCCGATGAAATCCATCAGGTAGTCGCCTTCCCGCAGTTCCATCATCTGCCGGGTGGTCTTGCCCACCGCCTGGATCACCACCGTGACGGTGCCGCCCTCGCTGTCGTAATCGGCCACCGTGAGCGGAATCCGCTCCCCGAGTTCATCGACCCGGACCATGACGAAATGGCCGGCCCTGGCAGCCCGGGCGACGTCTCTGGCCTCCACCTCCCAGAGGAACGTCGTAGGACCAAACTGCTCCCGCCGGCATATACGATACATTGATTTTTCGAAGCTCCCGCTTACTCAATATGCTACCAGATATGCAGGTGTGAAATTGCGTTCCCGGTCTCTCCCGCCGGCGATCTACAATGATCCTCTATGCGGAGGACGCTCGCATTACTCGCCTTTGTTTGCACCGCGGCCGCGGCTCAGACCGCCCCTGTCAAGACCCTCATCTTCTCCGGCCGCAACAACCACGACTGGCGCTCCACCACCCCGTTCCTGAAGAAGATTCTGACCGACACCGGGCGCTTCGACGTGCGCCTGCTGGAGGAGCCGGCGGGGATCACGGCAGCCACCCTGGCGCCCTACGGCCTCATCGTGCTGGATTACAACGGCCCGCGCTGGGGCGCCGCCGCCGAGAGTGCGGTCGAGGAATTCGTACGCTCAGGCAAGGGCCTGGTGGCGGTGCACGGCGCCAGCTACGCTTTCGGCGGCCTTGAGGTGCTGGGCGACCGCCACGTCCGCACCGGCCTGGTGGAGCCGCCCTGGCCGGAGTTCGCCAAAATGCTGGGCGGGTCCTGGTCGAATTCCGAGCCCCGCACGGGTCACGGGCAGCGCCACTCCTTCCGGGTCCGCTTCACCGATCGAAGCCACCCGGTGGCGGCCGGCCTGGAGGAAAGCTTCGTCGCCACCGACGAGCTGTACCACAACATGCGCATGCTGCCCGAGGCCAGAGTGCTGGCGGTGGCGTTCGACGACCCCAAGCGCAACGGCACGGGCAGGGAGGAACCGATCCTGTGGACCGTCAACTACGGCCGCGGCCGGGTGTTTCACGATGCCCTGGGACACGATCTCACCGCCATGGCCGAACCCGGCTTCATCAGCACCTTCGTGCGCGGCTGCGAGTGGGCCGCCACGGGCCGGGTGAGGCCGCCCGAGCCGGAACCCAAGGCGTTGCGGGCGCTGGTGGTGACCGGCGGCCACTCCTTCGACACGGCCTTCTATACCCTCTTCGAAGGCTATCGCGACCTCGCCTGGTCTCACGCGGTCTCCAACCAGGAGGCCTTCAAAGAAGATATACGCCCGAACTTCGATGTGCTGGTGCTCTACGACCTGCACTCCGGGATCGGCGAGAGCCAGAAGCGGAACCTGCAGGCGTTCGTCGAAAGCGGCAAGGGCCTGGTAGTGTTGCACCATGCCATAGCGGACTACAATGCCTGGCCGTGGTGGTGGCGGGATGTGGTGGGCGGCAGGTATCTGTTGAAAGCCGAAGGCGGCCAGCCGGCGTCCACCTTCAAGCACGACGTGGAGGTGATCGCGGAGCCGGTGGGGAGCCATCCCATCACCGCGCCCATCGGGCCGCTGCACCTCGTCGATGAAGGCTACAAGGGGATGTGGATCTCGCCCCGGGTGACGGTGTTGCTCAGGACGGATAACCCGGAATGGGACGGCCCCCTGGCCTGGATCAGCCCGTATCCGAAATCGCGGGTGGTTTACATCCAGCTGGGCCACGACCGGATCGCGCACCGGCACCCCGGCTACCGCGCGCTGGTCCGCAACGCGATCCTCTGGTCGGGGCAGCGGCTGCCCTGAGCGGGCCTCCGGGCGGGTCAGATCATCTCGGTCAACAGTTCGGGGCGGGGATGCGGGATCACCACCTTGTTGACCAGCAACCCCTTCCTGCCGATTACCTGCGCGCCGGCATCCACCGCGCTCTGCACGTCGGCCACGCTGCCCGTCAGCGTCACAAAGGCCTTGCCGCCCAGCGCCATGGCCAGACGCACTTCGAGCAATTGCACGTTGGCCGACTTGGCCGCGGCGTCCGCCCCCTCGATCAGCGAAGCCACGGAAAACGACTCGAGGATGCCCAGGGCTTCCAGTTCCTCCACCTTGATGCTGCCCGCGATGGCGGGGAAGATGGACTCGTGCACGTTCGGGATGACGAATGAATCGATCACCGAGAAAGCACCGGCCTTGAGTCCCGCCGAGACGCTGGCCTCGATCGCGCCCACGTCGCCCCGCACCATCACCATGTACTTCCCGGAGCAGATCGAGCGGGCCAGCAGCAGCTCGACATCCGCCGTCTTCAGCATTGCGTCGCAGACTTCGAACCCGGCCGCGATGCTGCCCAGTTCGATGAGGCCGATGGAGTTCTTCGCCATAGGGTTTTACTTGGACTCGATCTCGATGAATTCGGCGGTCACCGCCCGCACGGTTCCGTCCATGCTGGCATGCACGTTGGCCCCCAGGTCGCCTTCCTCCATGCGGCCGATCGTGCGGCCCTTGCGCACCCGGGCGCCTTCGCTCACCGCCGGGCGGGCCGGCTTGCCGGCGTGCTGCTTGAGAGGGATGCGCACCATTGCGGGCCGGACGGCGGTGTCCACGAAGGGCGTTTCCCCTTCGTACTCCTCCACTTTCAATCGCTTGCGCAACTGCGCCAGAGGCACCCGGCGGTATTCCTTCATGGGGTGGACCGCCACCGGTTTCTGCTGGACGAACCGAATCCCGGCGGCACGCAGGTCGGCCTTCGAGCGGTCGCAGGCCTCCTTGGGGTACAGGTCTTCCGGACAGGCGTAGAGCGTGCACAGCCCGCAGGCGCAGCAGAGTTCCGCCATCTGGTTCCAGAGTTCCTTCCCGGTGGCGGTGAAGCCCAGGCTGCGCATCACCTTGTGCGGCATCACCTCGTAGCCCAGCAGGTAGCGCGGGCAGAACTCGGTGCAGTAGCTGCACTGGTCGCAGGCCGATTTGCCGATGTGGTGCTTGGCCTCATCGGGCCGGTCCTTCCTGGTGATGAGGTAGTGGTCGCGGGGCAGCACGATCAGGCCGCCGGTGGTCTTGGTGACCACCTCGTCAAGGTTGCAGGAGAGCGTCCCCATCATGATGCCGCTGACGAAGCAGGCGAAATCCGGGACCGAGGCGCCGCCGGCCAGGGCGATCAAATCCCGGAAGGGAGTGCCCACCGGAACCCAGAACGACTTGGGCGCCCGCACGGCTCCGGCCACCGAAACGAACTTTCTGGTGACCGGGATCTTCTGCGAGGCCAGCAGAACGTTGTACAGGGTCTCCACGTTGTTGACCACGCAGCCTACCTGGAGCGGAATGCCGGCCGCCGGGATCAGCCGTCCGGTGGCCGCGTATACCAGCTCGTATTCATCCCCGGAGGGGTAGAAGTCGCCCAGTTCGACGATCTCGATGTCCCCGTCGATCCGGGAGCGAATGGCCTCCAGCGACTCCCGGTTCTTGGCCTTCACGCCGAACTTGCCCCGCCGCGCGCCCACCGCCTCCATCATGAGCTTCATCCCGGCCACGATCTCCCCCGGGAAGTGCTTCATCAATTCGGCGTCTTTGTGGATCAGCGGCTCGCACTCGGCGCCGTTGGCGATCATGAACTCGACTTTGGATTCCGCCTTGACATAAGTCGGGAAGCCGGCCCCGCCGGCTCCCACAACACCGCATTCGCGCAAATGGTCTCTCAGCATGCCCGCCAACTGAAGTCCAATGATACCTTCAGGCCGGAAAGCGCTTCAACCGAAGATCCCTGGACCAACGTTCCAGAGCCGCGGCCGCACGCAGCGCTCCGGTGCGCTTTCGGGTCGTTCCCGATACCCCGGGCCGCGGAGCGCCCGGGACCCCACCTCTCTCCGGCCGCGGCTCCAACCTCCATCCCCTTCCCCTATACTGTAAACTTGCCACGTTGACATGCCTGCCAAGAAGACTGTCCGGTATCGCGATGCCGGAGTAAATATCGACGAAGCCGAAGCAGCCGTAGCCCGCATCAGGAAGCTGGCGCGGCGCACTTTCACGCCCGGCGTGCTGACCGAGATCGGGACTTTCGGGGCCTGCTACCGGCTCTCGGGATGGAAAGATCCGGTGCTGGTCAGTTCCGCCGACGGCGTTGGCACCAAGCTGAAAGTCGCCTTCCTCACCGGACGGCACGACACAGTGGGCGAGGACCTGGTGAACCACTGCGTCAACGATATTGCCGTGCAGGGGGCCCTGCCGCTCTACTTCCTGGACTACTTCGCGGTGGGGAAACTCGACGCCTGCGTGGCGGCGGAGGTAGTGTCCGGGCTTTCGCGCGGCTGCCTGGCCAACGGCTGCGCGCTGATCGGCGGGGAGACGGCCGAAATGCCCGGCTTCTACGATGCGGGCGAGTACGACCTGGCGGGTTTCATCGTGGGCGCGGCCGAGCGCGGCCGGCTGATCACCGGGGCGCGCATCCGGCCCGACGACGTTCTGCTGGGCCTGCCCTCGACCGGCCTGCACACCAACGGCTACTCCCTGGCGCGTAAACTGCTGCTGGAAAACGCCGGCTATCATCCCAACACGTTTCTCCCGGAGCTGGACTGCACGGTGGGCGACGAACTGCTCAAAGTACACCGCAGTTACCTGCGTCCGATCCGGGCGCTGGCCGCGCAAGGCCTGCTCAAGGGCGCGGCCCATATCACGGGCGGAGGCATTACGGACAACCTGCCCCGCATCCTTCCCTCCGGCCTGGCGGCCCGGATCGAAACGGGCGCCTGGAGGGTTCCGCCTGTCTTCGAGCTGCTGCGGCGGATCGGCAATATCCCGGAGGACGATTGGCGCCGGACCTTTAATATCGGCCTGGGAATGGTGCTGGCGGTGGGGGCGAACCATGCGGCCAGAGCCGGACGCGTCCTCGAAAAATCGGGCGAGGACTACGCCGTCATCGGCCGGGTGGGGAACCGCAAACGCGGCGGACCGCGAGTGGAGTACCGATGAAGCGCCTGGGCATCCTCCTTTCCGGGCGCGGTTCGAATTTCGAAGCCATCGCCCGCAACGTGGCTGCGGGCAATATTGAGGCGGAGATCGCCGTGGTGATCTCGAACCGGCCCGAAGCCCGCGGTCTGGAGACCGCCCGGCAACTCGGCCTGAACGCGGTCTGTCTTCCCTCCAGGGGCCTGGACCGCGAGGTGTACGACCGCCAGGTGGTGGCCGAGTTGAAGAAACACTGCGTGGACCTGGTCTGCCTGGCGGGCTTCATGCGTCTGCTGAGCGCTTACTTCGTCCGCGAGTTTCCCAACCGCATTCTGAATATCCACCCTGCCCTGCTGCCCTCCTTCCCGGGGCTGGATGCCCAGCACCAGGCCTTGGAGCACGGAGTGAAGATCAGCGGTTGTACGGTCCACTTTGTGGATGAGTATCTCGATGCGGGACCCATCGTGCTGCAGGCCGCCGTGCCCGTGCTGGACGATGACACCGTCGAGAGCCTGTCGGCCCGCATCCTGGAACAGGAACACCGGATCTACAGCCAGGCCGTCCAGTTGATCCTGAGCGGGAAGTATCGCATCGAAGGCCGCCGCGTGATTCGGACCCGGTGAGGCCGGCCGGGACGGAGGGCGGATCAACCGGGGGGCAATCCATACTAGTATAGAGACTTCGGAGTTTAGACTATGAAATCATCGCCATTACTCGGACGCCGTTCCTTTCTGCGCTCCGCCGCGGGCGCCGCCGGCGCTGCCTTCTGGGCGGACAGTACGCTGGATGCCGCTCTGCACTATACGCAAACCAGCTCCAAGCCATCGGACTTGAAAATCACGGACCTGCGCGTGGCGGTGCTGCCCGGCCGCCCGCTGGTCCGCATCGATACCAACCAGGGCATCTCCGGCTACGGCGAAGTCCGTGACGGGGCCAGCAAGACCTATGCCCTGATGTTGAAGCGCAAGCTGATTGGCGAAAACCCCTGCAACATCGACCAGATTTTCCGCAAGATCAAACAGTTCGGGCACCATGCCCGGCAGGGCGGCGGCGTATGCGGCATCGAGATGGCGTTGTGGGACCTGGCCGGGCGGGCCTACGGCGTTCCGGTCTACCAGATGCTGGGCGGCAAGTTTCGCGACAGCATCCGGGTTTACGCGGATACGCCCCAGTCGCGGGACCCGAAAGTCTTCGGCGAGCGGCTGAAGCGGCGCGTGGAGCAGGGCTTCACGTTTCTGAAGATGGACGTGGGCATCGGAATCCTGCAAGGCATCCCCGGCACGCTCACCATGCCGCTGGGCATGACGCCGCAGGAACGCAACGACACGGTGCACATGTTCACCGGCATCGAGGTCACCGACAAGGGCATTGAGCTGATGGCCGAGTACGTGGCCCGGGTGCGGGAAGTGGTGGGCTACGACGTTCCGCTGGCCGCCGACCACTTCGGACACATCGGCGTCAATTCCTGCATCCGCCTGGGCAAGGCGCTGCAGAAGTACAACCTGGCGTGGCTGGAAGACATGATTCCCTGGCAGTACACCGAGCTATGGAAGAAGATCACCGATTCGGTGGACACTCCGACCCTGACCGGCGAAGACATCTACCTGAAGGAGCCATTCGAAGTGCTTTGCAGGGAGCACGCGGTGGACATCATTCAGCCGGACCTGGCCACCTCCGGCGGCATTCTCGAAACCAAGAAGATCGGCGACATGGCGCAGGAGTACGGCGTTGCCATGGCCATGCACATGGCGGGTTCCCCGGTCTCCTGCTACGCCAATGTGCACTGCGCCGCCGCCACCGAGAACTTCATCGCCCTGGAGAATCACTCGGTGGACGACCCGCACTGGGCCGACATCGTGGACGGCGTGGAGAAGCCGGTGCTCCAGAAAGGCTTCATCAAGGTGCCGCAGGGGCCGGGCCTGGGATTCACCATCAACGAAGAGGCCGTGAAGAAGCAGTTGCGGGAACCGGGTTATTTCGAGCCCACGCCCGAGTGGGATCCGCCCAAGTACCGGATCAACGACCGCCTCTGGAGTTGAGGACAGGCCGGGCGGCGCTTCGTATACAATGGTTTCCACCGAGGAGCGAGAGGCATGAAAGCGAGCGTAAGAAGACTTATGGGGAGGAGTGCCGCGCACAGCCGGCGCTCGTTTTTGAAGAAGGCCGGACTGGGCGCGGCGGCCGCGGGTTTCTGGGCGGACAGCACGCTGGAAGCCATTACGCAGAACGTGAACACCCGGTCGAAGCCGTCCGATCTCAAGATCACGGACATGCGGGTGGCCGTGGTGGTGGGCGCGCCCATGACCTGTCCGATCCTGCGCATCGATACCAACCAGGGCATCTCCGGGCTGGGTGAAGTGCGCGACGGCGCCAGCCCCACTTACGCGCTCATGCTGAAGAGCCGCCTGCTGGGCGAGAATCCCTGCAACATCGACAGGATTTTCCGCAGGATCAAGCAGTTCGGATTCCACGCCCGCCAGGCCGGCGGCGTATGCGGCATCGAGATGGCGCTTTGGGACCTGGCGGGCAAGGCGTACAACCTGCCCGTCTACCAGATGCTGGGCGGCAAGTTCCGTGACCGCATCCGCTGCTACGCCGACACCGACATGTCGCCGGATCCCAAAGTCTACGGGCAGCGCATGAAGGCCCGTCTGGACCAGGGCTTTACCTTCCTCAAGATGGACCTGGGGGTCGGCCTGGTGGAGAAGATTCCGGGCACCCTCACCAAGCCGCTGGGCATCACCACCCGTGAACTCGCCCAGACCCAGCACATGTTCACCGGCATGGAGCTTACCGACAAAGGCGTGGCTCTGATGGCCGAGTATGTGGCCGCCGTCCGCGAGCAGACCGGATATGAGGTGCCCATCGCGGCCGACCATTTCGGGCATATCGGGGTCAACTCCTGCATCCGGCTGGGCAAGGCGCTTCAGAAGTACAACATCGCCTGGCTGGAAGACATGATTCCGTGGCAGTACACGGAGTTGTGGAAGAAGATCACGGATGCCATCGATGTCCCCACGCTGACCGGCGAGGACATCTACCTGAAGGAGCCGTTCGAGGAACTCTGCCGGCATCACGCGGTGGATCTGATTCACCCCGACCTGGCCAGTTCCGGCGGCATTCTGGAGACCAAGAAGATCGGCGACATGGCTCAGGAATACGGCGTGGCCATGGCCATGCACTTCGCCGGGACCCCGATATCCTGCATGGCGAATGTGCACTGCGCCGCCGCCACCGAGAACTTCCTGTGCCTGGAGAATCACTCCGTGGACGTGCCCTGGTGGAGCGACATGGTCTCGGGTGTGGAGAGGCCGATCGTGCAGCGCGGCTTCATCCCGGTGCCCAACGGCCCCGGCCTCGGCATCTCGCTGGTGGACGAAGTGACCCGGCAGCACGTGCGGGGTCCTTACTTCGAGCCCACCACCGAATGGGACAAAGAGCGCTCCTGGGACCGTCTGTGGAGCTGAGAAGGCATCTTTTGCCGCGGGCCTGACGAAACCGTCGCGAAACGGCGGGATCCATCCGGGCCGGCCGCTGTTGCCGGCAGCATCTTCACCAAGCGCTCCAGAGGAATATCTGGAGGACAAAGGCCACAAACAGCCGCCGGTAGCGCATGCCGTCACCGCCTTTCCGCTGTATTGGAAGCCGCCGGAGAGCCTCTGGTTCCCGGCGGGCCGCCTTCCGAGCCGCGACCGGAGGAAGCGGTCTCCCGCCCTTTCGATCCGGCGCGCAGAACCTCAGCTCTAGGAGCAGGCCGGGTCCAGTGCCCGCACGACATCGCTCCAGCGCTCGAAGGGGTGGAACGGCTCGGCCCTGCGGGTGAGTTCGCGCGCCAGGAAGCCGCGGGCGAAGCGCAGGGCGGGCTCCACCAGCAGGGAGGCCTCCAGGTCCGGGGGCCCGTCGCCGGCGAAAGCCACCTTGCTGTACCGGGCCAGCGCATCTCTCACGACCCCGGCTTTGTCGATCCCGATCTCCGGTGAGAAGAAGGGGGAGCGGCTGGGCGGATCCAGGACCAGTCCGTGTCCCGGCACGATGCGTCCGGGGTTGGCGTACACGCCGGCAGCGACTCCGGCCGCGGCGAGGATCCGCTCGATGTACCAGGCGGCGCCGGCCGAGACCACGATCAGATCCCAGCCGCCGCGCTCGAGACAGCGGGCCGCTTCGCCGAGGCCCGGATCGGGGCGGCAGCGCGCGATCAGGTCGTCGAGGCGGGCGGGGTCGGTGGGGGCGTGGGAGAAGATGCCTTTCATGGCCTCGAAGTGGGTGATGCGGCCGGCGCCGTATTGGGACCAGTAGTCGGGGTCTTCGGGGCCCATGTAGAGATCCATCACCAGAGCGAAGAAGTCGTTTTCGGTGATGGTGCCGTCGAAATCGGAGATGAGGACGGGACGGCGAGTCATGGGTCGGAGCGGGCTGCAGCCGAAGCGGGGGAGCGCCGGTTGCAAACCGGCCGCAGCGGACCGGCAGTCATGAGTGACCCAGGATGGGATGGGGCTGGTAGGGTTCGGCCAGGGAGTCGAGTTCCGCCTGGTCCAGTTTGATGCCGAGCGCGGCGGCGGCCTCCTCGAGGTGCTGCATCCTGCTGGCCCCGATGATGGGGGCGGTGATGCCCGGCTGGTGCAGCACCCAGGCCAAGGCGATCTGGGCGTTGGAGACGCCGCGGCGGGAGGCCACTTCGGTCACCCGGTCCACGACGGTAAAGTCGGAGGGCTGGTAGTACAGCTTGTGCGCGTAGTCGTCGCTCCTGGCGCGGGGCGTTTCGCCATAGTCCTCCCGCCTGCGGTTACCGGCAAGGAAGCCCCGGGCCATGGGACTCCAGGGGATCAGGGCGACGCCCTGGTCGCGGCACAGAGGGATCATCTCACGCTCCTCCTCCCGGTAGACCAGGTTGTAGTGGTTCTGCATGGACACGAAGCGGGTGCAGCCCATGCGGTCGGCCGTGTACAGCATTTTGGCGAACTGCCAGGCGTACATGGAGGACGCCCCCAGGTAGAGCGCCTTGCCCTGGCGGACGATGTCGTCCAGCGCCCGCACCGTCTCCTCGACCGGCGCCTCGTAGTCGAAGCGGTGAATCTGGTAGAGGTCCACGTAATCGGTGCCGAGCCGCCGCAGGCTGTCGTCGATGGAGTGCATGATGTGCTTGCGCGAGAGGCCCCGCTGGTTGGGATCGTCGCCCATGGGATTGAAGACCTTGGTGGCGATCACCACGCGGTCGCGGGCGGCGAAATCCTTGAGCGCCCGTCCCAGGATCTGCTCGCTCACTCCGAGCGAGTACATGTCGGCGGTGTCGAAGAAGTTGATGCCCAGCTCCAGCGCCCGGCGAATGAAGGGACGGCTTTCTTCCTCCTCCAGCACCCACTCCCGCCAGGCCTTGGATCCGTAAGTCATGGCCCCCAGGCAGAGCCGCGATACTCTCAAACCGGTCGAACCGAGATTGACGTAGTCCATAGCCGCTTTCATACTATTGTGGCTTAACTGCGATGCGATCACGAACTCTCATCCTCTGGCTGGCCGCCGCGCTGGCGCCCTGCGCGTGTGCCCAGAACTTTTCCGGCATCAGGCCCAGCCCGATCCAGACCGCCTGGCAGGATCTGGAAATCGGCGTGCTGATCCACTTCGGCCCCAACACCTTCATGGACCGGGAGTGGGGCGACGGGAAGGCCGATCCGGGCATCTTCAATCCCCGGCAGCTCGACGCGGAGCAATGGGTGAAGGCGGCGCAGGCGGCCGGGGCGAAATACCTGGTGATGGTGGCCAAGCACCACGACGGCTTCTGCCTGTGGCCCAGCCGCCACACCGATTACAGCGTGAAAAGCAGCCCGTGGCGGGAAGGGAAGGGCGACCTGGTGAAGGAAGTGTCGGAGGCCTGCCGCAAACACGGCCTCAAGTTCGGCATCTACCTTTCGCCCTGGGACCGCCACGAGCCCGCCTACCGGGACAACCAGGCGTACGACAAGTACTACACGGCGCAGGTGAGCGAGCTGGCCACGCGCTATGGCGAGATCGTGGAGTTCTGGCTGGACGGCGCCGGCAGCGAGGGCCACGTCTACGACTTCGAACGCTACCTGGAGACCCTGCGCACCTACCAGCCCAACGCCCTGGTGTTCGCCGACGTGGGGTTCCTGCCCTGGGGCGACATACGCTGGGTGGGCAACGAGGCGGGCTTCGCGTTTGAAGAGAACTGGAACGTGATCGACCGGCACGGCTACCTGCGCTGGCGCCCGGCCGAAGCCGACACGCCGCTCAGGGAGCGGCACTGGTTCTGGCATCCCAACGACGAAAAGAGCCTGAAGCCGCTTGAGCACCTGCTGGAGACGTATCACAAGACGGTCGGCCGCGGAGCGCAGCTGGTGCTGGGGCTGGCCCCGGATGATCGCGGCCTGCTGCCGGAGTCCGACGTGGCGCGGCTCAAGGAGTTCGGCGACGCGGTGCGGCGCATCTACGGCCACAACCTGGCGCGCGCGGCGGGCGCCGGCGGAACCGCGGCGGCCGCGCTGGACGGCGATCCGGATACCTTCTGGTCCGCGCCCGCGGGCTCGCACCGGGCCGTCATCGAAGTAGCGTTCCCGAAGCCGGTCAGCTTCGATCGCGCGGTGACCATGGAATGGCTGAACGCGGGCCAGCGCGTCCACCGCTACCGCATCGAAGCCTTCTCTGACGGAGGGTGGAAGACGCTGTATAGCAGCACCACCATCGGCCACAAGAAGATCGACCGGTTCCCGAGGACCGCGGCGCGCCGGGTGCGCCTGAACATCCTGATGGCCGCCGCGGCGCCCCACATCCGCGAGTTTCAGTTGTGCGACGGGGAAGCCGGCGGCACGGCCCAGCGCTCCCCGCGGCCGGCGGCCCGCCAAAGGCCATGAGACCCGAGCGCCGTTTCCGAAGGCGCGGCCAAATGGAGTTTTCCGGCCGGAACGCGCGGCAGGATGGATCCGCGGGGGAGCGCTCCAGCCGATGAGAATTCTGATCGTCTCCGATATACACGCCAACCGGGAGGCGCTGGCCGCGCTGCCGGAGGACTACGACGAGATGTGGGTGTTGGGCGACCTGGTGAACTACGGGCCCGATCCGGCCGCCGCGCTGGAGTTCGTGCGCGCCCGGGCCGGACTCATCGTGCGCGGCAATCACGATCACGCGGCCGGCTTCGGCGTGGATCCCCGGTGTTCGGCTCGTTTCCGCAAAATGGCCGAGGAGTCCGGGCGGCTCACCGCCTCGGTATTGGACGAGGAACAGAAGCGCTTCCTGCGGGAGTTGCCTCTGACGGCCGGGCGTGAAGTGGACGGCCTGCGGTTCCTGCTTTGCCACGCGCTGCCCTCCGACCCGCTGTACCCCTACTGCCGTTCCGACTCCCCGCGATGGAAGGACGAGGCCGCCTCCGCCGGCGCCGCCGTGCTGCTGGCCGGACACACGCACCTGCCGTTCCGGCGGGAGTTTCCCGGCTGCGTGGTGCTGAACCCGGGCAGCGTGGGCCAGCCCAAACACGGCGGCCCCCAGGCGCGCTACGCCGTCTGGGAAAACGGTGCGCTCGAATTGCGCTCCGTTTCCTACGAATGGCGGCGGACTGCCGAGAAGATTCGGGCTCTGCCGTTCTCCGACGACGTCAAGGCCGACCTTTGCGCGGTGCTGGCGGCCGGCGCCCCGCCGCCGTAGTCAGATCTTGTCCAGAGCCTGCTGGAAGTCGCTCAGCAGGTCGTGCCAGTCTTCGATCCCGACCGATACCCGCACCATGCCCGGGGTGATGCCGGCGCGGGCCTTGTCTTCCTCCGGCATCGAAGAGTGGGTGGTGGTGGCGGGATGGCAGGCCAGGGTTTCGACGCCGCCCAGCGAGACCGCGTTGCGCGCGATCCTGAGGCTGCGGAGGAAAGCGAACGCCGCCTCGCGGCCTCCGGCCAACTCCATCGAAAAGATGCCGCCCGGAAAATCGCACTGCGCCAGCCTGATCTTGATCTGCTCGGCGTCGCTGAACAGGGTAGGATAGTGGAGCCTCTGGATGCGGCCGTCCTCCACCAGTTTTTCCGCGATCTTCTGCGCGTTCTTGCTCTGCCGGTTCATGCGCAGGGGCACTGTGGGCAGGCGTCCGTCCAGCATCCAGCATTCGTCCGGCTGGAGGATATTGCCGAACATGATGCGGCTGGCGCGCATGCGGGCGATCAGTTCGGGGTTCCTGCCCAGGGCTACTCCGGCGATCATGTCGCTGAACCCTGACAGGTACTTGGTGGCGGAGTAGAGAACCAGGTCCGCGCCGAGCAGCAGCGGATGCTGGAAGGCCGGTCCGAGAAAGGTGTTGTCCACCATCACCAGCGGCCGCCGGGGGAGCTTCGAGGCGGTTTCGGAAGCGTGCCGCAGGTCGGTCATGACCATGGTGGGGTTGGCGGGCGTTTCGATGAAGACGATGGCCGGGTCCTTGGCCGTGCGGATGGCCTCGTCCAGAGCGGCCGTGGCGCCGGCCATCACCGGGATGCCCTGGATGCCGAAGGGCTTCAGGAACTCCTGGATGAGGTTCATGGTCCCGCCGTAGGCCGGCAGGGTATAGACGATGGACTCACCCGGGCGCGCGAAGGTCATGAAGGCCGTCATGATCGCCGCCATGCCGGAATTGAAGACCGCCGCCTCCCGGGCGCCGGATTCGAGCGGTACGATCTGGTCTTCCAGGATCTCGGCGTTGGGATGGGAGATGCGGGAGTAGATCAGCTCGGCCTGCTCGCCCTCTTCCGGCTGGACCCGGCCGGTGGCGATGGCGAAGGAGCGCTCTGCAGCCTCGGGGCTGGAGAACACATAGGTGGAACTGCGAAAGACGGCCGGCCGCGCCGAACCCACCGACAGGGCCGGATCGAAGCCCCGGGTAAGCACGGCGGTCGCCGGCCGGGCTCCGCGATGTCCATCCTTATGATGCGGCATACAGCCTCCTCACCCC
>JADZAF010000125.1 GCA_020852755.1 Bryobacterales bacterium
GGACGGCCCGGAAACTGGCTGCCCGGGCCAGCCTTCCCGGGGGAAGGAAGAAAAGCGCCGCGTTGAGCGCCAGGACCGCGAGAGCCACGCGGGCCAGGGGCTGCACGGAGCGCGCTTGAACGAACCGGGCCAGGACGGCGCCGCCCGCTAGGCAGAGGGCGGGGATGGCTGCCAGGGCCTGATCGGGATCGCCGATGTGGATGAAAGCCGAGAACAGGAAAGCCGGCAGGAACCACACGGCCAGAAACTCGAGGTGCAGGCGCAGGCGGGGATCGATTCGCCAGGTGCGGTGAAACGGCGCCGCCCAGATCCAGGCGAGCACGCCGGTTCCGTTCCAGACGATGGCCTTCCAGAACATGTCCGCGGCGGCCGCGGCCCCGGCGCCGAACACGGCCGACGATCCGCGAAACTGTTCCTGGGCGTAAACCCAAAAGATCTCCGCCAGGTTCACCTGGCCGCGAGTCGCGGCGTGGGTTGCGAGCATCCAGGCAGCCAGGGTCGCGCCGAGAATGGCAACACCGATGAACAAATCGCTCCAGGGGCGCCGGGTCCGGCGCCAGGTCCACAGCACCAGCGGGATCAGCAGAAGCGTCTCCACCGGGCGGAAACCGGCGGCGATGCCCAACGCGGCAAAGAGGGCAATAAACGGCCGGCGGGCCTGGCCGGGTTCCACCGCGCGCCAGGCCGGCAGGGCGGCGGCGGTGGCTCCAAGCGCCAGGAAGATCCGGACCTGGTTGGTGATTCCTCCCATCCAGAAGGCCGGGTTGACGATCAGCAGCGCTGCCGCGAGCAGGCCGGAGGCCGGGCCGAACATGCGTCTGCCGAGGGCCCACAGGAGCAGAACCGCTGCGGTCGAGGCCAGGATGCCGGTGACGAGGAACACATCTTCGGGGCTCCTCATGACCAGGCGGATCAGCCGGGTGAGCCCGACAAAGAGCGGGTAGCCCGGAGGCTGGGGCTGGTGCAAGGCGGGGCTGAACTCGTCCAGTGCCAGGGCGAAGTTCACGCTGTCGAAATAGTAGAGGTATTTCGGGGCGACCGGCCAGCGTGTGGCCGTCACCAGCAGCAGAACGAGGGCGCTTCCCAACAGGCCGGGGCGGAGACGGGCGGCGGTCATATTGCCCTTGCAACCAGGATGAGGGATTGCCCGGCCGGGAAGTTCAAGCCGGCGCCGATCCAGCGCGCCTCGAGCGCGAGCGCGGAGTACAGCAGGCGGTCCAGCCAGGGAGCCACCGGCTGCGTGCCGCTGGAGGGCGGTTTTCGCAGCAGCGGCTCCCAGATCCGAAAGCGGGCCAGGGCCACGGGAACAAGAAGGGCATTGGCGTAGGTGCAGCGCAGCACGCGGAAGCCGCGCTGCTCGACGGCGCGCCGCAGCCTCGCGCGAGTGAAGCGCTGGCGCTCGTGGGTGAATTCCGAATGGCGGCTTCGCAAGACGTCCAGGGCCGAGACACGCAGCACCAGCAGGCCGCCGCCGGTGAGCACTCTGCGGAATTCGGCCAGGGCGCGGCCTTCCTGGCCGCGCGGGAAGTGCACCAGTACGTCAAGCGAGAGCACCATGCTGAAAGAGTTCGACTGGAAAGGCAGCGCGGCAACATCGGCTCGCGACAACCGCTCGGCGCCCGACTGGCGGGCGTGAGCCAGGCCGGTTGCGGAAAGGTCGGAGGGAAACAGCTTCCAGCCATAGCGTTCTTCGAGCAGCCGGGCGAAGTATCCGGTTCCGCAGCCTGCCTCGAGCACCCTGCCGTGGCCGGCTTCGCGGCCGGCGGAGTCGAGCAGGCGGAACATGATCTTCTGCATGCCGCGAAACCACCACAACTCGCGCTCCGCGCGCACCAGGGAATCGAACTCTCGGGGGTTCATGGCCGGGCGCCGCGCGGCGCCTGTAGGTCAGCCTGCATTCCGGAAAGAACGCCAGTATACGACATTACTCCCGGGCGGCGGGCGGCCCGGGATGGGGCGGGCGGGTGAGCGGCTTTCGAAAACAGATGGCGCGCTCCACTTCCTCGAAGCCGAGGGCCTTGTGCGCCAGTTCGCTGCCGCGGTTGCCGATGTCCGTATCCGACGCCATCTCCGTCGCGCCCTGACTGCGCGCCCACTCTTCGGCGGCCAGCAGCAGCGCCCGGCCCACGCCGGCCCGGCGCCAGGTCTCGCGCACGTACCAGCCCTCCAGGTAGCCGACCGGCGAGGTGACGCACCCTTCCGCGAAATCCCGGAGCCGGGCTTCAGCGAAGCCGACGGGGCGGCCTTCCGCGTCGAGGGCGACGAAGACGGGGAGGCGTGCGGGCTGCTGCAGGATCGAGCGGCACTCGGAGCGGTTCTCCTCCGGCTCGAGATGCGGCCACAACTCGGCGCGCATTCTCTGCCACTCGCCGGCGTGGGGAGAGCCGGCCGACAAGGTCTCAATTCTCCACACGGGTTGCATCCTCGGCGGAAATGGCTTGCGCAATCCGCGGCGCGCGGATCAACGGCGGAACTCTCGAGCCATGCACGTAGTTTCGCACTAGCTCCGCGTCCTGCCGAATCAATCCGAGCACCAGGTGTTCGACGGTGAGCCGCCGGGCTCCGGCCCGGTGCGCTTCCCGCACCGCCCACCAGACGGCGCGGACCGCCGGCTGAGTGTATCGCTGAAACGCGGGCCGGAAGAAGACGAGCATGCGTGTTGTCCCGGAGATGTCAGGCCGGCGCGGCCTGGCGGGCGGCGATGATGGTCCGCAGGCGCGACTGGAGGTTCCGCTTGAGCGCGGCGGCCTCCCGGCGGCCGGCGAGGTTGGCGAGTTCGCGCGGGTTGCGCGCGTAGTCGTAGAGTTCCTCGCCCTCGCGTGCCTCGTCCCACATGGTGTAGCGGTGGCGCTCGGTGCGCAGCGAATAGCCGCGCACGGTGCGCCCCTCGCGGGTGCGATGCACCTGGGTGACGGCGGGACGGTCCCAGGGCGCGCGCGGATTCTCCAGCAATGGGCGGAGGCTCTTACCGTGCAACCGCCCGGAGCTTTGCGCGATGCCGCAGAGGTCGAGCAGCGTCGGGTACAGATCGAGAAACTCGACCGTGCGCGCGCAAGGCCGGCCGGCGGAAGCCACCCCGGCGCCGCACATCATCAGGGGTGAGCGGGCCGCATGCTCGAATACCGTCTGCTTCATCCACTGCCCGTGCTCTCCCAGGCCGTAGCCGTGGTCGCCCCAGAACACGATGGTGGTGCGGTGTTCTTCGCCCAGGCGCTTCAGAGCGTCCAGCAGCCTGCCGACCTGGGCGTCCAGGAAGAGGATGGCGGCATAGTAGGCGCGCATGGCGTCGCGGCGCTGCTTTTCGGTCATGCCCCAATGGGCGGGGATGGTGAAATAGGCCCACGGCGGAGCGATCTTCATCTCCCATTCTTCGAACGGAACCAGCTTCACCTGTCCGGGCGGGATGCGGTCGAAGTATTGCGCCGGCGCGATCCAGGGGACGTGCGGCTTGTAGAAGCCGGCGCCCAGGAACCAGGGTTCTCCGCGGTGTTGTTCCATCAGGCGGATGATTTCGGAGGCGACCATGCCGTCGGTGTGCTCCTCGTCCCTGGCCGGAGAAGCATAGAAGCTGACGGCGCTGCCCAGTCCGCGGGTGGGGGTGTAGTTGGTGAGGAACGGCTCCTCACGCGTCTTGTCCACGCCGGCCGGATTGATGCGCAGATTCCAGGTCGGCTCGTCGTCCAGGCCGTTGGTGCCGATCTGGCCGGGGTTGCCGTAGTGGTAGATCTTGCCCACGCGGGCCACGAAGTAGCCGGCTTTTTGAAACGCCTGCCCGAGCGTCACCACGTTCGGGACGGATTCGCGGAAGTGCTTTCTCAGGTCGTAGACGCCGGTCGAGTCGGGCGCCAGTCCGGTCATCACCGAAGTGCGCGACGGGCTGCAAAGGGGGAACTGGCAATAGGCGCGGTCGAAGCGCACGCCGCGCCTGGCGATGGAATCCAGGTGCGGAGTGCGTACCAGGGGATGGCCGTAGGCGCTGAAGCAATGGTTGAGATCGTCGCTGGCGATGAAGAGCACGTTCCGCCGCGGGGCGGGCTGCGCGGAGGCCGACAGGGCGGCGCCGGCCGTCATCAGGAAGCGGCGCCGGGTCCAGGGTTTCGCGGTCATGGTCGACGACGCCATTGTAGAACAGCGCCGGCTGGTTAAACCTGCCAGTGTCCGCTCAGTGGCGCCGGGCGCCCGGCAGGGCGGAAATCGCGGCCAGGGGGAAGCGCCGGTTGTGGCTGAGCCAGCCCCAGGCGAAGCCGCCCGCGAAGCCCAGCGTGATCAGCACTTCGATCAGCAGAGGCGCGTCTCCATTGCGGGAGATGGTCGGAACGATCCAGACGTAGCGCTCCAGCCAGAGCATGGCCAGGATCCAGACGGCCACCGCCATCAGCGCTTTAGGACGCCGCTTCAACTGCTTGCTGAGGAGGACCACCAGAGGCACGATGAAGGCCCCGTAGGTCATGATCCAGGCCAGCGGAGCGTAGGGCATGCGGTAGAAGCGCGGAATCACCCAGGCGATCTCCTCGGGCAGGTTGCCGTACCAGAAGACCAGCCACTGGGCCCAGAACAGGCCGCCGGTCAGGAGGCAGAAGCCGAATAGCAGGCGTCCGAGGTCGTGGCTCTGCTCGGGCTTCAAGTGGGCCTCCAGGCCCCACGGCTCCCGGAACGCGGCGGCTCCGATGGCCAGGACGGCCAGCATGGCGTAGAACGCGCCCACGTAAAAATACCAGCCGAGGAGCGTGTTGGCGTAGCCGTGCTCGAGCGTCATGATCAGGTCGAATCCGATCAGGGAGAAGCCCAGGGCGAAGGCGATCACCAGGATGGGAGCGAGTGTGCGGGCCCGTTCTGTTGAACGCGCGATGTCGCCCGGGTTGCCGGCGCCGGCGATCCAGCGGTCCAGCCACCTGGACCGGGCTACCAGGCCGTGCTGCAGCGCCGACCGCAAGGCAGTGCGCTGCGAATAGTAAATGTAGGCCGCGCTCAGGCCGAAGACGACGAGAAAGACGAACGTGTCGCGCAATGTGACGGCCGGCACCGTCAGCCAGCTTTCGCGCCCCTCGAAGGGGTGATGGGTCCAGGGGAAAATGCTGTGGGCGCCGAACAGCATCATCACCAGAAACAGAACCAGGGACACCGGAAGGAAGAACGCCAGGCTCTCCGCCATCCTGCGCAGCGCGTCGCTCCACTGCCCCTTGACGATGACGTAGGCGGCGGAGAAGATGACGCCGCACTGGGCGATGCCGGTCCAGAACAGAAAGTTCAACAGATAGGCCTGCCAGGCGCGCTGGGCCTGCCCGGCGGCCAGCGCGACGATGAAAGCGCCCACACCGGTGAGCAGCAGGATGCGGCAGGCGTGAAGCCAGGTTTTGGGGAGTCCGTTTTGGGCGCTCATGGTTTTTGCAGGCTCCGCAGGTAATGGACCACCTGCCAGCGCTCCCGGTTGGAGAGGCTCTCGGCTTGCGGGGGCATCAGCCCGCTGCCCTCCCGGATCGCCTGGTAGAGAAAGCCGTCGCCGGAGGCGGCGTACTTGGCCGAGGTAAGGTCGGCGGGCCTGGTGATTTTGGAGGCAACCGTGCCGTCACCCTTGCCGGAAGCGCCGTGGCAGGGCGTGCAGTAGACGCGGAACAACGTCTTCCCTTGCGCGACAGCGGCTTCGCCGGCGGGTTCGGGGTTCTTAAGCTTTGCGGCGGCCTCGGGGCTGAGGGGCGCGTCCCAGTCCCGTGCCACCGCGCCGGGCGGGAGTGCGCGCGGATTCTCCTGCGCCCGGAAACCGGGCTGCTCGGCCATATCGGTATGGAGGCGGAGGCTGCCGCCGCTGGGGTATTGGGTGCAGGCGGTGGCCAGCAGCAGCGCGGCGGCGGGCAGGCTACACTTCCACATACTTCACCTCCTCGGCGCCGAAGTCGAGCATCTTACGTTCAATCTCCTGGACCTCGCGCTGCGCGCAGATCACCTGCAGCCCGAAGCGGTTGCCCGTGAGCCTCGGGTCGTAGCCGCGGCCCACCTGGATGCGCGGAAGGCGGGCATTGAGCAGCATGCCCAGGACGGTGAACAGGGCTCCGAACAGGATGGTGCAGATGTAAGCCACGACGGCGAACGGGGTGAGCGAAACCAGCGGCTTGCCTCCCACGATCAGCGGGTAGTGGTAGACCGAGCCGATGGGCAGCAGCCAGCCCACCGTCAACCCCAACAAGCCGCCCGCCAGGGTGAACCGGCGGACCGGGCTGGGTTTTTCCCCGAGCAGTTCGGAGATCTCGGGGAGGGGAACCGGCGAGATGGTCCGGATCTCCCCGCAGCGCTGTGCCTGCGCGCTCTTCACTGCATTGAGCAGCAGGTCGTAGCTGGCGAAAAAGCCGATCACGCTGTGGCCGCTCATGGGTGCTCCTTTCCGGCCATGGCGGACCGGCCGGCTTCCCCTCCGGGCATCGGCAACTGCTCTTTCACCTCCCACATCGAAACCACGGGGAATGCCTTAGCGAACAGCAGGAAGAAGAGGAAGAACCAGGCCAGGCTGCCCGCCAGGATGGCGACCTCCGGCCAGCGCGGCACGTACAGGCCCCAGGTGAACGGGTCGAAGCCGCGCCCCAGCGAGGTCACGATGATTACGAAGCGCTCGTAGAACATCCCCACGTTCACCAGCAGGCAGATGGTCACCAGCCAGCGGACCGAGTAGCGGACGCGCTCGAAGAAGAACAGGCTGGGCGCCAGAACGTTGCAGGCCACCAGCAGCCACAGGGCCCAGGCATAGTCGCCGAAAGCGCGGTAGAAGAACAGGTCGCGCTCATAGGCATTGTTGCTGTACCAGGCAATGAAGAACTCGACCGCGTAGGAGTATCCCAGGATCAGTCCGGTCATGATCATGAACTTCGCCATGCTGGCCAAATGCTCGCGGGTGATGAAGGCGTCCAGGCCGAAGATACGCCGCATGGGAATCACGATGGTGGCCACCATGGCGAGGCCGGAATGGATGGCTCCCGCCACGAAGTAGGGCGGAAAGATGGCGGTGTGCCAGCCGGGATTCAGCGACATGGCGAAGTCCCAGGAAACGATGCTGTGCACCGAGATCACCAGCGGTGTGGCCAGCCCGGCCAGGAAGACGTAGGCGGCGGTGTAATGCTTCCACTGAGTGTTGGTTCCCTGCCAGCCCTGGGCCAGGAAGGCGTACACTTTTTCGCGCCAGCCCTGGCTACGGTCGCGAACGATGGCCAGGTCCGGCACCATGCCGGTGAAGAAGAACAGGGCGCTCACGGTCAGGTAGGTGGAGACGGCGAAGACGTCCCATACCAGCGGCGACCGGAAGTTGGGGAACAGCCCGCCCATCTGCTTGTAAGGCATCAGCCAGTAGGCCACCCAGGGCCGGCCGAGGTGGATGAGCGGAAACAAGCCGGCGGTCAGGACGGCGAAGACCGTCACGGCCTCCGCGCTGCGGTAGATGGAGGACCGCCAGCGCACCCGGAACAGGAACAGCACGGCGGAGATCAGGGTGCCGGAGTGGGCGATTCCCACCCAGAAGACAAACGTGGTGATGTAGAAGCCCCAGCCCACGGGCGAGCTGATGCCCGCCACACCCATGCCCTGGCGGAGTTGCACGCTCCAGGCATAACCGCCCAGGGCGATGACCGCCAGCAGGGCCGCCAGCACGCCGTAATAGAGGCGCCGGGGCGGCTGCATGGTCTTGACCAGGTCTCGATCGACGCTGGTGTAGTTCAGCTCGGGGGCTGCGAGGTTGGCGGTAGCTTCGCTCATCAGACCTTCCGCCTTTCACGCATGAGGTAGGTGACGGCCGGGCGTGTGTTCAGTTCTTCCAGGATGCGGTAGCGGCGCTCATTCCGGGCCATCCGGCTGACGCGGCTGTCCTTGTCGTTGAGGTCGCCGAAGATAATGGCCTGGGTGGGGCAGGACTGCGCGCAGGCCGGAACCACGTCGCCGTCCGACAGCGGGCGGTTCTCTCTGCGGGCCCGGTCCTTGGCCGCCACGATGCGCTGGATGCAGAAGGTGCATTTCTCCATCACGCCCTTGGTGCGCACGGTGACGTCGGGATTGAGCTGCCAGTCCTCCGGGCCCGGGCGCTGGTATTCGAACCAGTTGAAGCGGCGCACCCGGTAGGGGCAGTTGTTGGCGCAATAGCGCGTGCCGACGCAGCGGTTATAGACCTGCCCGTTCAGGCCTTCCTGATTGTGGTAGGCGGCGAAGACCGGGCAGACGGGTTCGCAGGGCGCGTTCTCGCACTGCTGGCACATCACCAGGGTCCAGTCGATCTGGAAGGGGTCGCTCTCCGCGGTTCCCTGGCCGAAGAAGCGCTCCAGGCGGATCCAGGACATGATGCGGCCCTGCGCGACGCGGTCCCTGCCGACCGCCGGGATGTTGTTCTCCGCGTAGCAGGCCGTGATGCAGGCGCCGCACCCGGTGCAGGCGTCCAGGTCCACGACCATGCCCCAGCGATGCTGCTCGTGCGGGTGTTCGGGGTAGAGGGTGAGGTCGTGCAGGGGCGAGTGCGGCTCGGGCTTGCTCTCTCCGGGGACGGTGCGCGAGCGGGCGATCTCGCGGTGATGCTGCAGGTCGCTGCCGCCCACTCTCACCAGTTCCCGCCGCTCGGAGACCCGCTTGATTTCGACCGGTCCCCGGCCCAGCAGGTAAGGGTTGGCTCCCACCCCATCCGCGTACCGGCCGAATCCGCGATGGCCCTGGCCGAGCGGGATGGCCACGTGGCCGGGCGTGATCCCCGGATATACGCAGGCCGGAACCTGGATCGCGGCTCCGCCGGCGCGCACTTCGACGCGATTTCCGGTGCGAATGCGGAGCAGGGCGGCGTCGGCCGGGTTGATCTCGACCCAGGTGTCCCATACGGCCTGGCTGATGGGGTCGGGCAGTTCCTGCAGCCAGGGACGGTTGGCGCCCCGGCCGTCGAACAGGGTCAGGGAGGGGTAAGTGTGCAGCCGGTAGCCTTGCTGGCGCTCCGGTTCGGGCGGTCTGGGGGCCTGCGCCGAGAGAGCGACCGTGCGCTCGGGCACGTCCCGCCACCAGCCGCCCAGCTTGAGCGACGCGGCCCAGAAAGCCTCGAAATCGGCCTGCGGGTTCAGCTTCCGCCAGCGCGCGCGCAGGTACTCGTAGAAACTGGCGTGCTTCAGCCCGGCAAGGCGGATCAGCAGGTCGCCTGTCTCGCGCGTGTCGAAGACCGGCATCATGGCCGGCTGCTGGAGGCAGTGAATGCCCGTCCAGGGCTCGTAGTCGCCCCAGCTTTCGAGCGGGCTGTGAACGGGCAGAACCACGTGCGCGGCGGCGGTGGTTTCGGTGGGACAGGAGGAGAGGCAGACGACGAACGCGGCATTCCTGAGCGCGGCGGGAAGTGCGTGCAGCGGGTTGGCCTCCACCACCACCACGGCCTCGCCTGCGGCGGCCTCGAATTTCGATACCGCGCTATCGAGCGCGGAGCCGCGATCGAAGCGCACGGTGCGGTTCAGGGCTCCTGCTTCGGAGTTCAGGCGGTTGACCGCGAGCGCGTCGGAGAGGTCGTCGCCGGCCACCGCCAGGGAGGGGACCTCGCGCATGCGCTGGAGCAGATCGGCGGGCGGCGTTTCGCCCGGAATCCACTGGTCCGCCCGCGCGCCGGTGAGCGAGAGGCGCGGGCCATGGTACAGGATGCGGGCGCCGGCGCGCCGGGCCTCCTGGATCCCCCGCGCGTAGCCGACCGGGGAAACGTAGGTCTCCAGCACATCGGCCGAGAACAGCACGATCAGCCGGGCTTCGGCGAAGCGCAGAACCGGCAGTCCGGCAACGCCGAAGCACTGGCGATTGGCCTCGCGCACGGCCTCGTAGGCCACCGGCTCATAGATCACGTGCTGCGCGCCGGGCCACTCGCGGATCAGTTCCTCGAGCGCGCCTCGGGCCGCGCCGGTAACCACCCGGACGGAGCGGGCTTTGGCCAGTCCTTCGAGGGCGGCCTTCAGGGCCTGCTCCCAGGAGGCGGGCTGCAGCTTGCCCGCGGTGTCCCGGATCAGCGGCGTCCTGAGGCGGTCGGGACTGTAGAGGCCCTGGACGGCGGCCTGCCCGCGCGCGCAGAGTCCCCCGCCGCTTACCGGATGCTCGGGATTGCCCTCGACTTTGTGGACCCGGCCTTCACGCACCCGTGCTTCCATCCCGCAGCCGGCCGGGCATTCGCGGCAGGTGGTGCGGAACCAGGCGGGGTGGCCGCGCACCACTTCCTCCGGCGGCACGACATAGGGCTCCAGCCGTTCCGGCGCGGTCTTGGAACAGCCTGCCATGCCGGCGGCGGCGCCGATGCCCAGGATCTTCAGGAAGTCGCGGCGGTTATTCTCCATAGGGCGTCACCGGTGGCAGATGTAGCAATCGATGGAAACCTTGTTCTGCCGGTGGCAGGACGTGCAGCGGTCCATGTTGAGGTTGTGGTCCAGGCGCACCTCGGTCATGGTTTCGATAGGGCCGTGGCACTCCTGGCAGCGCACGCCTTTCCTGACGTGCGGGTAGTGATTGAAGAAGACGAAGTCGGGCTGCTTGACGATCTTTGTCCAGGCGACCGGAAGGTTCCTGTCGAGATGCTGCCGCAGCTTGATGATCTCCGGCCGGGTGGTGTTCACCTGCCGGTGGCAGCCCATGCAGAACTGGACGGAGGGGATGCCGGCCACCGGCGAGCGGCGCGCTCCGGAGTGGCAATAGAGGCACTCGATCTTGTATTGGCTGGCGTGCAGCTTGTGGCTGAAGGCGATGGGCTGCGAGGGCTGTGCGCCCAGGAAAGAGGCCGCGGCGAGCCACGGCACGATGAGGACGGCGGTTCTCATTTCGGCACTCCGGAGAGCGCCTGCGCGGTCCACGGGCCTTGTCCGGGCGTGGCCTGGCGGATGGCAGCGACCTGTTTCGTGTCCACGGCGGGCGCCTTGTTGCCGAAGTTCGAGCGCACGTAGGTGAGGACGGCGGCGATCTCGGCGTCGCTCAACTGGTTCCCCAGGCCGGGCATCTCGTTGTTGAATGTCTTGCCCTTGACTTGTATGGGGCCCTGCAGGCCGTGGAGCAGGATCCGGATCCCGATGGCGGAATCCTTGGCCACCCACTCCGAGCCGGCCAGCGGCGGGTACTTGCCCTCCACGCCCGTGCCGCCCGCCTGGTGGCAGGGCAGGCAGATCCCGGCGTAGACCAGGCTGCCGTCGGGAGGCGGCTCGGCGGCAGCTTCGCCCCCGCCCACGGCGGCCTTCTGATACAGTTCGTGCGCTTCGGTGGAGAACGTTCCGCTGTAGCGGCCCAGGTAGAAGCCCATGGAGAAAATCACGAGCACCGACACTACCCAGACCCACCAGGGAGCCGGCTCCATTCCTTCCTGGGGCTCCACGCGCTCCCGGCTGAGGATGGCGCGGTGGATTTGCAGTATGTCCTGGCGTTCCGCCTCGCCGAGTAGCGGCGGGAGCGAACGCCGGTCGGGTTTGTCAGGTCCTGGCATGGCTTAGGGTTCGGCCCGGCGCACGGGGTAAGTCCGGTTGAGCGCGAGCAGGTAGGCGTACAGGTCCAGGGCTTCGCGCGTGGCCACGATATGGCTGCCGGGGGCCAGCGGCACATCCTGCGGGCCGGTGCCGGTCTTCTCCTCGAACAGCCAGGGAAAGCGCGGCATGATGGACTCCGGAACCACCGCGCGGGGATTGTAGAGGTGGGCCAGGTGCCAGTCCCGGCTGGGCTGGCGGGCTCCGATGTTCAGCAGGTCCGGACCGGTGCGGCTGGTGCCCAGCAGGTGCGGCCGGTCGTAGACGTAATCTCCGGGTACGGAAGGGCGGCCCCACATGCGTTTCTGGTCGGTGCCGAAGCCCTGCGGCCGGGTCTGCTGCGTGTGGCAGTAGACGCAGCCTTCGCGCATGTAGATCTCGCGCCCGTGCATCTCTTCGTAGGTGTAGGGCCGCAGTCCGGGTTGCGCCGGCACGGAGGCCAGTTGCACTCCGGGGACGCCGATGAGGGCGGCCCAGCCCAGAAACAGGGTGGCCAGGACGCCGGCGAAAAACATCCAAAGACGGATGAAGAGCATCAGGCCGCGGCCTCCTCCCAGGGGGCGGTCTCGCGTCGCGGACCGGCATGGATCAGCATCTGAGCGAACAGGTAGGCGAAAACCAGGTGGCCGCCGGTGATCAGGATTCCGGACGCGGAGCGGGCGATCAGCCAGGGGCGGGTCAGGTCGATCACCTGGGCGAACGGCCGGACCGATTCATTCATCGCGTAGCCTTGCAGGATGCCCCCCGTGCACATGGCGATTACGTAGATCGAGATCCCCCCGGCGGTCAGCCAGAAGTGCAGCTTGATCAGTCCGGGGTGAGGCCAGTTCCAGCGAGCCACCCGCGGGGTGATGTAGTACATGGCGCCGAACAGGATCATGGTGAGGAAAGCGTAGACGCCCAGATGCGCGTGCCCGACGGTGTAATGGGTGAAGTGCACCACCTCCTGCATGCCGCGCAGGGACTCCAGCGAGCCCTGGAAGCTGACCGCGGTGTAGCACATGGCGCCGAACACCGTGAATCGCAGGGTCGGGCTGCTCCTGAGGTGGCGAAAATGGCCCACCGTCGTCAGGTGATGGTTGACGGCTACCGCCATCACCGGGATCACCATCAGCACGCTGGCGATGATGGAGATGGTCTGGAGCCAGTTGGGCACCGGCCCGCCCACCAGATGATGGATGCCGTTCCAGTTGTAGAACAGAGCGAACGACCAGAAGCCCAGCAGCGACAGGTAGTAGCTGTAGATGGGCCGGCCGATCACCTTGGGGATGAAGTAATAAGCCAGCGCCAGGCCGATCGGAGTGAACCAGACGGCCAGCGCGTTGTGCCCGTACCACCAGTTGACCGCGCCGTGGACCACCCCCGAGTAAATGGGCAGGTTGGCCGCCACGTAGAGGAACGGAAACCAGACCACGCAGGCCACCGTGTACCACAGGCTCACGTAGAGGTGCTGCACGCTGCGCATGCGAAAGGTCTGGAGGATGCTGGCGGCGAACAGGAGGAAGGCCGCGCCGATCATCGCCGCCGCCGGCAGGGGATATTCCAGCCACTCGACGCTGCCGCCGTAACCCAGCAGCACCGCGCCGGTTCCGTACAGCACGCCCAGGTTCCAGAGGATTACGGAGGCGATCAGACCGCCGCGCAACCGGACCGGGGTCATGCAAAGGCGCGAGGTCAGCCACAGCAGGCAGCCGGCCCCGGCCAGCGAGGCCCAGCCGTAGTTCACGGCGTTCAGATGCGCGGGACGCAGGCGGCCAAAGGTCAGGGCGGGAATGGCGGCCAGCCAATCGGGCATGTCGAACTTGAGCGAGGTGAGCAGGCCGAAGACGGTTCCGGCCAGCAGCCAGAGGACGCCGGTGGCGAAAAATAGCAGTACCGGAACCGCCGCCGATTCATCCAGGACGCGCCGCAGCGATACGAGTTCGGGACTCTGTTCCAGGGGAGGCGCTTTCACAGCCCGGCGCCCTCCTTTCTTTTGGGGAAGATGGGGCCGGAAGGCGTCCCGGCCGGCTCTTCGTCGTCGAAGATTACCAGGCCTCCGGCATTAGTCTGATCCAGTTGCCCGGTGCGCACTGCCCAGACGAAAGCGGCCAGGGCCAGGGCAGCGCCGCAGATCGAGAGCACGACGAGCAGCAGGGTCGCAGGAGGAACGTTCATCCGCCGGTACCGGAGTTCAGTATCGAAATGTCCGTAAGAGAAGTGATAGCGCGAACGCGGGGGCAAGATCAAGAGGACCACGTCCGCAAGGGTGGGTTAGCTCACACCGCGACGACCAGGGGGAAAGGGTGGGGGTTTTTGCGCGGCTGCCGCCGCTCCGATGTTACATTCAGAAGGATACGGTGATTCCCGGCTCCAGCATTTCACACTATCGGATCCTGTCCCGGCTCGGTGAAGGCGGGATGGGGCAGGTGTGGCTGGCCGAAGATACGTTGTTGGAGCGCCAGGTGGCGCTCAAGGTGATCTGGCCCCATCTGGTGGCCGATCCGGAAGGACTGCGCCGCTTCCAGCAGGAAGGCAGGGCGGTTGCGGCCCTGAATCACCCCAGCATCGCCCAGATTCACGAGATCGGCGAGGCCGATGGCGTTCCGTTCCTTGCCATGGAATACGTGGACGGCATGCGGCTCTCGGACCACGTGGAAGGCCGGGCGCTGCCGCTCGAGGAAGTGGTGGCCATCGGCACGCAGCTGGCAGACGCCCTGGAGGAAGCACATTCCAAAGGGGTTACTCACCGGGACATCAAGCCGGGCAACATCATGCTGACCGGGCGGGGACAGGTCAAGATCCTGGACTTCGGGCTGGCGAAGATGCAGCGCAGGGAAAAGAGGACCGGCGGGGAGGCAATCACGGCACCGGGCGAAGTGGTGGGCACTTTGCGCTACATGAGCCCGGAACAGGCGCTCGGCCGGGAGGTGGACCACCGCAGCGACATTTTCAGCCTGGGCGCGGTCCTATACGAGATGGCGACCGGAAAGCAGGCTTTCCCGGGCGCCAGCCCGGCATCGGTCTACGATGCCATCGTCAACCGCGATCCCGTGCCGCCGCTGGATGTCAACCGGTCTCTGAACCCGGGGCTGGACCGCATCATCCGCAAGGCGCTGGAGAAAGACCGCGACCTGCGGTACCAGACAGCTTCCGACCTGCGCGCCGACCTCAAGAGGCTGAAGCGCGACGTGGAGACCCGGCCGCCCAGCCGCGAGCGCCGGAAAGTGCTGCTTCCCGCCGCCGTGGCGGCCGTAATTCTGCTGCTGGCCGTGGCGGGTTGGATGGCGTTGAAGCGCAGGACCCGGGCCGAACCGCCGGCGCCCCTGGAAGCGATTCCGCTGACCAGTTACCCGGGCAGCGAAAGCCAGCCCAGTTTCTCTCCGGACGGCAACCAGGTGGCTTTCGCCTGGAACGCGAGCAGCGAAGACAACTGGGACATCTACATCAAAGTGGTCGATGCCGGGACGCCGCTGCGGCTCACCTCCAATCCGGCCACCGATTACAGCCCGGCCTGGTCCCCGGACGGCCGCCACATCGCATTCCTGCGGCAGTCCGAGGAGAACTCGGGCTTCTACCTGATCCCGGCCCTGGGAGGGCTGGAGCGCAGGCTTGGTCCGGCGAGTCCGGAGCGGGTAGGGGTGGACAGCCCTTACGTGGCCTGGTCCCGGGACGGAAAGACGCTGGCCCTGGCGGACAGGGAATCGCCCGGCCAGCCCATGGCCATCTTCCTTCTCGAGTTGGACAGCGGGCAGCGCCGCAGGATCACTTCGCCGCCGCCAAAAACGTATGGGGACAGTGCTCCGGCCTTTTCTTCCGACGGCCGGACGCTGGTGTTCGTGCGGACCGGCAGTCTCTCGGTACAGGACATCTACAGCGTGCCGCTGGCCGGAGGCGAGCCCAGGCGGCTGACCTCGGACGGGCGGAGGATCTACGGTCTGGCCTGGCGCCACACCGACGACACGATTTTCTTTTCCTCGGCGCGGGCGGGGAGTTCCCGGCTGTGGAAGATGAGCCTCTCGCGGCCGCCCGAGCAGGTGTACGGCGTGGGCGAGAACGCCTCGTTTCTGGCGATCGCGCCCCGGGGAGACCGGTTGGCCTATACCCGGGGCATCATCGATCAGAACATCTGGCGCTACGAACTGACGGGACCGGGATCGCGGGGAGAGCCGCCGCGAAGCCTCATCACTTCGACCAAGAACGAGCAGGGCCCGCAGTACTCGCCGGACGGCAAGCGCATCGTTTTCGCCTCCACGCGCACCGGCCGCTGGGAGATCTTCCTGGCGGACCAGGACGGGCGCAACCCCATCCAGCTGACGGCGCTGGACGGGCCGGCCGCGGGCACGCCGCACTGGTCGCCGGACGGGCGGCAGATCGCCTTCGACGCGCGGCCGCAGGGGAACCCCGACATCTATGTGGTCGCCGCCGAGGGCGGGGCGCACCGCCGGCTGACCAATGACGTTTCCGAGGAGATCGTGCCGAGCTGGTCGCGCGACGGGAAGTGGATTTACTTCGCGTCCAACCGGACGTTCTCCTACGAGATCTGGAAAGTGCCCGCCGGGGGCGGCCCGGCCGTGCAGGTGACCCGCAAGGGCGGTTTTCATGGCCACGAATCGCCGGACGGCAAGTACTTCTACTACGCGCGATCGCCGAGCCAGCCCGGTTTGTGGCGGGTTTCCGTGAAGGGCGGGGAAGAGGAGCCGGTGATCGAGAGCTTCCGGGCGGGCTTCTGGGGATACTGGGAAGTGGTGAAGAACGGCATCTACTTTCTGGACCGGCAGGAGATGGAAGGGAACGGGGTGCGCTACTTCCTGCGCTTCCTGGATCTGGCGACCCGCCGCGACCGGCTGGTCATGCCTCTCGAGCGGCGCCCTTACAACTCCGGCCTGGCCCTCTCGCCCGACGGGCGTTACTGCCTCTATACCCAGGTGGATCGCAGCGACACCGACATCATGCTGGTGAACAATTTCCGTTGATCCCGTTCCACGCCTATGTTCCACGTACTTGAACGCAGAATCCAGAATACGTTTCATCGCCGCATCCAGGAGCGCTACGGCGCCGATATTCCGGTGGTGATCGAACAGCCGCGCCAAAGCGACTTCGGCGAGATCGCCCTTCCGGCCGCGTTTCAACTGGCGAAAGTGCTGAAACAGGCGCCGCGCAGGATCGCCTCCGAACTGCTGGCCGGCATGGCTCCCATTCCGGGCGTAGCGGCTCTGGAGGTGGCCGGCAACGGCTACATCAACGTGCGCTTCGATCGCGGCGCCTACGCCCAGGCGCTGCTGAAAGCGGAGGAGCAGGTCCGGGAGGAAACCGGCCGGAAGATCATCGTCGAGCACACCAACATCAATCCCAACAAGGCCGCCCACATCGGGCACCTGCGCAACGCCGCGCTGGGCGATACCTTCGTCCGCATGCTGCGCGCCCGCGGCAAACGGGTGGAGGTCCAGAACTACATCGACAACACGGGAGTGCAGGTAGCCGACGTCGTGGCGGGCTTTCATTTCCTGGAGCGGAAGACGCCGGGTGAAGTGGAAGCCCTGACCGCGAACCGTTTCGACTACCTTTGCTGGGACCTCTACGCCCGCGTGTCCGCACACTACAAAGAAGACCCCGACTCGCTCCGCTGGCGGGCCGAGACGCTGCATGCCATCGAGTCCGGCGAAGGGGACCTGGCGCGCATGGCGCACATCGTCTCCGACGCCGTGACGGCGGCGCACCTGGAGACCATGCTGCGGCTGGGCGTCGAGTACGACGTGCTTCCGCGCGAGAGCGAGATCCTGCACCTGAAATTCTGGGCATCGGCTTTCGAGCAGTTGAAGGCGCGCGGGGCGATTCATTTCGAGACGGAGGGCAAGAACGCCGGCTGCTGGGTGATGCCGGCTTCGGCGTTCGCGGGGGGGAGCGGAACCGAGGACAGCAAGGTCATCGTACGGTCGGACGGCACGGTCACCTACGTCGGCAAGGACATCGCCTACCAGCTGTGGAAATTCGGGCTGCTCGGCAAGGACTTCCACTACCGCCCGCTGCGCGCCTACCCTGACGGACGGCAGGTGTGGGTGACCACCGGCGAGCCGCGGGAGCACGCGCCGGAATTCGGCCGCGGCACGCGAGTCTACAACGTGATCGACGTGCGGCAGTCCTACCTGCAGGACGTGGTCGTGGCCGGTCTGCGGGCCCTGGGGTATGAGCAGCAGGCGGCCGAGTCGATTCATTTCTCGTATGAGATGGTGGCTCTCTCGCAGCGTTGCGCCGCCGAACTGGGCATTGAGCTGTCGGAGGAGGATCGCAAGCGTCCCCATGTGGAAGTGAGCGGCCGCAAGGGCCTGGGGGTCAAGGCCGACGACCTGATCGACAAGCTGATCGAGAAGGCGCTGGAGGAAGTGGCTGCGCGGCACCCGGAGGTTTCCGCGGAGGAGCAGCGGGCCGTGGCCACGCAGATCGCGGTGGGAGCCCTGCGCTACTTCCTGCTGAAGTTTACCCGCACTTCGGTGATCGCTTTCGATTTCCAGGAGGCGTTGAGCTTCGAAGGAGACACCGGGCCGTATGTTCAGTATTCGGCTGTGCGGGCGCGGAATATCCTGCGGAAGCTCGAGGAACGGGGAGAGCCTCTGCCGGACTTCCAGTCGGAGCTTCCGCCCGAAGCCCTGGCGCGGCAGCTGGCCTTCGAGGATTTCTGGCAGGTGCTGCTGGCGGCCTCCAAAGTGGACGCGGCCGTGGAGCGCGCGGTGGAATCGGGCGAGCCGGCCCACGTGGCCAAGTACGCGTTCCAGCTTGCCCAGGCCTTCAACAACTTCTATCACCAGTACCACATCCTCCACGAGACCGACCGCGAGAAGAAGGTCTTCCTGCTGTGGATGACGGACTTCTTCCGGTCGCAGCTCGAGCAGACCTTGAGCATCCTGGGGATCGACGTCCCGCCCTACATGTAAGAAGCCTTACCGTAGACCCTGGCGTGCAGGAACTTCCAGCAGGAAGGGACTGCTATGAACTGGGATATTTTGGAAGGCAAGTGGCAGCAGATCAAGGGAGCCGTACGCGAGAAGTGGGGCGAACTCACCGATTCCGATATGGAGCAAATCGGCGGGAACAAGGACCGGCTCCTGGGAAAACTGCAGGAACGCTATGGCTACAGCCGGGACGAGGCTGAACGGGCGCTGGACGAGTGGGACTACGAAGCCGGCCAGCCGGCCGGGACCAGGCGTTACGGCAGGCCTTGAGGTCCACGCCGCGGAGGAAGCGGCGTTTCCGAGCCGCGACCGGAGGGAGCGGTTTCACGTTGGGTACGGACCGGCGACATCGGTAACAAAACAGACCGGCGACATCGGTAACACTTTCATTCGGCGTGGCGAACCTCAAAACTGGGGCATATGCCCTGGCAGGAGAGGAACGCGGTGGAAGAACGAA
>JADZAF010000126.1 GCA_020852755.1 Bryobacterales bacterium
CCTGAAGTCGGATGGAACGCTGTGGGCATGGGGACATAACAACTTTAGTCAATTAGGGGACGGCACGACCATTGATAGGGCAGTCCCTGTCCGGATCGGTTCGGATAACGACTGGGTAGCGATCGCTGGAGGAGTCAATCACGGCTTGGCCCTGAAGGCAGATCGGACCCTTTGGGGATGGGGGTTGAACAGTTTCGGTCAATTAGGCGACGGCACAACGACTGATAAAGCGTCCCCGGTCCGAATCGGCTCCGACAGTAATTGGGCGGCAATCTCCGCAGGAGACTACCACAGTGTCGGTCTCAGAACGGATGGAACGCTCTGGGCATGGGGGTATAACGGCTACGGACAGCTGGGGGACGGGACCAATACTAATAGAAACTCACCCGTTCAAGTCGGCTCGGACAATCGTTGGCTGATGATTTCAGCAGGATGGGACCATAACCTTGCTGTCAAGTCGGATGGGACGTTGTGGGCGTGGGGGCTAAATGACCGGGGCCAATTAGGGGACGGAACAAACTTCAGCAAAAGTGTACCCGTACAAGTCGGCGCAGAGAACAGGTGGAAGCTGGTTTCAGCGGGGTTAATGCACAGTGTCGGCATAAAGTCGGACGGAACGCTCTGGGTGTGGGGGGGGAACCACAGAGGCCAGCTTGGGCTGGGGGACTACGCTGGAAGGAACTCCCCTGTGCCCTTGGGCTCGGACAGCGACTGGGTGGCGATTGCTGCGAAGAACGACACCACCCATGCAATCAAGTCTAGTGGCGCGCTCTGGGGCTGGGGCGACTCCGAATTCGGTCATTTAGGGGATGGGACAAATACACGTAAACTGACACCCGTGGAGATCTTCTCTGAGAAGAAGTGGATTGGACTTGGAAGGACGTACTACCACGCCCTTGGCCTCAAATCGGACGAGGCCATACCTGTTCCCACCCCGAATCCTGGCGGAGAATCGTTGGAAGTCACCGCCCACGTGCCGGGGAAGGCGCCCGCTGTAGTCCCGAACGGCGGTTCTTTCACCCTGCCCGCTCAGGGCGTTGGCAAAGCGGTTTCAGCCTGGGTGAGCCTCCGGAACACCAGCTACTCCACAACCACTGTGACGGGCATCTCGCTGGCCGGCTCGTCCGATTTCTCCCTGACGGTGCTGCCTCCGCTTCCCTCTGCGCTCGCATTTGGAGGCTCCGTATCGTTCATCGTTACCTTCACGCCGACCTCGGCGGAGAAGGCGGTGGCCTATGGCGTCATCACCACGACCGAAGGAAGCGAGACCCGGAACTACCGGTTTGAAGTGAACGGCGCGGTTCCCGAACTGGCCGCCGGCTACTTCTTCGAGCCCAGCGGGAGTGTCCAGAATCTGTCCTCGGGACAGACTGTGCGCTTCAAATCCACCAACCTGCAAAGTTCCACTACCCTGGTGGTGATCGTCTCGAACCGGGGCAGCGCGGCGGGAGAGTTGCGTTCGGTGGGCCTGGCAGGGGAACCGGACTACGCGCTTTCCGCGCTGCCAAGTCTGCCCGCGACCATAGAGCCGGGGCAGAGCCTGCGCTTCAAGGTGACCTTCACGCCCCGGGCGGAAGGTACCAGACTGGCGACCCTCGCCATGGGCGTGAACGCCGACCGGCTAATCACGGCTTACCTGGAGGGCGTAGGTGCGAATGCGAGTATGTCCATCTCCTACACCCTGGCGTCGAACAGCAACAGTATGCCGCTGAGCGAGGGGGGGCGCCTCAGCTTCGCACCCGTCCCGGTTAACGGCAGCGCAACGGCAACGGTAGCCGTGTCCAACGACGGCACCGGTTCCGGCACCGTGGAGAGCGTCGCGCTGACAGGGGATGCTTTTGAAGCCACGGGGCTTCCGGTCTTCCCCGCGACCGTGCAGGCCGGCGGAGAGTTGCGCTTCACGGTCCGCTTCCGGCCAAAGGATGAGGGACAGTTCACCGGTAATCTGTCGATCCGGCTGAACGGGCAGGCGGTCGGCATCACGGTCGAAGGCTCCACCTCCCCGGCCGAATTCCGGCTCAGCTATCTCGACCCGTTGACCTCGAACAGCATCCCGCTCACGGAAGGAGCGGTCCTTTCTTTCCCGGAAACCCGCCTCAACGTGCTCCGGGACATCACGGTAGTGCTTGCCAACCGCGGCACGGGCGGAGGCAAAGTCGAGGGCGCGGCGATCGAAGGCTCTTCGACCTTCATGCTGATGCAATTGCCCATCTTCCCCTACGCCGTGAATGCGAACAGCGAGCTTCGCTTTGTCGTCCGCTTCACCCCGACGGAGAGGAAGGGCTACTCGGCAACCTTGCGGATCCAGATCCCGGGCCAGCCCATCACCATCCGGATGGAAGGCCGGGCTCAGCAGATCGAGTACCACCTGATCACCGCGGAAGCGACACAGGAAGTCATCGGAGGGCAGCAGGTGCCCTTCCCGGATGTGGAAGTAGGGAAGAAGTCGGAGTTGATCCTGAGAGTGCGGAACGCCGGGGCAACCAGCGCCCAGGTCTCGAGCGTCCTGCTCAACGGAACGTCCTTCAGTGTTTCGGATACCCCGTTCCTGCCGGTCACCCTGGCTTCCGGCGATTCGTTCCAGATGACGCTGAAGTTCGCGCCCACCGAGCCAGGCAAGGCCCAGGCCTATCTCCGCATTGGAGACGATACAGTCACCCTGACCGGAACGGGACTGGGATCGAAGCTCGAATATACTTTCGCCGCCTCCGACAGCATCACTCCCGTGGTACCAGGAGACAGCGTCATTCTCGGCACCGTCCCGGTAGGAGAACAATCATCGGCCGAATTCACCGTCCGGAACACCGGCAATCGCGCCGCTCCGGTCTTCGCCATCGCGGTCCTGGCTAACTCCAAGTCGGCGCCTTTCCGCCTGGCCGATCTGCCCGATCTGCCTCTGAACCTGGAACCGGACCAGACGCTGCGCTTCACGGTGCGCTTCCGGCCGGACAACGTGGGTACCGCTACCGTCAACCTGGGTGTGAACAACTCGGCGTTCGCCCTGGCAGGGACGGGCCTGCCTCCAGCCAAGTTGCCGCGGTACGGATTCAGCGGCGCAAACGGCCCTCAGGACCCGCTCCAGCAACCGCCGGTCGGGCTCTACCTGGAGGAACCATATCCTCTTACGCTGAGGGGCGCCCTGACACTCAACTTCACCTCGGACGTGTTGAGCCGCAATCCGGCCGTGCGTTTTGAGACCGGCTCGACCGTGGCCTACTTCCTGATTCCGGCCGGATCGACGGACGCCGTCTTTGAGAATTCCGCCTCGGCCATCCGGCTGCAAACCGGAACCCTGGCCGGCGACCTGGTCATCACCCCGGTGCTCCAGACCGAGTCCGGGTACGATCTGAGCGGGGACTCGCCGAGCCGTTTGACGATGACTGTCGCCAAGGCAGTTCCGAAGCTTCTGGAAGCCCGAATCGAGAGTGTCACCCAGAATGGCTTTCAGATCGCCGTCCGGGGCTACACGACCACCCGCTCCTTGCGTCAGCTCACCATCCAACTCACCCCCCATGACGCCAAGATGTCGAATGGCAGCGTGAGCGCCGATATTCGAAACGCGGCCGACCTCTGGTTTATGGGTGCAAGCTCCGAAGCCTACGGAGGGCTGTTCAGCGTTTACCTGCCGCTCTATCTGAACGGCGGAGACAAACCCGTCAGCCACGTCGGTTCGGTGACTGTAGCGATTACCAACGAGTTGGGAAGCTCGAACACCATCACCGTCCCGATGCCCTGACCGGGCGGGAAGTACCGGAGGGACTCACGCCCCCCTTCGCCAGGCAGAACGAGGCCGCGGCCGGGCGGTGCATTCACACCGCACGATTGGATTGACGCTGCGAGGAAAAAGTGGACGAAGTCAGCTGAAAAGACTTACTTTATCGGCGGACTGAAGCGACAATAGAATCGTGGTCAATGAGAAATTCACGGGTAAGGAGCAGCGTTCATCCGACCGCTTTCCCTTCCAACGCCGGGTCCGGTACAGGGTGATGGATGGAAAGACGGTGCTTTCCGTCGGAGACGGCCAAACCATTAACCTCAGCAGCACAGGCATCCTTTTCACAGCCGACCAACCCCTCACCAGGCAGCACCGCCTTGAACTGTCCATCGACTGGCCCGTGCCCTTGGAGAAGACCTGCCGGCTGAAGCTGGTCGCTCTGGGCCGGGTGGTCAGGGTAGTCGGACGCCAGGTGGCCATAGCCATTGAGAAGCACGAACTTCGGACCCAGGGCTCGACCTTTTCGGCCCGGGCGCCGGACCGGAACGTTCCAGACTGGACCGAGGCCCCTGAAGCCCGGTAGCGGTTCAAATCAACCCCTCCTGGCTGTACCATAGCCGGAGGGCTGCTGGAGTACCCGCCGGTAGAGAAACTCCTGCCTGGGCCGAAGTCTTGCTCAACATCCTGAAAGAAACAACTGCGGCAGCGAACCACACTGCGCACTTTCCGCAAGACAACACCCATGCCGCTTCGCAGATCCACTGGTTCGGACAGGCGCTCTTCCCGTCGTTTTCCCATGGAGTGCGAGGTGCGCGACAAGGTCATGAACGGAACCGCCTTTGGGAGGGGTGCCGGCAAAACCGTAACCTCAGCAGTACCGGCGTCCTTTTCGCAGCCGAAGTGCTGGCCGGGATTCCGTCAACGGCCTGCTGGACGCCCCGTTCAGGACAGAGTGCGCTCTTTCCGCACTCCCGCGACGGACATCTGAAACCCTGTCGAGACGCGGGAAGGGACAGCCGGTTCTAGCCGCCGGCGAAAACCGAACACCGGAATAAGGCCAGTTCCGAACCTCCCGACTCGAAAAGTACCGGCGGTACCGGATCTCCGTCCGAGGGCCTCTCCTCCCGGCCCCGGAATTGAAAGCGGCGATTCGTCAGTGGATTAGGGGATTCTGCCGTTCGATCTCGGAGCTGCGGTTCAACCCCGGCCAAGACAGAGACGGCCCCAGACGTACCGGAAGCCAGGTAAGCCGCGTCCCCGGCCTCCTAAGCCCAACGTACCAAACGAAAATGTAACCATGCGGAGGTTGATCTGCGGGCCTGGTTTTGAGAACCATGAGATCAGGCGATAATCACTATGTCATATCGGGAAAGCTCGAGTTCGGACCGGCGCTCGTCCTGTCGTTACCCCATTGAGCGCGACGTACGCTACAAGATCGTGGACGGCAGGACGGTGCTCACGGCCGGGGCCGGCAGGACGGTCGATGTGAGCAGCGGCGGTATCCTGTTCACCACGGAAGAACCCCTGGAGAACTGGATGCGGCTGGAGGTGGCGGTAGACTGGCCGGTGTGCCTGGACAACGGCTGCCCTCTGAAGCTGGTGGCGCAGGGCAGGGTGGTCCGGGCGGACGGTTCCCAGGCCGCCATCGAAATCGAGAAATACGAGTTCCGCACTCACGGCGCCAGGGCCTTTACGCCGGCGAAGACCGGCCAGGATCCCACCGCCGCTCTCGCGTAGACACCGCATCCGGGCCCGGACGGCCTGAGCTCGGTGCAGCAGCCGGCGAGACACAGGCCGCGGACAAACAGCGTGGGGGGCCGGCTGCAATCGATCGCAACAGCAAACCGGCGCGCTGCCGGCCGGGTCCACAGCCCCTCCCCTGCCCACAGCCAACATGACGCACGCCGGGAACCGCTCCGGTTCGAGAATGCGTGTCCTGGAAACAGGCTGCTCTTGATGTACTAATGAAACATGGAAACCGGGATCGCTGTCCAGATCGCCCAGCACGGCTCCCTCGGCGAGGCGCCAAACGGCTTTCCCGAGCCGGTCAGCGGCTCGTAGCAATTCAGATCAATCCCGTTCACCCGACCCTGACCGCCCCTTCACGACCCGGCCATCCCCCTTCGGATCGGCTCAGCCGCCCGTAACGGGCCGTTTTCAGGAAACAGGCTAACCTCTTGCGGGCCTACTCGTACGGGATATTCAGCGCCTGCATCAGGCCCTTGGTATACCCGATCGCGTGAATGTGTCCCAGCATGGCGTAGCCGGGCCGCTTCTCGGAGTCCTCGCCCTCCATGGCCGGAGCGTGGTCCGTGCGCAGCGGACCCACGAAACCTCCGCGGACGTAACACTGCAGCATCCTCGCCATGTCGGTCGGACCGTCGTCGTGGAACGTCTCGTGATAGCGCGTATCCGCGGTGCCCTCCACGTCCCGGAAGTGGACGAACTGGATCTTCCTCCTCTCGGCGAACTCGGTGGCCACCGAGTAAATGTCCTCCCCCTGCGCGTACTTCATCGACCGGAAGTTTCCCTGGCAGAAGGAGACGCCGTTGTAAGGACTGTCGGCCATGGCAAACAGGCGCCGGTAAGCCGCGGGACTGATCATGATCTGCGTGGTGCCCCGGTACGGCGACACGCACGGGTCGTTGGGATGGTACCCCATTTTGACCTTGGCCTTCTCGCACACCGGCGTGATCCGTTCGATGAACCAGGCCAGCGCCTCCCACAACTGGTCTTCCGTGTGCACTTCCCGGGCGGGCGGCAGCTTCTTCGATTCCGCGTAGTTGTGTTCGGTCGAAATCGCGCCCCCGCGCACGGCGATCTTTCCGGTGCGGCTTCCGCCCTGGCCGAAGTTGTAACACAGCACCGGGATGCCCACCTTTCCCATGGCTTCAATCACCGCACTCCAGTTCTTCAGTTCCTGCTCCCGGCCGGCCGAGCCGCGCCGGATGTTGTCCGCCGGGACCGGCGTCATGGTCTCGTACACGGCGACCTTGAATCCCGCCTCGGCCCAGGCGTCCTTGTGCTTCTGCATCGCGGCCGCATACTGATCGGGGCCGATCCCCCGCAGCGAGGGGGTGGAAACCACGTGTTTGACCCCCATCTGCAGGCAGAGTTTCAGGCGGTCCGGCTCATTCAAGCCCAGCACGTGGGCGAAAATAATCTTTCCCTGATACATTGCATCGGCCCTGCGGGGCAGGGAGGAAGCCAGGCTGCCGGCGGCAGCGGTTGCGGCACTGCTCCTGAGCCAGGAGCGGCGGGTGATTCGGGCCATTGGTGATACCATTCCTTTCACGCGATAGAGCCAGGATTTCCGATCATCGTCTCCTGGTCATCCTGATTGTACATCCGGCCCGCGGTTTGCCAGGAAAGCACGCCCGCCCGCGCTATCTGCCGATGCCGAAGCGCTGCAGCAGAGGCACGAGCCGCTCGACGGGAATCGCCTCCCCGGTTCCGTACCGCGACTTGACCGTCTCAGCGCGCAGCAGCGAGTTGTATACCGCCTCCTCGGCCGCTTCGAGCGCGGCTTCAAACAACGGCGAGACGCCCTCCGAGGGCAGCAGCAAGCGGGTGCGCGGAGCGGTTTCGCCGAAGCGGACCCGCAGGCCGGTTGCGGTCGAGAACGCGATGGCGAAATCGCCGCTGCCGTGGCTGTAGCTGGAACCCGTGCGCGCCAGTCCGAACAACGCGCGGGCGGCCAGCCGCCGCAGGTCGCGCGACTCCAGCGGCGCGTCGGTGGCCACCACGATCATGCACGACCCGTCTCCGCCCGCTCCCTTCTGCGAGAAAGCGTAGCGGCCCAGGCCTTTGCCCGCCGGGACGCCCTGCATGGTGAGCACTCCCCCGAAGTTCGTCTGCACCAGCACGCCCAGCGTGTAGCCCCCGTAGCGCCGCGGCAGCACGCGTGAAGCCGTGCCGATGCCGCCCTTCCATCCGTAGCACAGGGTCCCCGTTCCGGCGCCCACCGACCCTTCCGCCACCGGTCCTCCGCGCGCTGCCGCGATGGCGGCCTCCACGTGTTCGCGGGTCACGTGCCGGCCGCGGATGTCGTTCAAGCCGCCGTCGTTGGTCTCTCCGACCAGCGCGTTCACCGAACGCACCGTCTCGTTGCCCGGCTGCCGCAGAGTGTGGGCGACCACCGCGTCGACGGCCGTGCCCACGCTCAGCGTGTTGGTCAGCACCACGGGCGTCTCGATGACGCCCAGTTCCTCCACCTGAAGGGCGCCGGCGAGCTTGCCGAACGCATTACCCACGAAGACCGCGCCGGGCACCTTCTCCTGAAACAGGTTTCCGGAATGCGGCAGGATGGCGGTAACTCCCGTCCGCACCGCATCGCCCTCGATCAGCGTGGTGTGGCCCACCGTCACTCCCGCAACATCGGTGATTGCGTTCAGCGTCCCCGGTTCGAAGACCCCCGGAGCCAGACCCAGGTCGCGGGCGCGGGGACGGGTATTGGATTCCGCGCCAGGAAGCATCGCGACCGCCAGCAACAAACAACCGCCAGGCAGTATCCATCTCATGGCACTTCGGATTGTAGCCTTCCCGTCTGTTGCCGCGCGGTGGCGCCATGGGAACCTGGTGGACGTTCCCAGCCGGGACCTCCGTCTGCTGTATGATATCCCTCCAAAGTCATGACTCTCCGGATCCCATTCCCCGCGGCCGGCTTCGTTCTGCTGGCGGCCGGCTGGTCAACGGCGCAGCCTGCCGCCGTCCAGGTGCAGGGCGAGCTGAAGCGCTGGCACACCGTGACCCTCACCTTCACCGGACCTCAAACCGGCGAAGATGCGAATCCGAACCCTTTCCGCAACTACCGTCTCAACGTCACCTTCACCCACCCCGCCGCCGGTGCGTCTCACACGGTTCCCGGATACTACGCCGCCGACGGCAGGGCCGCTGAAACCTCCGCCACCGGCGGCGACCGCTGGCGCGTTCACTTCATCCCCACCCGGGAAGGTCTCTGGAACTACACCGCGTCCTTCCGCACCGGCGAAGACGTAGCGATCGACCCCCGGGCGGACGCGGGCCGCCCCGCCGCCTTCGACGGCGCGCACGGCTCCTTCCGCATCGCCGCCAGTGACAAGAAGGGCGCGGACCTCCGCGCGCACGGCCTGCTGGAATACACCGGCGGCCACCACCTCCGCTTCGCCGGCAGCGGCCGGTATTTTCTCAAGGGCGGCGCCGACAGCCCCGAGAACTTCCTTGCCTACGAGGAGTTCGACGGCACCCACGACGCCGACTCCGATTCCGGCAGCTACAAGAAGGTCGGAGTCTTCATCCACCGCTACGCGCCGCACATCCGGGACTGGCGGCCCGGCGATCCCGAATGGAAAGGCGGCAAGGGCAAGGGGATCATCGGCGCCTTGAACTACCTGGCGGGCAAGGGAGTGAATAGCGTCTACTTCCTTACGTACAACCTGGACGGGGGCGACGGCCGCGACACCTGGATGTGGACCGGCCCCGAAGTCCGCGACCGCTTCGACACCAGCAAGCTCGACCAGTGGGAAATCGTCTTCTCCCACATGGGCCGGCTGGGCATGATGCTCCACGTGGTTACCCAGGAAACCGAGAACGATCGCCGCCTGGGCGGCGGCCCCGGCCTGAACCCGGTGCGCAGGCTGTACTATCGCGAGCTGGTCGCGCGCTTCGCCCACCACCTGGCCCTTACCTGGAACCTGGGCGAGGAGAATAACACTCCGGACAGCGACCGCAAAGCCATCGCCGCCTACCTGCGCGGCCTCGACGCCTGGCGCCACCCGATCACGGTCCACACCCACAACGACCGGGCGCTCGACTTCTACAACGGCGTCCTCGGCGATCCCAACTTCGAGGCCGCCTCCATACAGGGCTCGATGAAGAACTACAACCGGGACGCCATCGCTCTGCGCCGGCGTTCAAGCGACGCCGGCCGCAGGTGGGCCATCTTCGGCGACGAGCAGCCGCCCGCCTCCCGAGGCGTTCTTCCCGACAGCGACGATCCCGATCACGATGAGCCGCGCACCCAGGCCCTGTGGGGCAACCTGATGGGCGGCGGCAGCGGAGTGGAATGGTATTTCGGTTTCGAGTTCCCTCACATGGACATCAACTGCGAGGACTTCCGCTCCCGCGACCGCATGTGGGACCAGACCCGCCACGCTCTTCAGTTCTTCCACCGCCACCTGCCGTTCTGGGAAATGGAACCCGGCAACGAACGCGTCTCCGGCGCGCCGGCGCGCGTGCTGGCCAAGGGCGACGAGATCGTCGCGGTCTACCTGCCCGCCGGCGGCCATGCGTCCCTGCGTCTCGGGCCGGGCGCCTATACCGTCGAATGGTACAACCCGCGAACGGGAGGCGCCTTGCGGCCCGGAGCGAAGCTGCAGGGCGGGGGAGTGCGCCCGCTCGGTCCGCCGCCCGCCGACCCCGGCAAGGACTGGGCGGCGCTGGTCCGCTTGCGATAGTTTCAGCATTTGCGGCGGCAGGGATCTCCGCGGACCCGGCGCATACCGCAGCCGCGGTCGGAAGGCTATGGGCACTACGCGTGGGAGAATCCAACCGCTTGGCCGCGCACCACCGGCGCTCACCCCAGGAAGCCGCGCCAGACGTTGCCATGCTCGTCGCGCAGGAGGATGCCGTAGCGGTCCGAGATCCCGCTCACCGTGTTGCCCTCGCCGTCCCGGAAGCGGTAGCGGATGCAGTCGCCGCCCGCGCGCTCGGCATGGCCCCGCCAGACGTTGCCGAACTCGTCGCGCAGTTGAATGAATTCGCCTTCTCCGTAGCCTTCCAGCGCGCCTCCGCCGCGCCGCTCGAAGCGGTAGAAACCGCTGGGAACCGCATAGCGTAAACGGCGGGGCCGGCGTCGCATCCTTCTTTCAGGGGAGCATGCGCCCGGCGGCGGTGATATCCGGTGAAACTCTTAGTCCGGCGGGTTGGCCGCCTTACATGCTCCCGCCACGGTCCGGGGCTGGATCACCTCCACGCCGATCTTGCGCATGGCTTTCTCCAGCGCCGCGAACATCTCCGGGTCGCGGTAAGTGCCCACGATCGCTCCGCCCGAGCCGGCGAATTTGGAGGTCGCGCCCACTTCCCGGGCGGTGTGGATCATTTCCAGGTTGCCGGGACTGATGCGGTAGATCCGCGCGCGCAAATCGAAGTTTGCATCGATCAAACGGTCCAGGGCCGCGTGATCCCGGGCCAGCAGCGCGGCGCGTCCCTGTTCCGCATAACTCGCCCAGGTCTTCATGGCCGCCACTACTTCCGGGTCTCCCGCGTTCCAGCGCTCGCGCACGTTACTGTGAAAGACCTCGGTGCCTTCGCTGAGACTTGTGCGATAGGCCACGTAGACCGGAGGGAGCAGGCCGGGGTCCATTCTTTCGTAACTGCCCCAGCCCTGGCTTTCCATGATCTCGCGCGCGAAATCCATGTACACCAGGCCTTCATAGGCCTGGATGACGCGGTCCTGCAGTCCCCCCGGTACTCCTAACTCCCGGGTTTCGGTCTCCAGCGCCAGGTTGGCTTGCACCGGAAGCGGGATATCCACCTGGAAGTACCGCATCAGGGCCCGGAGCGCCGCCGTAATGATGGCGCTGGAGCCGCCCAAACCGAGCCTCTGCGGGATATTGGATTCGTACTCGATGGTGAAGTTGCGGTCTTCCAGTTCGATGCCCCGCTCCCGGCAGTAATCCATAAAACGGACGATCAGGGCCTGGATGATGCGGATCCCGCCGTAATACCCGCGCCAGCGCGTGGTGCGGTAGAGGTCGTCCAGGTTCTCGAAGATGGGCAGGTCGGCCTTGGCCAGGCGGATCTCCAGGCGCGCGCTGGGATACAGCAATACCCGCGCCCGGAAGTTGCGCACCGAAAACGACAGCGTTTTCCCGTAGTAACCGTCGCTGGGGTTGCCGAGAAAACCGGCCCGGGCGTATCCGAATGTTTCAATCATGAAGTGGCTCCGGCTCGGCGGAGGGCTCCGCCGGGCCGCGGCCGTGCCCGGGAAGCCAGTCAGAATCACATAATATAGTGACCGGGCCGTCATTCACAAGGTGCACCTGCATCATAGCCTGGAAAACTCCCGTTTCCACCCGCACTCCCCGGGTGCGCGCTCTTTCCACGAAGTATTCATACAGGCCGGCCGCCTCGCGGGGAGCGGCGGCCGCGTCGAAACTGGGCCGCCGTCCTTTCCTGCAGTCCCCGTAAAGAGTGAACTGGGAGACAACCAGCAGGCTGCCTCCCGCTTCCAGGATGCCTCGGTTCATCTTGCCCGCCTCATCGGGGAATATGCGCAGGCCTACGACTTTGTCCACCAGAAAGTCGGCATCCTTGCGGTTGTCAGTCCGGGAGATCCCGAGAAAGACCAGCAGGCCCTTGTCAATCGAGCCGGTGACAGCGCCCTCGACCTCAACCCGGGCTTGTTTCACACGTTGTACGACCAGGCGCATAGGACTCACAGTCTAGACTTAGCTTACAGTCTCCGGATCACCAGTCTATCCTGCCAAAGTAAGTCGTGCACTATGGTATAGTGACGGGAGGAGACCATAATGCCCAGAGGCAGAGCGTCCAACGATCCCGAAATCCTCCTGATGGCCCTGAAGGGCTACGAACAGGAAATCCTCAAGATACAGGAAAAGATAAGGGAAATCCAGGCGCAGTTAGGCGGCCGGAAGATGGTCGTGGCTGGAGCTGCCGAGGAAAAACCCGCGGCCAAGCGCCGGTTGAGCGCCGCCGCCCGCAAGCGCATCGCCGCCGCGCAGAAGCGCCGCTGGGCCGAACACCGCCGCAGGGCCGCGCTGGCGGCCAAGGGCCAGTAACCGGGCCGCGCGCCCGGAATCGCAGATCCGTCAGGTTCCCTCCACAGTGTGCCGCCGCTCCCAGTGGAAGCGGTTGAGTATCTCGTCCAAGGGTCCCGCGGCGGCGATCCGTCCTTTGTCGAAGAACACGGCGCGCCGCGCCAGGGCGCGCGCGAAACTGGTGTCGTGCGTCACCAGGATCTTGGACTGAGGCAGGCTTTCCAGCAGTTCGATCAGCGACTGCTGCGCGGGCGGGTCCAGGTAGGTGGTCGGCTCGTCCAGCACCAGGATCTGCGGTTCCATGGCCAGCACGCCGGCAATGGCCACCCTGCGCTTTTCGCCGGCGCTCAGGTGATAGGGAGCTTTTGCCGCCGCCCGGGCCATGCCCACCTGCTCCAGCGCGGCGCGGGCCTGGGCCAGCGCCTCCTCGGGAGCCAGTCCCAGGTTCAGCGGGCCGAACGCCACGTCCTCCAGCACGGTGGGCATGAATAACTGGTCGTCGGAATCCTGAAAAACCATGCCGATCTTCTGCCGCACCTGCGCCCGCGTTTCGGATCCCAGCGCAATACCGCACACCTCAATACTTCCGGCGCCGCTGAGCAGCCCGTTGAGGTGGAGCACGAAAGTCGTCTTGCCGGAACCGTTGGGGCCCAGCAAAGCCACGGTTTCACCGGCGTGCAGATCGAAATCGATTCCGTCCAGTGCGACCGTGCCGTCTTCATATTGAAATCGCAGCCCGCGCACCGCGATCACAGGGACGCCGGACCGGGTCATAACCGGGGCATCGCCAGCCGCAGCCCGATCAGCAATGCGGAGGCCAGCGCCAGGTAGGCGGCGTCGGCGCTTCCGAAGCGGCCGTGGCGCAGGGGGTGAAAATGGCCGTGGAAACCGCGCGCCAGCATGGCGCGGTGAATGTTCTCCGCACGTGCGTACGAACGGGCGAAGAGCACCGAGACCGCCCCGGCGGCCGCGCGCAGGGCGGCCCTCCGGTTACGGCGCCCGAACCCGCCCCGGCAGGCGCTCGAGGCGCGCATGTGCTGGGCCTGCTCCGAAATCACGAACAGGTAGCGGTAGACGAACTGCGATACCAGGATCAGAAAGCGCGGCGCGCCGAGCGATTCCAGGCCTCGGACCAGGGCGATGAAGGGCGTGGTGCCCACCAGCAGCAGGACCGCGAGGGCCGATAGATAGGCTTTCACCGCCAGTTCGCCCGCGCGCTCCGGCTGTCCGGACAGCAGTGCGGCCAGTGCGAACACGCCGGCGAAGGGAAGCACCAGCGCGGCGCGCGCCAGGGCCTGAAACACGGGCAGGCGCGCCAGCAGCAGGCTGCAGACCAGCAGAGCCGCGTAGGCCGCTCCCAGCGGGCCGTCAAAGGGCTGTGCGGTGGCCACCAGTGCCAGAAACAGAGGCGTCACCACCCACTTGGCCCGCGCGTCCCGGCGGTGCAGCAGACTGTCGCCCCGGCTCCAGCGCTCCAGGACGACGTGATGCACTAGACGCTCCTCTGGCGGCGGGCCATTCTTCCGAGCAGCAGGCAGGCGACGTAGATCAACACCAGCCCCGCCAGCCCGGCGCTGGCTTTGCGCAGCCAGGAGGATTCCAGGAAGCGGGTTTCGTAATCGGCCAGGGGGGTGCCGAAGTACGCCTTGGCGCGGTCCGCGATGCCCACGTTCTCGGCCAGCTTCTCCAGCCCGTCGGGCTGCGTCGAGGCGAAGACCACGCCCACCGCCGCCAGCAGCACGGCGGCTACCAGCACGGCCGCCAGGACGCCGCCGCGGGCCGGAACGGGCTTGCGGATGAAATCGCGGTTCAATCCCTCCAGCGCCTGGAACACGGCCAGGGTCAGCGCTCCTTCAATCGCCGCGGAAACCAGGAAGAGCGCCAGCGAGATGCCCAGGATGGCGCCCGGCATGGGAATGCCCGAGAGCAGCAGTTCGGCCACCGCCAGGGCGGCCGCCACCACCACCGAAAGAAAGGCGCCCAGAAATACGGCCGCCTTGCGGCCCTTCCCCGCACCCCAGAAATGAAAGGGAAGCCAGCCGGCCAGGGTGCCCACCACCGCCATGTTGAACACGTTGGCGCCCAGCGCGAGCAGGCCGCCGTCCTGGAAAATCAGCGCCTGAATTCCCAGAATCACGGTCATGACCACGGCGGCCGCCGCCGGACCCAAAGTCACGGCCAGCAGAGCGCTTCCCACCAGGTGGCCGCTGGTGCCCACGCCGACCGGAAAGTTGATCATCTGGGCGGCGAACACGAAGGCTCCCATCACGCCCAGCAAGGGCACCCGGGTCTCCTCGAACCCCTTCTGCGCCCGGCCGGCCAGATAGCCGGCGGCGGGCCAGGCCGCCAGGTTCATGCCGGCCCATACGGGGGTGGAGAGGAAACCGTCCGGGATATGCATGGATCGATTTTCACAGTAGCACGGCTGCAATAATCGTGCCACCCCGGCCGCCCCCGCCCGGCCGTGCCCGCCCCTCCGCTGCGCTAAGCTGAATACCGATGAGCCAACTGAGCCGTATCGGGGTGGCGATCGATGCCAAACTGCTCGACCAGTTCGATCACCTGATCGCCAAGCGGGGCTACACCAACCGCTCCCAGGCCTTCCGCGACCTGATCCGCGACGAACTGGTGGAGGAGACCTGGTCCTCGCCCGACAGCCTGGTGGTGGGCACCGTCACCCTGGTCTATGACCATCATGTGCGCCTGTTGAACGAGAAACTGACCGATCTGCAGCACGAGTTCCACCGCTCCATCCTCTCCACCCTGCACGTCCACCTGGACCATGACAACTGCCTGGAGGTGCTGGTGGTGCGCGGCAAGGCCTCGGCCGTGCAGCACATCGCCGACAGCCTGATCAGCACCAGGGGCGTCAAGCACGGCCGCCTCACCATCACCACCTCCGGAGCGGAACTCAGGTGATCCTGGGCGCCGGAGTGGACCTGGCGGAAGTGGACCGCATCCGCTGCGCCGTCTCCCGTTTCGGCGAGCGGTTCCTACGGCGTATTTACACGCCCCTCGAAATCGCTTACGTGGAGCGCAAGGCCAACCGCTTCGAGCGCTACGCCGCCCGCTTCGCCGCCAAGGAGGCCGGCATGAAGGCCATGGGCACGGGCTGGCGCCGGGGCGTCACCTGGCAGGATTTCGAAGTAGCCAACCTGCCCTCAGGGCGGCCCACCTTGAGGCTGCGCGGGCGCGCCGCCGAGATCGCCGCCGGGATGGGCGTCAAGGCAATCTCGCTTTCGCTCACGCACACGTCCGGGCTGGGCATGGCGCACGTCATTCTGGAAGGCTGAGACGTGCCCGGCCGCCTGATCGTCTTCTCCGGGCCGCCGTGTTCCTGGAAGTCCACCCTGGCCGCTCTGCTGGCGGGAAAGACCGGCCTGCCGCACCTGGAGATGGACCGCGCGCGGGCTCGCCTGCTGCCCCGTGCCGGGCACACCCGCGAGGACCGGCGGGTGGCCTACCGGGCCATGCTGTTCGCCGCCGAGCCGCTGCTGGAGCGCGGGCTGGACGTGATCCTGGACGCGCCCTACGGGCACGAGGAGGACCGGCGCGAAGTGGAGGAAACCGCGGCCCGTACCAGCGCCGGGTTCTTCCTCATCGAGTGCGAGGTCCCGGAGGACACCGCCGCCGAGCGCTTCCTCCGGCGCGGTCCCGACCCCGTGCGACGCGACCTCACCGGGCAACGCGTCCGCGAACTGGTGCGCGATTTCCGCTACCGGAACACGGGACTGCGCCTCGACACCGGCCGGCTGACCCTCGAAGAGTGTTTCCAGCGCATCGAGGCCTACCTGGGATACACTGTCCCCGCAAAGCCGGTATGAGACTCAAGACCAATTCGCTGAAACTGAAACTGCGCGAGCGGGAATTCGTGGTGGGCACCTTTCTGGAGATCCCCGCGCCGCAAATCGTCGAACTGCTCGGCCTGGCCGGGTTCGATTTCGTGGTCATCGACCGGGAGCACGGCAGCATCGACCTGGGCCAGACCGAGGACCTGATCCGGGCCAGCCTCTCGACGGGGATCAGCCCCATGGTCCGTGTGGCGCAGTGCGACCCGGTGGCCATACGGCAGCCGCTCGACATGGGAGCCGCCGGAGTTCACGTGCCGCAGATCGGATCCGCCGCCGCGGCCGAAGCCGCCATCCGCGCGGCGCTCTTCCATCCCAAAGGCGACCGCGGCCTGCAGCCCTACGTGCGCGGCGCCAGTTACCGCTCCGTGCCGGTCTCCGAGTATGTGTGCTCGGCGAACGAGGATACCGCCATGGTGATGCACCTGGAAGGGAAGGAGTGCCTGGAGGAACTGGACAGCATCCTCGCCCTGCCGGGCCTGGACGTTCCCTTCATCGGACCCTACGACCTGTCCCACTCGCTGGGCGTGCCGGGCGAGATCCGGCATCCTTCGGTGCGGGCCGCCGTGGAGCAACTGGTGCAGCGGGCGCGTGCGGCAGGCAAGCGGGTGGGCATCTACTGCGACGACGCCGCCACGGCGGCGGAATGGAAAGCGCTGGGGGTCTCCTACCTGGCGGTGGGCCTGGACGCGGGCATGCTGCTGCAGGCCGCGCGCGCGGTGGTGAGCGCGCTGCGGTAAAACCCGGGGCAAGACTGGACGCTTCCGGCTTGTCAGGCCGGCTCGAACATCCCCGTCTCCCGGTTCTTCCGCACGCGGTCCCAGGCGAAGCAGCGCCCGTTCATGGCTACGTACACTCCCGCAGGCAGCGTCTGGACGAAGGCCAGGGCGCTGCCCAGGTTGAACAGCCCATCCGAGCTTCCGAACTTGTAGGGCACCATGGCGCCGGTGAGCACGATCGTCCTGTCGCCCGGATTGCCGCCCAGCGTTCGCGCCGTCTCCACCATGGTGTCGGTCCCGTGCGTGATCACGATGCGCCGCTCCGGCGCCTTCCGGCACTGCTCCAGGATCAGGTTGCGGTCGGCATCCGTCATCTCCAGGCTGTCGACCATCATCAGAGTGCGTACTTCCAGGCGCAGGTTGCAGCGCCCCAGTTTCAGCATCTCGGGCAGGTGCGAATCGCGGAAATAGAGACGGCCGGTCAGTTCGTCGTACTCTTTGTCAAAAGTGCCGCCAGTAATCAGAATCCGGATGGGTTCCTCGGTCATAGGGGCGCTCGTCTCCCTATTCTCCACATACCGCGCAATACCGCGGTACCGCTCCTGTCAGCGGCGCGATCCGGCGCCGTACACGAGCGCCGCGAGCGCGGCCACGAACAGAACGTCGGAGAGGAAATTATAGATCGTGAGGTGGCGGGTGATCTCCGCGGCGTCGCCCAGCGTCCCGATAGCCAGTTCCACAGCCGCCATCGCCGCCATCACCAGAGCGGCCCCGGCCATGCCCGGCGGAAGCCGGCGCCTCGCCGCCATCGCCGCCAGCACGCCCGCCGGTATTAGGAAGAACATCAGGTAAGCCACGGGCCGCCGGCCCAGGACCTGGTACTTGGCGATGCTCCACAGCGCGAAGTAGTAGCTCATGGCGTAGGGCGGGCGCCCGGCGCCGCGGTCGTAGTTGCCCTGCCGGTCGGCGCGGAGCAGCGAACCCCGGTGCAGGGCGTCGCGCAGGATCTGCCAGGTGGTGGCGGGATGGCCGGCGTAATAGAGAGCGATACGAGTTAGTGAGAGCCGCCCGGCGAACTGACGGGCCGGTACGGGGTATTCGAAGGGCGAGCCCGGAGAGTAAGCGTGGGTGCCTACACGGTGCTTTTCGCCGGGGTCCAACCCCAGCCGCGCCAGGTCGCCCGGCACGTCGGCGGAGCGCGGCAGGA
>JADZAF010000127.1 GCA_020852755.1 Bryobacterales bacterium
CTGGTGGACGTGAGGGGATTCGAACCCCTGACCCCGGCGTTGCGAACGCCGTGCTCTCCCAGCTGAGCTACACGCCCACGATAGAGGGACTCCAGCTACAGTTACAATATATCATTGATGGCGAGGCCGGAACTGGATCGACAACTGGAGAAGATGCGGCGCGACTGGGACGAACGCGCCCGCGAAAACGCGCGCTACTTCGTGAACACGGCCCGTGAGGACTGGACCGACCAGGAGTTCTTCCGTTCCGGCGAGAGCACGGTCAGGGAAGAGATCCTCACCGACATGGGCAACATCTGCCAGGGCCAAGACCCCAAGCGGATGACGGTGCTGGAGATCGGCTGCGGAGCCGGCCGTGTCACCCGCGCCCTGGCCCAGGTATTCGGCAAGGTATACGGGGTGGACGTGAGCGGGGAGATGATCCGGCGGGCCCGTCAGGCGCTGCGCGGAGTCCGGAACGCCCGCGTTCTCCGCAACAACGGCGCCGACCTGACCGTGCTCGACGGCCCGCTGCGCTCCTGGCACCGCTACCTGCCCGGCCCCCTGGGCCCTCGCCCTCCGCAGTTCGATTTCGCCTTCTCCACCATCGTCTTCCAGCACATCCCCAGCCGCGAAGTCATCGAGAATTACGTGGCTGAGGTGCATCGCGTGCTTCGTCCGGGCGCCCTGTTCAAGTTCCAGGTTCAGGGCGATGCCAGCGTGGAACATTCGCCGGAAGATACCTGGCACGGGGTGGGGTTTTCCGACGAGGAAGCCTGCGCCATGGCGCGCCGGCATGGATTCGAGCCCCGCTACCGCCACGGAGCCGGCGGCCAGTATTTCTGGCTCTGGTTTTTCAAGGAAGCCTGACGCGGCTACCGGCCGGCGGACGGGGGGTTCTGCCGCGCCTTGCGGCGGGCCGCCCAGTAGCGCCTCATGCGCTCCGACACTTCCTGCCGGGCCTGGGCGTCCATCTGTTTGCGCCCACGCCGCTTAGGCTCTTCGGCTCCGGTCTTCTGGAGTTCTTCCAGGGAGGCGATCACGACGTCCAGGCGCTTCTTCTGCTCGTACAGTTCACGAATCGACTTGTAGAGATCCATATAGGAGGCTTCCGCTGTGCCGGCCCCGGCTCCTTCTCTTTCTGATTTTACACAGTGTGAGGCGGCTAACGGATCAGGAAAGGCCACTCCAGCACCAGCCGGTAGCCGTAGCGGGTCACCGCGAGCCAGACCAGACCGGCCAGCACGGCCAGCAGCGCCAGCACTACGTAGAACAGCTTTCGCCAGGGGAAGCGCCGGTCTTCGCGATGCAGCACCAGCAGATAGCTGGCGAAAACGCCGCAGTAGAAGAGCAGGCACATGGGCGTGACGAACATCATCAGGTTCACCACGTCCGGCGTCGGTGTGATGATGGCCGCCAGCAGCACGATCACCAGGATGGCGTAGCGGCTGTTGCGCACCAGAAAGCGCGGATTGACAATCCGGAGCAGGGTCAGGAAGAAGACCAGCACCGGCAGCTCGAACACCAGCCCCACCCCCAGGACCACGTTGACGAACAGGTCGAAATACTCCGTCACCGAGACCATGGGGCGGATGTTGATGTCCCGCCCGATGCCCAGCAGGAAGACCAGGCCGAAACGGAAGGCCACGTAATAGGCGAACAGGCCGCCTAGGATGAACAGCCCGGCGGAGACAATCACGAACGGCGCCGCCCAGCGGCGCTCCTTGCGGTACAGGCCGGGGGCGATGAAAGCCCAGACCTGGTAGAGAATCCAGGGCGAGGCAAGAAAGGTGGCCGTCAGGATCGGCAGCTTTACCCAGACGATGTTGAAGGTTTCCATCGGGGTGATCTGGGTCAACTGCGGCTCTTTAAACCCGAGCTGGGTCAAGGCGTCCACCGCCGGAGCGCTCACGATGAGCCAGAGCTGATTGGCGAAGGTAAGGCTCAGAACGAAGGCGACGCCGATTCCGGCCAGCATCAGAAGCAGGCGCGTGCGCAGCTCCTGGAGGTGCTCGAGGAACGACATGCGCAGCATGCCGTCCTCTTCATCGCCGTCCTCGCCGGCGGGAGGCTCGGGCGGCTTGGTGGAGCCGCCGCCCGAAGAGGCGGTTGCGGGAGGAGCGGCAGGCGGCGCCTCCGCTACCGCGGTGACAGCGGGCGTGGACTCCGGAGTGGATTCGGGAGTGGAATCCGGGTAGGCGTAGGGATCGTCGTAGTAGCCGTAGGTAGCATCGACGCCGGGAGATTCCGCGGCCGTCTCCTCCTCGGGCGCGGGAACGACGCCGTTGGTGGACTCCTCTCCCGCCATCTTTTCCGGGGGGGCGCTATCCGCCGCGGACGAAACCCCACCCTCGGGAGCCGGAGCTCCCTGCTGATCGTCGGGTGAAACCATCTAACTCTTTAATGCCTGGGATTCCGCCGTCGGTTCACCGTTCACGGGATTCGAAGAAGCCAGTTCTCCGGCGTCGCTTTCTGCCGGTCCGGTTCCCGGATCTTCGCTGACGGCCGCCGTCACACTGCCCGCTGCGACAGTGCCGTCCGGCTCCGCGGCTGACGTTGATTCAGCGCCCTGAGTTGCGGATGCGCCTGTTGTGGATGAATTCGTTGCGGTGGAATCAGTCGATTCAGAGCCGTAGCCCGAATCGTACGAGGAAGAGTCGTTGTTGTAGTTGTAGCTGTAATCCTCGAACTGATAGTTGTTGGTTACTTCCTTCAGTGATTCGTTCTCCCGCTCGATGGCACTCATTTCACGGTCGAATGTGGACTTCAATTCGGCCGAAGCGCGGCGGAACTCGCTCATCGCCTTGCCGATCGTCTTGCCGAGTTCGGGAAGCTTCTTCGGCCCGAACAGGAGCAAGGCGAGGACAAAGATGAAGAGCGTTTCCTGCCAACCCAGCGGACCCATCTTTCTTCCTCCAAATCAGGATACTCAGCCATGATAACGAGGCGTTGAAAGCCGCGTCAACCAAGCCCTTCGGCCGCTTGGCTTTGCCGCCCGGCGTTTCAACTCCCGCTACCGGTATGGTATCGCAGGTGTCAGGGCGTCCGCGCGGCTTCCAGCAGCACTACCCAATCCCTCCCGTCCGGGGGAGCGAACCGGAAGCTGCCCGCCTGGACGCCGGGGAGAGGATGGAACGCTCCGCTGCGCGGGTCGAATCGCCGGACCCGGTACGTCAGACGGCGCGCGCCCGTCTCCAGCGTAACCGGCGCCCGGATGCCGCGCACGTAGACCACGTAGGTCTCTCCGGGCGCCGCCAGCGCCCAATAGGCGGTATCAGGCGGGCGCACGCCCACGGGCTTGCCGCCGCGCTCGAAGGGGCGGTCCGCTCCGCGCGGTTCCTTCGCGGAAAGCAGCGCGTCCGCCGGGACCAGTTTCCACCATGCCAGGGCTCCGAAGAACCTGCGCAGGTGGCCCGCCTGCGCTTCCCACTCGTCGTTCCTGGCCGTATCCACATCGAACGGGCCGGGGTCACGGTGCCCGGCGAAGTAGGTGGTTCCGAAACCGGTCACCAGGTAGGCTCCGGCCATGGCGATATCCCAGCTGGCGAAGCGCATGTCCTCGGTGGTATAGCTATTGTCCTTGTCGGGCCGGCCGTCGCCGTCCGCGTCCCGCAGCAGGTAGCCGTACTCGGAGTTTACGACCGGACCTCGCAGGTGGCGGGACAGCAGGGCCCGGACGTGCAGGTCGTGATAGTTCTGCTGGTAGTCGGCGAACGACATCCACGGGGCGCTGTGGAACTCGCGCACGCTGCCGTGTCCGCTCATGGGATGGATGCCGGCCATGCGATCGTGCGGGTCGGCGGCCGCGAGCGCTTCACCGATGGCGACGAATTCGCGGAACACCTCGTCCTCGGTTACCCCCGGGCGCGTGCGGATCTCGGCGTGCCATTCACCCGAGACCAGGAAGTACACGTCATAGGCGCTGTAGCGCGCGGCGATGTAGCGGGCGTAGCGCCTGCGCGCCTCGAAGTCGGGAAAGCGCCGCCAGGCGAAGGGTTCCACCTTGCGCTTGTCGCCCCAGGCCAGCGCCAGGCCCACCGTCAATCCCTGGCGGTTGGCGAAGGCCAGGCGCTCGTCCACCTCCTTCCAGTAGGCCGGATTCAGGCGCTGGGCGCCCATGTCGTCGAAGGGAAGTCCGCCCCGGTTTCCGACTCCCTGTTCGCTGAGCAGCATGGCGTGGATGGCGTTGAAGCCCTGCGAGGCCCGGGTGCGGGCGTAGTGCTCGGCCTGGGTGCGATCGTGCCTGTCTTCCGGACTGTCGCTGAAATAGCCCCAGCCGGTGTCGCCGAGGAACCAGACCGGCGACCCGTTCTGGCGCTCGAAGTGTCCGGGGCGCGCGGCCGACGGGCGCAAACCTCCGGGCCGCCGGGAAGCAACGCATTCGAATGTTCCGCCGCGGCCGTTCAGGCCCGTGTCGTTCGAGGAGATTTTGAACGACCATTTGCCGGTGGTGTCCGGGCTCGCCCGCAGCTTCCATGCATTGCCTCCGTCCCAGAACAGCGGGATTCTCCAGACGCCGCCGCCGGGACGCGTGAGAGCCGCTTCCGCCGTCACCTCCACGTACGGGTTCCCATACCTGCCCGATGCCTGGTAGACGTCCTCGAAGATCCCGTAGCGCTCCACGGGAGCCGCGCACAGGCCGGACGCGCACAGCAGGAGCCATCCGATCCGCATCGTCCGGCATAGTAACATGGCACCGGAGACGCCATGCCATTCCCGCTCGCGTATTGCCCGGACGGCCACCAGCGGCTGGAGCGGCTGCGAATGTTGTACGAGCAGCGGCCCCAGGACCGCATCTTCGCGGAGATGCGGGTTCCAAACGAGGTCTTGAAGCGGTTCGCGGCCGAACACGCGCCCGGCTACGCTCCCCGCCCCGATCCCGAGGACAGGGCCGCCTTCTGGGAAGCGCTGCTGGCCGGGCGGCGCGAGGTCTGCGACGATTCCATCCCGGTGGCCTACCTGAGCGAGCTGGACCAGGGCATCTACGGCGCCGTGGTGGGCGGGCGGATCCAGTACATGGTGCATCCGGAAAACGGCTGGGTCTCATCCATGGTCCCGCCGATTCTGGAGGACTGGGACGGGTTCGGACGCCTGGCGGTGGATCGGGAGGGCGATGCGTACCGCTACTTCCTGCGGCTGTTGGAGTGCGTTCGAGAGAAGGCGCGGGGCCAGTTCGGCGTCAGCCATTTCATCCTGATTGACGGTCTGAATTTCCTGTTCGAGCTGTTCGGCGCCAGCCGCACCTACCTGGAGATCACCGACAATCCTGCCAGAGTGCGGGACGCCATGGACTTCGCCTACCGCCTCAACGTGGAGGTGCAGACCGTTTTCTTCAACGCGATTCCGCTGCTCGAAGGCGGCACCTGCAGCAACATGGCGGAGTGGATCCCCGGGCGGATCGTCTCGGAGAGCGTCGATCCCTTTCACATGGCCTCGGTCGCTTACTTCGAGCGATGGGGCCGCGAGCCCGTGGAGCGGATTCTGGCGGCGTTCGACGGCGGCGTGCTGCACATCCACGGCAACGGCCGCCACCTGCTGCCCGCGGTGGCCACGGTGAAGGGGCTGAAGGCGCTGTCGCTTTTGAACGATCGCGGCTTCCCGCCGGCCTTCTCGGTTCTTTCCGGGATGAAGAAGCGGACCGGTAATCTGCCGCTGGTGGTGGAGGCCGAATTCGGCGAGTTCGTCGAGGCCCTGGAAGGCCGCGGGCTGCCGGGCGGCGTGCTCTACAAGGTGAAGAATGTCCCCGATCCCGCCGTCGCCAACGCCTGCATGGACAGGGTGCGGGCCTACCGGATCTGACAAGGCGCGCGGGACTGGATACAATCGAAGCCGAACGGGAGGTGACGGCAATGAGCGAATCCGTGTCCACGAGGCGGCAATTCCTTCAGGCGACGGCGGCCGCCTCCATTCTCGCCGGCGAAGTCGTCGCGCAGACCTCTTCGGCTTCGGCCACCGGAATGCCCACTCGCGTGCTCGGCCGCACGGGCGTGCGGGTTTCCGTGCTGGGAATCGGGGGCGCTCACGCCGGGCGGGTGGAGGAGGACCTGGGAGTACGCATGATCCTGAAGGCCATCGACGAGGGCATGACCTTCATGGACAACGCCTGGGAGTACAACAAGGGCCGCAGCGAGGACATCATGGGAAAAGCCCTGGCCATTGACGGCCGCCGCAAGAAGGCTTTCCTGATGACCAAGGTGTGCAGCCGGGAGTACGCCGACGCCAGGCAGCAACTGGAACAGAGCCTTCGCCGGCTGCAGACCGACTACCTGGACCTGTGGCAATTTCACGAGTGCAATTACCACAACGATCCCGAATGGGTATTTGAGAAGGGCGCCATGCGGGCGGCCTTGGAGGCGCGCAAGGAAGGCAAGGTACGATTCATCGGTTTCACCGGCCACAAAGCGCCCACGATCCATCTGAAGATGCTGGCCCAGCCCTTCGAGTGGGACGCCTGCCAGATGCCCAACAACATCATGGACGCCGGCTTCCTCAGTTTCCGGCAGGAAGTAATGCCGGTCTGCTTGAAGAAGAAGACCGGCATCATCGGCATGAAGGGTTGCGGAGGGGACGGGCAGATGCTGGCCAAGGGCGGCGTGACGGTGGAGGATTGCTACCGCTACTGCCTCAGCCAGCCGGTCGCCGTGCAGGTGGTGGGCCTGAGCGACATGCAGCAACTGGACGCGGCCTTGCGGATTGCGCGGAACTTCACGCCGCTGAGCGCGGAGGAAAGCCGGCAGCTGATGAGCCGCGTGCGCGATGTGCAGGCCGACGGACGTTTCGAGTTGTTCAAGACCAGCAAGCGGTTTGACAGCGCCTATCACCGCCTGCAGCACGGCTTCGAGACGCAAGGCGTGTAGCCCCTGGAAGTGCCTGACGGGTAACCGCTTTTTCTTTCCGATGTCACCCGTTTGCCGGATGCCGGTCCGGCACGGCCGTGCCGTATCCTGAACAACATGAGAGTGCTTCCATGAGGACCGTGGTGCTGCGCGGACTGGTGATCGCGGTCCTGGCCCTCACGGCGCTGTTCCTCTGGATGTCGGTGCGGCGTTCCGGCGAACTGGAGCGCAAACTCGAGCGCGTCCGCCAAAGCGCGGAGTGGCAGCGGCGCGAAACCGAGCGCTACGCGCGCGAGTTGGAGCGCGCCATGGGCGAGACGTCCGCGGCTCGCGGGCAGGCTTTTGAAGCGGCGGGACAGGCCCAGGACGCCGCGGCGGCCCGGCTCCGTGCCGAGGAAGAGGCCCGCCGGGCGCACGAAGTGGCGGCGGCCAGCCGGCAGGAACTCGAGGAGATGCGGAAGCGGCGGGAAGAGGAGCTGAACCGCATGCACGAGGCGCTGGGGAAGATCGCGAACACCCGCCGGACGGCCGCCGGCATGGTCGTGGAACTGGCCAACGATTCTTTCTACTTCGATTTCGACAAGGCCGCGCTACGGCCCGAGAACCGCGAGGTATTGAGCCGGATCGCCGGAGTGCTGCTGGTGTCCCAGGGCTACCGGCTTTCCATTCATGGCCATACCGACGACGTGGGCACCGCCGAATACAACCAGGGCCTCTCGGAGCGCCGGGCCGAGAGCGTGGCGGCTTACCTAAAGTCTTCCGGCATTCCCACCGATCTCATCGAAGTGCGAGGTTTCGGGAAGACCAGCCCGAGGGTGAAAGCGGCTACGCGGGAGGCCCGCCAGCGCAACCGCCGGGTGGAAATCGCCATAGTGGATAGCATGATCCACTACCGCGGCGCCGTTCCGGGGCGGAGCGGCCTGTAACCGCTTCCCCTACTCTGTTTTATCCCCGGAACTCCACCGTGCAGGGTATGGCCGCCCGCGAAGGCGGCTGGCGAGACTGAAAACATGGGAGGTTGGAAACAGGACGCGGTCCCCGATCTGAGCCTTCTGCGGCGCCAGCGGGGCCTTTCCCTTCAGGAGGTTGTCCATAGGACCCGAATCTCGCCGTTCTACATTCGTGCGATCGAAAAGGGCGAGTTCGGCAAGCTGCCCGGAGGGATCTACAGCATCAGCTACCTGAGGCAGTACGCCCGGACGATCGACTTCAACGAAGAAGAGCTGCTGCGGCTCTGGGAGGCACAGACCGGGATCCCGGTTCGTCCGCCCGAACCGCAGCCGGCGCCCAGAAAGGCCTTGACGGAAAGGCTGGGCGACTGGTTGTCCCTCCTCATCCGCCGGAGGCTGGCCGACGGACGGTAGCTCTTCCGGCTTCAGGCCGGGGGCAGGGGCTCGGCGCGGTACAGGGCGGCCGTGTTCCGGATTGAAGCGATCACCAGCGGAAGCGACATTCCAGCCATCGCGACCACGCCGCCGGCATCGAAGAGCAGGAACTTCCTGCCGAACAACGACACTTCGGGCCGGAAGAACAGCGCGACGTTGCCGGCCGCGATAAGGACCCGCAATTCGGTGGGCCCGAATTTCCAGTAGGAAAGCTGGAATGTCCCCAGGCAGTAGGTCGC
>JADZAF010000128.1 GCA_020852755.1 Bryobacterales bacterium
GGGAAACCAGGCGCAACTGGACCCGCCCGCCGGCGGGATTCAGCAGGAGCACTCCGATGTTTCGCAGCGGGCGGCCCGGGAGGGCGGCCTGCAGGACCGCGTACTGCCCTTCCCTGGCCATGGCCAGAACGGTACCCATGGACTTTCTATCTTAGATCTTATCGGCGCGAATACGCCCCTGTCAGGGGTTGGTGGGGTAATAGCCCTTGCGGGCGCGGATCTTGACGTCCGGCAGGGCCGGCACCTCCACGCGAATGTTCCGGTATTGCTTTTCGAGCCCCTCGGACGGCGTCTCGGGAACGTAGCGCAGGATGTATTGGGTAGTGACCTCGCCGGCCAGGGCTGCGATGGAGCGGAAGATCCCCTGGGCCACCTCGGAGGCATAACCGCCCGTTCCCACCTTGTAGGCGTAGTTCCCTTCATCCGACGGGGTGGACAGGTAGCCGGAAACGTTGGAGTAGAGCTTCTCCAGGGGGTAGGTCACCCGCCCCCCGGTTTCTTCGCAGAGGCGCACCAGGTTGGCGTTGCCGTCGCTGGCAAAGCCGAAAGCCTGGGTGCTCAACCCGTGGATGGTCACGAGGTTGCGCTGCGCCACTTCAAGCACTTGCTCAAGACTCTTCTCGCTGGCCGTGTCATGTCCGTCCCCGATGATAATCAGGATGCGGCGCGGCTCGTAGGGTTCGCCCTTGATCAGCTGCCGGGTGGTGCAGGCTTTCCAGATGGCATCGAACAGGGACGCCCCGCCGCCGGGCTTCATCTTCCGGATTCTCTCCAGGATGGGCTCGGGATCGTGGGTCGTGTTGACCAGCAGGTCGGCCGTGTTGCCGGCGGAGATGAGGTAGCCGCTGAACTTGTCGTCGCCCGGCACCAGGTGGGAGACCATCTCGATGGCGGCCTCCTGGTAGGTCTTCCAGTGCAGCCGGGTGTTGTTGCTCATGTCCAGGATGAAGCCCACGACCACGGGCTGGCCGCGTTCCCGGGTGAAGAAGCGGATCTTCTGCTCGCGGCCCTCGTCCAGGATGCGGAAATCGTTCACATCCAGGTCCTCGACGAAGCGGCCCTTGGAATCGGTCACCGTCACCGGCACGATGACCTCGTTCACCTGGACCTTGATTCGGGTTTGAGGCTCTTCCTGCCTGGCGGGTTCAGCCGCCGGCGGGGCGGGCGGCGCAGGCTGCTGCGCCAGGGCGGCGGCCATCACACAGAAGCCCCCCAGGATGCGGAGAACGGCCGGAATGAGATTTCCCTCTGCCATGGCAGATGATTCCATTTTAGCGCAGCGCCGGCCGGCTCCCCGCGTCCCGGGGTAAAAGACTACCTCTGCACCCGGCCGGATCCGCCCCCTTTCATGAGCCCCTTGACCTCGTCAACCGAGAAGCGGTTGAAATCGCCAGGGATGGAGTGCTTGAGGCAGGAGGCGGCCACCGCGAATTCCAATGCCTCGGCATGGGAGGGCAAGGCCTGCAGGCCGTAGATGAGGCCTCCCGCGAAGGCGTCGCCGCCGCCCACCCGGTCCACGATATGGGTGATCTCGTAGCGCCGGCTGACCAGGAACTCCTTGCCGTTGTTCAGGCAGGCCGCCCAACCGTTGTGCGAGGCGCTCTTGGACTCGCGCAGGGTGATGGCCATGGTCCTGATGTTCGGATACTCGTTCATGACCTTGGCGGTCAACTGCTCGTACTGGGCGGTATCGAGCTTTCCGGCATGCACGTCCACGTCGGCCTTGATGCCCAGGGCCTCCTGCACGTCTTCCTCGTTGGCGATGCCGACGTCGACGAACCTGACCAGCTCGCGCATCACTTCCGGCGCGGTCTTGCCCCACTTCCACAGGTTCTTGCGATAGTTGAGGTCGCAGGAAACGGTGAGGCCCTTGGCGCGGGCCTTGGCGGCGGATTCCAGCGCCAGCTCGGCGGCCGACTGGCTGATGGCGGGCGTGATCCCGGTCACGTGGAACCACCCGGCTCCATCGAACACCTGGTCCCAGTCGAAATCGCCCGGCTTGGCCAGGGCGATGCAGGAGTTGGCCCGGTCATAGACTACCTTGGAAGCGCGCTGGTTGGCGCCCGGCTCCACGTAATAGACGCCCAGGCGCCCGGTTTTGCGCAGGATCCTGGAGGTATCCACGCCGAAGCCGCGGAGCTGATAGATCACGGCATCACCGATCGGGTTGTTCGGCAGCACGGTGACGTAGGCGGCCGGCCAACCGAAGCCGGCCACGGAAACCGCCACGTTGGCCTCGCCGCCTCCGAAGGTGGCGACAAACTGGGGAGATTGCAGAAAACGCTCGAATCCCGGCGGAGCCAGCCGCAGCATGATCTCGCCGAACGTAACGACAGGTTTCATAGGTTCCTTCCGTTCATGAATTTGAATTAGTCCCTTACCACCGCCACTACATCCACACCGAAGCCGGCGTCCATCGAAGGCAAGCCCTCGAAGGACAGCATGGTGCTGCCGGGAGGACGGCTCCGGTCGTAGAACTCGGTCCGAATCTTGCGGGCCTGCTCGCCGATCTGCGGGTGCAGCGGGTAGATGTTCGACATGGCCACGTCCTTGATCGAAACTTTCACCTGCTCCAGGGCTTTGACCAGCCGCTGGAAGGCCAGCCGCGCGTCGTCATCCTGAAACCCGAAGGCCATCTGGAGGCCGCTGAGGGCCACCCGCGGCGCCCCGATCAGGGCCACCTGCGAATAGAAGGCGGACTTCGGCAGCCCGTCCGGATTGAGGAACGCCAGCGCTTCCCGGGGCCGGGCGGCCAACCGCGCCACGCCTTCGCACTCCACCAGACTGCGGGTGACGGCCCGCTGGGTCTGCACGTAGTTGAACGCCGCGTTGGGAAAGCGCGACTCCATGTGCTGCCGTATGGCGGGCAGTCCGTCCAAGGCGCTCAGGAAGCAGGTGACCCGCAGCATATCGGCGGGGGTCGAACCGGCGGCCCGCAGCGCGGTGTCGAGATCGGCCGAGGACTTCTCGGCCAGAGGCGCCAGCGGCCGCAAGGGCGCGTCTTCGGCTCGCAGTTGGCCCGAGATGAAGGCCAGGCCATGCTCGTTGGTTTCCTTCCGCGCCACCGAAACCGCTTCGATCACCACCTGCGCGCCTTCCATGGGCAGGCCGCCGACGTGGACGACGGTGAGGGCCGGGAGCGCGACCCGGCGCTCGGTGAAAGTCTCGCTCACGATGGCCTGCACACGCCGCGTGTCGCCGCTGCCCGCCACGAAGGCGCGCAGCTTCACGATGGAGGCGCCGCGCACGCGCCGGTTCAGGGCTTTGAGCGCGTCCCTCACCTGCTGGGACAGCAGGCCCTTGGCCGAAAGCGGCGAAGTATGAAACACCAGCCGCCGCGTGTCGGCCACCACCGCGCTGGGAGGGTCCTTAGGGATCTCCCGGGTCTGGGTGATTTCCTCTTCTTCCTCTTTCTGCTTTCTGTTTTGGGCGAACGAGCCGGCGGGCGCCAGCAAGGAAATCACCGCCGCCGCGCAGACTGCCGCCGTCCACCAGCATTTCATACGGCTTCGCCTTAAATGGTAACAGGTATCGCGAGCGCGTTCGATTGCGGGGCGTCGGCTAGAATGAAAACGGGTCCGTCATGAACTGGAGCGCGCTGTCCGCCATTCTACTGGGTCTTGCCGTCATGCTGGGCGCCTTCGGCGCGCACGGCCTGCGCGGCCGCCTGGACGCCTACTCGATGGGCATCTACGAGAAGGCCGTCTTCTATCACTTCATCCACGCGGTGGGGATGCTGATCGTTTCCCACCTGCCGCGCGCCGGCGCCCTGAGCCCGTCCTGGGCCGGCTGGGTGTGCGGTCTGCTGCTGGCGGGAATCCTGATTTTCTCGGGCAGCCTCTACGCCCTGGCGATGAGCGGCATCCGGATTCTGGGGGCCATCACACCGCTGGGCGGCCTTTCATTCATCGCCGCCTGGTTCCTGCTGGCCTACGCCCTGGTCAGATTTCGGTGACAGGCTACATAACCCCCGAACTCCGGAGCGTTCTATCATAGACCGCATGCGCATCCTGGCCGTTGTTTTGTCGGCGGCAGCCTGCCTGGCCCAGACCCCCACCATCGAGCAGTCCCTGAACATGCGCAGCGTGTCCTCTCCGCGCATCTCGCCGGACGGCCGCTGGGTGGCCTACCAGGTGTCACGCACCAACTGGGAAGACAACTCCTTCGAAACCGAGATCTGGTGCCACTCGGAGGAACGCAACGAGGATTTCCGCCTGGCCGCGGCCGGCAAGTCGAGCCATTCGCCGGTGTGGTCCCCGGACAGCCGCCGGTTGGCGTTCCTCTCCGACCGGGATGGAAAGAGCAAGCTGTACCTGATCAGCCCGGCCGGCGGCGAGGCCGTGGTGCTGCCGATGGAGGAGATGGGGATCTCGGGCGTGGAATGGTCGCCGGACGGCAAGTCCATCGCCTTCCTCTCCTCCGGCCCGGAGACCGGGCAGGAAAAGGAGCGCAAGAAGAAATACGGCGAGTTCACCGTGGAAGGAGAGGATCACAAGCACAGCCATCTGTGGCTGCTCAAGGTTCCCGAGGACCTCGCCGGAATCAGGGACAAGCTCAAGCCGGAAGCCCTGACCACGGGGAAGGATTTCAGCCTGGCCGGCTTTTCCTGGTCGCCGGACGGCAAGTTCATCGCCTTCACCGCGGGCAGCGACCCCGACTTCTCCTCTTCCCACACCATCGATCTCTACCTGCTCCGGGTGAGCGACAAGAGCTACAAGCGCCTGGTGGACAGTTACGGCCCCGAGTCCAACCCGCGCTGGTCGCCGGACAGCCGCCGGATCGTGTTCCAGACGGCTAACGGGCAGCAGTATTACTACTATCTGAACTCGCGCCTGGCCGTAATTCCGGTTGAGGGCGGGACGCCGAAGATCCTGACCGGGTCTTTCGACGAGGAGCCCTACCTCTCCGGCTGGACGCCCGCCGGCATCTGGTTCGGCGCCCAGCAGCGCACCTCAGCGGCCGTGTTCCGGCTCTCTCCCGAAACCTCGCAGGTGGAGAAGGTCACCGACAACAGCCGGCTCTCGACCACGAACTTCAGTTTCTCCTCGGACGGCAGGAAGGCTGCGTTCATCGGCTCGGCGCCCAACCGCTTCGCGGAGGTCTACGTCAGCGAACTTCCCGCCTTCGCGCCCCGGGCCATCACGCGCATGAGCGATCAGTACAAGGATTTCAAGCTCGCCGTGAAGGAAGTGATCGAGTGGAAGTCGCAGGACGGCACCCCGATCGAAGGCATTCTCATCAAGCCCGCGGACTACGACCCGGCGCGCAAGTATCCCCTGCTGGTGGTGATCCACGGCGGCCCGACCGGGGTGGACACGCCCTTCCTTACGGCCGACCGCACCTATCCGCTCGAGCGCTTCGCGGCCAAGGGCGCGCTCATCCTGAGACCGAACTATCGCGGCTCGGCGGGTTACGGCGAGAAATTCCGCTCTCTGAACGTCCGCAACTTGGGCGTGGGCGACGCCTGGGACGTGATCTCCGGAGTGGACCACCTGGTCCGCAAGGGACTGGTGGACGGCAGCCGGGTGGGCGCCATGGGGTGGAGCCAGGGCGGCTACATCTCGGCCTTCCTGACCTGTTCGAGCGGCCGCTTCAAGGCCGTCTCCGTGGGCGCCGGCATCAGCGACTGGATGACCTACTACGTCAACACCGACATCCACGCCTTCACCCGGCAGTACCTGAAAGCCACGCCCTGGGAGGACCCCGAGATCTACCGCAAGACCTCTCCCATTTCTTACGTGAACCAGGCCAGGACGCCCACCCTGATCCAGCACGGCGACAACGACAAGCGCGTGCCGCTGCCCAACGCCTACGAACTCTACCAGGCCCTTCAGGACCGCAAGGTGCCGGTCCGCCTGGTGGTCTACAAGGGCTTCGGCCACGGGATCAACAAGCCCAGGGAACAGCGCCACCTGATGGAGCAGAACTACGAGTGGTTCAGCAAGTACATCTGGGGCAAAAGCCCCGCCCGATAGAGGAGACGCCATCATGCCCGAGCCCGACATTCTGGTTTTCAGCGCCCATGCCGCCGACTTCTGTTCCCGCAGCGGGGGAACCATGGCCCTGCACGCCCGCCGCGGCGGCACGGTTCACGTAGTGGATGTGACTTTCGGAGAGCGGGGGGAATCCGAGGATTACTGGAACCGCCCCGGAGAGAAATCCATCGAGGAGGCCAAGCAGGTGCGGGCGGCCGAGGCCCGCGAAGCGGCCTCCATTCTGGGCGCGACGATCGAGTTCCTGGACTACGGCGACTACCCGCTGGTGATCGGCAGGGAGCGGCTGGAATGCATGGCGCGGCTCATCCGCGGCCGCAAGCCGGGCATCATCCTGACTCACTGGAAGAGCGATCCGTTCAATCCCGACCACCAGGTGACCACCGAGGCGGTGCTGACCGCGGCGGCCATGGCGGGAGTGCCGGGCTTCGATCCGCAGGTGGGGAAGATCACCTATCCGCTGATCTACGGATACGAGCCGACCATACCGCGCAGCGAGGCCGCTGGATTCTGCCCGGATCACTACGTGGACATCGGCGAGGTCTTCGAGTTGAAGATGGACGCGCTGCGCGCCCTGCGCTCGCAGACCAAGCTGGTCCGCTTCTACACGCAGTGGGCGGAGTACCGGGGCTTTCAGGCTACGCAGTCGGCCGGGAAGGTGATCCGCTATGCGGAGGCGTTCCAGCGCTTCACGGCCACGGTGGACACTCGGCTGCCGGGGTGAAGCGGCCGTCTGCGGGCATGGAGATCGCAGATCGTCACTTTCAATGACCTCCTCGCCCGCCCCAAGACCAAGAGAACCTAAGCTCTGATACGATATTCCTGGTTCTGACCTATCGGAGGCCGAGATGACGGTGGAACGCCCGGATGGCAGAAGACTCACCGTTAGAGCGCGGAACGTCAGGCCGCGCCCGATTGCCGGGACTTTTGAAATGGTCCAGGCGTTCCACGGGGCCACCTGATGGAACTACCCAGGCGATTACGGGTCTTTCTATGTCACGCGCACGCCGACAAGCCTGCGGTCCGCCAACTCTATCGCCGCTTGTGCGACGATGGCTTCCAGCCGTGGCTTGACGAGGAGGACCTGTCGCCGGGAGACGAGTGGCAACGGGAAATCCCGAAGGCGGTGCGTGCTGCCGACATCGTCCTGGTGTGCCTCACCAGGCAATCGATCAACAAAGCGGGCTACGTCCAGAAGGAGATCAAGTTTGCCCTGGACATCGCGGACGAGAAGCCGGAAGGCACAGTCTTTGTAATACCGGCACGCCTGGAGGAGTGTGACGTACCCGAACGTCTGAGCCGCTGGCAATGGGTCAACCTGTTTGACGAAACGGGGTACGCGAGGGTCCAAAAGGTACTCGCTTCTCGCGCCGGCCAGATCCAAGTGCCGGCCCCCGCAGCGCCCGCCGGGCCAGAGGCTCTTCTCCAGCCTCGGCCAAGTAAGGTCAACCCGGATGACGGCCAGCCGTATGTCTGGATACCGCCCGGGGAGTTCCGAATGGGCTGCTCGCCGGGCGGCAGCGAGGGCTACGCCGATGAA
>JADZAF010000129.1 GCA_020852755.1 Bryobacterales bacterium
GGGTGGTCGTACAGGATCCTGCCTCCGAACAAGGTCATCACGCACTGGATCTTCTGGTTGCCCTCGATCTTCCCCCCGCCCGATCCGAGGTACGCGAACTTCCCCTTCATCATCTCCAGCACCGCGATGTCGGCCGCCGACCCCACGCTGAGGTTCCCCAGTTCCGGCCGCCCGATCATCTGGGCCGGATTCACCGTCGTGCGCCGGATAATATCCTCGAACGGCACGCCCAGGCAGAGGAACTTCGACATCACGTTCGCCAGGTTAATGCCTACCGTGAAGGGCGTATCCGCGAACAGGTCCGCGCTGATGGAGTCGGGAATGAACCCCTGCCGGATGGCCGGCGTCACCCGCCGCAGCACGAAGCTTCCGGCGGCATGCCCCAGGTCGAACTTCACGCCACGCTCCCTCGCCTGGTTCACAACCGGGTTCAGCTTCCCCCCTTCCATCAGGAACGGATAGCGGTCCGCCAGGCAGTGAGTCACAATGTCGCCCGGCCGCATCTTCTCCAGCAGGAATTCCCGGTAGCTGGTTGCCGGGTACTTGCCCTGCGGCGGCATGGGAGTGAAGTCCGCCAGCACCGGCAGCCCGGTCAGCCGGCCCGCTTCCAGCACCGCGTCCACCGACGCCCACGGCCGCCGCGTCTCGCTGAAAACGCCTCCGTAGTGCCCGGTCTTGAATCCAACCACCAGCCGCGGGTACTTCTTCGCGGTCTCCGCCGCAAGCTGCACCTTGAACTGGGCCGGATCCTGCTCCGCTCCCCCGGACTGGGCGCCCGGCGCCGCAATGTTCAGAAACGAGAGAATCCGCATCTTCGAGCGGTCGATGATCTTCTTGAAGTCCTCGAAGCTCTCCGCGCCCGCCGTTCCCCCGTCGCAGCAGGTCGTGACCCCCGAAGGGATGCAGTGGTGATCCGCAATCACCGACGAGGTCAGGTCCAGCCGCGTGTAGTAACAGCAGATGTGCAGATCGATCAGGCCGGGCGTCACATAGTAGCCCGCCACATTCACCGTCTGCTTCGCCTCGGACTCCGGAATCTCCCGCTCCACCCGCGCGATCCTGCCCTTCAGCACCGCCACGTCCATGCGCTGGTTGATCCGGTTGGCCGGATCGATCACGTGCCCGCCTTTCAGCACCGTGTCGTATGGCCCGGACGTCTGCGCCCGCGCGGATGACGCGGCCGCCGCCGCGCTCACCAGCGGCGTGGAAAGAAACTCTCTTCTCTTCATGACCTTGTACCCTGGCTCCCAGGAAAGTATACACCTGCCCTTGTTCCGGTTCAGCTGGAGATGGAGAAAGCGTTCCCCCATTAAGATAATGGAGCGAATGCATGAAGAAGCAACGGAAGCACTACACGCCGGAAGAGAGAGTTGCCATCCTGAGGCGGCATCGGGCTACATCACTCCAAAGGACATCTTGGATGGGCGGCAAACAGGAGATCCACGCGGAGCGCGACCGGAAGTTGGAGGCGGCGCGGAAGCAAAGGCAGATTCGTCGCCAGCAAGCCGCTTGACGCATAGATCACCCTCTGTTGGGAGTGGGGAGCGGAGGCTCAACCCAGGTTTGCCGACGGTCCACCCGGTGGCGAACGCTACGGTGTGAGAACGAGTTGTCCCGGAGGGAGGCCGCCCAACTTCACCAGGCAATTGCGATCTACCGGATCGACGAAGAGCCGAGCGCCTGCGTCCTCTATTTCAAATTTAGCAAGGTTTCGATGCTGAAGTTTAGCGGACAGAAAACACAAGAGATAGAGGTTAGGAAAAAGCAGTCCTCAAACTGATTCTCAGCCCCGACTCCGAGTAATATGGGGCGTGCGGCTTGGAGTTTCGATATGCAGGCCGTCTTCACTACGTTCTTACCGGAGAGGGTTCCCATGCGTGTGCTGCTGTCGACAATCGGATCTCGTGGCGATGTCCAGCCATTGGTGGCGTTGGCATTGCAGTTGAGGGAGCTTGGCCAGGAAGTCCGTATCTGTGCGCCGCCTGACTTCGGCGAGTGGATTGGCACTCTCGGGATTCCGTTCGTGCCGGTCGGACCCGAGGTGCGCCAGACCGCGGCACCCAGCCCATCAGCCGCGCAAGCCCCGCCAGCGCCAGAGCACCTCCGTCAGCTAATGGAGGACACTGTCGCTGGCCAGTTCGAGGCGATCACGCCGGCAGCCCGGAGCTGTGACATTTTGGTGGCGGGCATGGCGCTACAATTCGCCCTTCACTCGGTTGCAGAGCACATGGGAATCCCCTACGTTTACGCTGCCTGGTGCCCGATAACCCTGCCATCCCAACACCATGCGCCCCCGCCATTGCCGTCGTGGGCACAGCCTCCAACGGACGGCACGGCCGACAATCGCACACTCTGGATTCAGGACGCGAAACGCTGGAACGACCTCTGGGCCGCAGCTATCAACTCCCATCGCGCGGCAGCCGGCTTGGCACCGGTCTCCGACGTGCGGAGCCACATCCTCACCAACCGGCCATGGCTGGCCGCCGACCCGACGTTGGCGCCATGGACTGAGACCGCGAACCTGGATGTCGTCCAGACGGGCGCCTGGATTCGTTCGGACCTGAGGCAACTGTCCGTGGAATTGGAGACGTTCCTCGACGCCGGCGAGCCACCTGTCTACTTCGGCTTCGGCAGTATGCGCGCTCCACAGGACGTGAGCCAGGCGATGATCAAGGCGACGCGCGCGGTCGGCCGCCGTGCGATTGTGTCCCGTGGGTGGGCTGGCCTGACACTGCCGGACAATGAACCCGACTGCCTTTCCATCGGGGAAGTAAACCTGCAAGCGCTCTTCAGGCGAGTCGCCGCTGTAGTACACCATGGCGGCGCGGGCACTACCACCGCCGCCGCGCAGGCCGGGGCACCCCAGGTCGTCGTGCCTCAGATGTACGACCAACACTACTGGGCAAAGAGAGTCCACCACCTCGGCATCGGAATCGCGCACGCGCCCGGCGCGCCCACTGCCGAGTCGCTGACCGAAGCGCTCAGCTACACCATCCAGCCGGACGTCGCGGCCCGCGCCCGCGCCGTCGCCGCCTCGGTGCGCACCGATGGCGCGGAGATCGCCGCTCGGCGACTCATCGGCGAGGTCTCCCGAACCCCACTCGGAAACTGAAAACACGGCGCACTCCACCGGTAACCGCCCGCAGAACGAATGAACCGGCCTGATGCCCCGGCACGCCTGCTTATCGACGCCCTTGGCGTCCCGTACAATTCGATACTCTTTTCGTAGCCAGTTGGTTTTCCGGTGTCGAGCGCACTCTGTGGTGAGTGGGACCAGCCAACCTGATCTCCCTTTTGAAACCAGTTCCAGTTTCAGTCGCTGCCCCTTCCGCCGGCCGCCACCGCTCGGCGTCGCAAATTTGACCGGCGGAATTGGCGCTATACTCGCTAACGGGGTGCGCCAACTCTCCATTTCACGCTGAACCATCAGACCCTCCCCGCCCCTATGGCGGTCCGCCCCTCGATGGCGCGCGTTCCGGCACTGCCGCCCGCCTGGCCTTATCGCCGCAATTCCATGTGAAACGTCTGGAACTTCCCCCCCTGCTCCACCACCCGGCCCACCCGGAAACCCGCCTCCTCCGCCAGCCTCCGGTAGTGCGCCGTGTCCAGCGCCTTCTCCGGCCAGAACGTCCCATAGCCCGTGGTTACCGTCTCCTTCGGAAGCTGGAACTCGAAGCGGAAAATCACCCCCCGGGTCTTCGGGTCCAGCGATGTCGGGATCACCGCGTCCCAGATCAGCCACCGCCCGCCCGGCTGCAACACCCGGTGAACCTCCGCGAACACCTTCTTCTGGACCTCCGGCTTCATGTACATCAGCGAGAAGAACGCCGTCACCGTCTCGAAGCTCCCGTCCAGGAACTTCATATCCGTGGCGTCCATCACGATCTTGAGCGGGCCCGGCGGCGACTCCAGCAGTTCCCGCTTGTACAGGTCGATCGCCACCACCTGCCGCGGCTTCATCCGGCCGATGATGCCTTCTCCCCCGCCTCCCACGTCCAGAATGTATCCGGACGCTTCGAAATCCTCGATCGCCAGCCGCTGGCGCTCGAAAGCGTGCATCGGCGGCCGCTCCTGCCCGGCGCAGACGGCGCCCGCCAGGCACAACAGTAAGGTCGTTCGAACCACGGTCCAGAATACCCTACCGCCGGACCGCCTGCCTTCCGGCCCGGCAGACCCGTGCGGTATGGCCGGCGCGCTGCTCTACAATCTGGTTGGATGTGGGGCTCTCGCAAACCCGGCGCCTCGCCACCCGCGCAGCAGCTCTATCTCGAGCTGCTGATGAAGAGCCTGCTCGGCGAGCTGTATTGGGAAAATGAGGCGCGCCTCCTCTATCTCCGGGACTGCCTGGAAGGCCGCGATGCGTATTCATCCGACATTCTCCTGCGCATCGGCGAGAGCCGCCCGGAGTTCTGCCGCCGGTTGCGGGAACTGGCCGCCGCCGGCCGTTTTCTCGACGACTCGCTCGACAACCTCGGCTACCGGCACACCATGATCGGCCGCCTGCGCCTGGAGAACGTCGCCGCCTGCCTGGAAGCCATCCGCCGCCGCGGCGTTCCGGGCGACCTCATGGAATGCGGCGTCTGGCGCGGCGGCACAACCGTGTTCATGCGCGGCTTCCTCAAAGCCCATGGCATCGCCGACCGGACCGTCTGGGTCGCCGATTCGTTCCACGGCCCGCCGCCGCCCAGCCTGCCCCAGGACCTCGCCGAGGATCTGAGCGCCGCCCGCCGGCCGGCCCTGGCCATTCCCCTGGAAACCGTGCGGGACCTCTTCTCCCGCTATGACCTGCTCGATGACCAGGTGCGCTTCCTGCCCGGCTGGTTCAAGGACACCTTGCCGCGCGCGCCCATCGGCAGCCTCGCCCTGTTGCGCCTCGATGCGGACCTCTACGAATCCACCCGCGATGCCCTGAACGCGCTCTATCCCAAGGTCTCTCCCGGAGGCTTCGTGATCGTGGACGATTATCACTGCATCCCGGGATGCCGCCAGGCCGTGGATGAGTACCGTCAGGCCGAAGGCGTCGCCGCCCCGCTCGAGCGGGTCGACTGGACCGGCGTCTTCTGGCAGAAGGCTCCCACCGCGGCAAAATGATTCGGAATGGTCCGCTGGGAATTTCGCACGAACCGGTCGAAATAGTCGTAATCCAAATCCCGAAACCCGGCCGCCTGCTGCCGCAGCCGCCCGTGATCGCAGGCCGGGTCGAGCCCCCGGATCAGCGTCAGCCCGGCCGGACCCGTCATCACCGTGGCGATCTCCAGTTCCCCCCGGCGGCGGTTCAGCAGCGGGACCAGTTTCCAGACGTCGCCCGTGTAGAACTCCGTGGTCCGCCGCCGCGAGGAGGTTTCACGGTCCAGCGGCACCGTGTCGTGTACCGCCACGATACCCTCGCGCGACATGTGCCGTTCCAGGTTGCAAAAATCCTCCAGCGCCTGCTCGAACAGGTGCAGACCGTCGATCAGGGCCAGGTCCACCGGCCGGCCTCCGAAAATCCGCGCCGGATCGTGCCGGCGGAAGAATTCGTTGCTCGTCATCGCGTAAAGCCGGGCTCCCTCCGGGCACGCGAATCCCGGTTTCGGCGCCGGATCGATCCCGGCGGCGAGCGTTCCGGGCCCGATCAGCGCCAGCGATTCCCCGCTGTGTACGCCGATCTCGACATACGCCGCCGGCTTGACGATTTCGTGGATCCATTGCAGCACCTGCCGGAAGTCGGGGCCCGGAAAGGCCCGCGCGGCGGCGGCATCGTGCGCGGCCCTTCGCGCGAGATCATAGGAAGTGGACTCCATGCGGATCACCATCGATACCGGCGCGCGCCTGCTGCAGGCGGATGAAAGCGGCTCTACCGTCGAGTACCCGCTCTTTTCACCGCAAGCCTTCCGAATATTGTCCCACCAGTGGCTTTTGCTCGGATGGAATCTGGGGCATTGGAAAACCTTTTCCTGGATGGGCCGGCAGATTCTGCAATTGCCCGACGACATCCTGCGCCTCGCCGAACTCCTTTGGCGGCTGCGGCCCGACGTGGTTGTCGAAACCGGCGTCTACGAGGGCGGCAGCACCCTCCTGTTCGCCGCCCTCTGCCGGTTGCGGGGCGACGGCCGGGTGATCTCCATCGACCGCGAATTCCGCCCGGGTGTTCGCGAAGCCGTCCGCGAAAGCGCGCCGGACCGGGTGGCGTTCATCCAGGGCGACTCCGCCTCTCCGGAAACGGCCGCCGAGGTCCTGCGACTGCTTCGCCCCGGGGACCGCGTGTGCGTCTTTCTCGATTCCGATCACAGCGCCCGCCACGTCGCCGCCGAATTGCGTCACCTGGGCCCCCTGGTCACCTCCGGCTGTTACCTGATCGTCGCCGACAGTATCTGCGCGGAGCTGGCGCAGTGCCCCGAAGGGGAGAGCGACTGGTCCTGGAACAACCCCGGCGCGGCCGTCGATGAGTTCCTGGCCGCCCACCCCGAGTTCGTCCGCGACCGCCCCTCCGGCCCTTTCACCACTCCGGACTTCACCGAGCTGAGCTACTTCCCCTCCACCTGGCTCCGAAGGCTCTGAGGGCGCCCCCGTGCCTGTCCCCCACCGCCGCCGCGTTCCCACGCCCGCCGCAGATATATTCCCGCGGCCCTGAGCCACTTGCCGCGCCGCCGGTCTCCCCTGGCGTACCGGCCGTTCTAATCTGGAATGAAGAAGATGCGCACGCCCTCTGTCAACGTGAACGCCGGTCCCTGCGACCCGGCCGGGAAAAAGCCCGTGGACACTGCGCGCCTGCAAAACGAACCCAGCAAGCCGTTGAAAACAGGAACACGCTGGATTATAGAGAGTCGATTTCGTAGGAATTCAGGCTCATTTTCGGACAATACCCGAAAACAATTCTGTGTTGGAGGGACATTGCCAGATTCGGATCTGAAACTACACGATCTCTTCTTTGGCGGCGTCCCACTCCACCGGCCGCCCCTGGAGGTAGCTCTCCACCGCCATGCGGCAGGCCACCGACACCCGGAAGCCCAGCTCGAACGGGCAGTTGGTCTCCTTGGCCGTGTGGATGCACTCCAGAAAATTCACCAGGTGCGCGGCCCGCGGCGTTGGGGTGGCCCCTAGCATCTCGTTGCCGTCCGGCCGGTTGACTTTCTGCGGGTAGTACCGGATCTGCTGGCTGCGGGCGATGGTCCCGTCGGTCCCCAGCACCTCTTCCGTGTTGCCCAGGTGGTTGTTGCCGAAGCCCGAGTCCCAGCTGAACAGCAGTTCCTCGGCGTGCTCCATGGTCACGCTCATGGTGTCCGGCACTTCGCGCCCGTCCTTCCACAGGTAGATGCCCCCGGTCATGTGTACCCGGCGCGGGATTCCCAGGTCCATCACCTTGTACCAGAAGGCCAGCTGGTGGCACAGGTTCTCGTACACGTTGCCGCCCGAGTAATCCTGGAAAAAGCGCCAGTTGATGTAGCGGTTCGCGTCGAAAGGCCGCTCCGGCGCCTCGCCCAGAAACGCCTTCCACAGGATGTTCTCCGGCGTCATCGCGGGATGCACCGGGCGCGACCACTGCGGCTTGCCGTGCGGCGTGTTCCGGAACATGTGCGCGTGGATCGCCGTGATCTTCCCCAGCCGGCCCCCCGCCAGGAAACTCAGGGCGTCCGCCACCTGCCCCGACGAGCAGCCCTGGTGCCCGATCTGCACCGCCAGCTTGGCCGCCTTCTGCCGTGCCGCCCGCATGCGCTTCGCGTGCTCCACGGTGAATGCCATGGTCTTTTCCTGGTAGACGTGCTTGCCCGCCTCCAGCGCCGCCGTGAAGTGCTCGCAGTGCAGGTGCTGGGGAGTCGCCACGATCACCGCGTCGATCGAAGCGTCTTCCAGCAGGTAGCGGTAGTCCAGGTAGGTCTTGGCTTCCGGCGCCGCCCGCCGCGCTTCTTCCAGCCGCTTGGTGAAGACATCCGCGAAGGCCGCCACTTCCACGTTCGGCGCCGCCAGCGCCTCCCGCACCAGCGCCATGCCCCGGTCGCCCGTACCGATCACCCCCAGCCGGACCCGCTCGTTCGCGCCCATCACGTTCGAGCTGGCCAGCGAACCGGCCAGGCCCGTGATCTTGCTGATGAAATGACGCCGTGACTGCATCGCAACCGCTCCCGCGGATACCTCTATGTTACAGTCAAATTGTGTTTCGCCGCATTATCCTGCTCGTTCTGGATAGCGTGGGGATCGGCGAGATGCCGGATGCGGCGGACTACGGCGATGCCGGCAGCAACACCCTCGGCAACATCGCCCGCGCGCGCGGCCTGCGCCTGCCCAACCTCCTGAGCCTCGGCCTCGGCAACATCGCTCCGCTCCCCGGCCTGCCCGCCGCCGCCTCGCCCCGTGCCTCCTTCGGCAAGTGCGCCCTCGCCTCGCCCGGCAAGGACACCACGGCGGGACACTGGGAGATCGCCGGCGCCATCCTGGAGAAGCCCTTTCCTCTCTACCCCGCCGGCTTCCCGCCGGAAATCATCGGCGAATTCGAGCGCCGCATCGGGCGTTCCATATTGGGCAACAGGCCCGCTTCCGGCACCGAGATCATCCGCGAACTCGGCGCCGAACACATGCGCACCGGTTCGCCCATCGTCTATACTTCCGCCGACAGCGTCTTTCAGGTCGCCGCACACGAGGAAGTCATCCCGCTCTGGGAGCTCTACAAGATCTGCGAGACGGCGCGCGAAATCCTGCGCGGTCCGCATGAAGTCGGCCGCGTCATCGCCCGGCCCTTCACCGGCTCCCCGGGCAATTTCACCCGCACCGCCAACCGCCACGATTACGCCGTCCCCCCGCCGCGCGGCATGCTGCTCGACCGGTTGGCGGAGCACGGCGTGCCCGTCACCAGCGTGGGCAAGATCTTCGACCTCTTCCTGGGCCGCGGCATCGGCCTCTCCTTCAAGACCCGCGACAACACCGAGGGCATGGCGCGAACGCTGGAAGCCATGGACGCCGCTCCCGAAGGCCTGGTCTTCGTCAACCTGGTCGATTTCGACATGCTCTACGGCCATCGCAACGACGTCGCAGGCTACGCCGCCGCCCTGGAAGCCTTCGACGCCTGGCTGCCCCGCTTCTTCGAGCGCCTGGAGCCCGGCGATCTCGCCCTGTTCACCGCCGACCACGGCTGCGATCCCACCACGCCCTCCACCGACCACAGCCGCGAGTACGTGCCCCTGCTCGCCTTCGGCCCCCGCGCCCGCGCCGGCGCCGCCCTGGGCGTGCGCGCTTCCCTGGCCGACATCGGCCGCACCGTGGCGGAGAATTTTCACATCGAATTCGAGAAAGGAACCGGCTTTTTATCCCTGCTCGGCGCCCAAGTTGAACCGGCCGCCGGGCCGCGTCCGTGAGGACGCCAGCTTACACACGAGGAGTTCACGCTCATGCGAAAACCTGTGATGGCGGGCAACTGGAAAATGTACAAAACCGCCGCCGAAACTACGTCATTTTTTGAGAAATTCCTTCCCCTGGTCCGCGATTGCAGCCACTGCGAGATCGTCATCTGCCCGGTCTTCGTCAACCTGCCCGCGGCCGTCGAGGCCGCGCGGGGCTCCAACGTGCGCATCGGCGCCCAGGATCTCTTCTGGGAAACGGAAGGGGCCTATACCGGCGAGGTCTCCGGGCCCATGATCGCCGCCGCCGGCGGCTCGCACGTCATCGTCGGCCATAGCGAGCGCCGCCAGTACTTCGGCGAAACCGACGAAAGCGTGCTGAAAAAGACCCGCGCCGCCCTCAACGCCGGGCTCACCCCCATCGTCTGCGTGGGCGAGACCCTGGAACAGCGCGAGTCCGGCCGCACCGCCGGGGTGCTTGCCGCGCAGTTCGACAAGGGCATCGGCCCGCTTTCCCCCGAAGAGTTCGGAAGGATCCTGATCGCCTACGAGCCGGTCTGGGCCATCGGCACCGGCCGCACAGCCAGTCCCGAGATCGCCGCCGAGGCCCACCGTGTCCTGCGCGAGCAGGCCAGGGCCCGCTTCGGCGAAGAGGCGGCCGAAAATCTCCGTATCCTGTATGGCGGCAGCGTGAAGCCGGAGAACGTGAAGGGCCTGATGGCTCAGCCCCAGATCGATGGCGCCCTGGTGGGCGGCGCCTGCCTGAAACCGGAGTCCTTCGCCTCCATCGTCAACTTCTGAGGCTCAGCTCTCCGACGCGGCCGCTTCCCGCCGTCCCTGCCCCGCGCCGTCTTCCTCCGGCGTGCCCAGCCGGCGGCGGAAGCCGTGGAACCTCACGCGGCAGCCCCGGCAGCGGTACGGAACGACGAAAAAGAATTTGAGAAAATAGTCCAAAAAACGCGGCTTCGAGTAGCGGACTTTATGAAAACCGCACTTTGGACATCGGAAATTCGGCGAATTGATCACCGCTTTCAGTTCAGCATCCGGCCCTTGCCGGGGGCAAGCGTGAGGCTCGCTCCAGTGTGAAACAATGCCCCGTGTCCTGGCTTACTCTCGGCCGGTAGAATAAGGTGTAAATCTATGGATCGCAGAACCTTTCTCGCTACGCCTCTGGCGGCCGCAACAGCGCCCGCCGCGGCCCCGGTGCGCTTCGGTGTCGATCTGTTCAGCGTCCGTTCCCAGGGGTGGAACGCCTTTCAGCACCTGGACCAGTGCGCCCGGTGGAAGGCGAAGGTGGTCCATTTCTCCGAGATCCGCTTCCTGGGCGGCCTCGAGGAAGATCACCTCAAGCGGGTCCGCGCCCACGCCGAAAAACTCGGCATCGAGCTCGAGATCGGCATGCGTTCGGTTTGCCCCAGTTCCAAGGCCTTCGACATTACCCAGGGCACCGCCGAGCAGCAGATCCTGGACATGGTGCGGGCCGCCAGGACCATCGGCTCGCCCATCGTGCGCGCCTTCCTGGGCACCATGGCCGACCGCGCCGGCCCCGTCCCCATCGAGGGGCACATCCGGAACACCGTGAAGGTGCTGCGCGCCGTGCGCTCCCAGGTGCTGGACGCCGGGCTCAGGATCGCCATCGAGAACCACGCCGGAGACATGCAGGCCCGCGAGCTGAAGACCCTCATCGAGGAGGCCGGCCCCGATTTCGTGGGCGCCTGCCTGGACTCCGGCAACCCGCTCTGGGCCCTGGAAGATCCCCACCTCACCCTGGAAACCCTCGCCCCCTACGTCCTCACCAGCCACGTGCGCGACACCGCCGCCTGGCGCGTGCCGGACGGCATCGCGGTCGCCTGGACCCGCCTGGGCGAGGGCAACGTCGGCATCCGCGAGTACACACGCAGGTTCCAGGAACTCTGCCCCGGCCGCGCCTATTCCCTGGAAACCATCGTCACCGGGCCGCGCGTGCTGAAGATCTACGAGCCCAGGTTCTGGGACGCCTACCGCCGGACGCCCGCCTGGGAATTCGCCCGCTTCCTGGCCATCGCCGAGAGCGGCAAGCCGCTCCCCAGCCCTCCGCGCCCGGCCGACAAGCAGGCCGCCGTCAGGCAGGAACTCGAGGACATGGAGGCCAGCGTCCGCTTCTCCCACGAAGTGCTCGGCATATGAGCCTGCTTTCCGGCAAAGTGGCGCTCGTCACCGGCGCCTCCCGCGGCATCGGCCTCGCCATCGCCCAGGCCTTCTCCCAGGAGGGCGCCGCCTGCATCATCACCGGACGCCGCCAGGAAACCCTGGACGCCGCCGCGCGCGGCTTCCCCGCCCGGGCCATCGCCTGCCACGTGGGGCGCGCGGAACAGGTGGCCGCCCTGGCGGACACCGTGCTCCGCGAATACGGGCGCGTCGACATCCTGGTCAACAACGCCGCCACCAACATCGCCCAGGGTCCCTCCCTCTCCGTCACCGACGAGCAGTTCGACAAGATGATGGAGATCAACCTGAAGAGCGCCCTGCGGCTCATCCGCTGCTTCGCTCCGGGCATGTGCGAGCGCGGCTCCGGCGCCATCGTCAACATCGCCTCCGAGGCCGGCCTGCGCCCGCTCCCCGAAGCCATGCTCTACAACGTCACCAAGGCGGGCCTCATCATGATGACCCAGTCCCTGGCCCTCGAGTTCGGCCCGCGCGGCGTGCGCGTCAACGCCATCGCCCCCGGCCTCATCGAGACCCGTTTCAGCGAATACTACTGGAAAGACCCCGCCCGCCTCGAGGCGCGCCTGGCCCGCCAGCCCGTCAAGCACCTCGGCCGTCCGTCCGAGGTGGCCGCGATCGCCGTGCTGCTCGCCTCGGACCGCGCTTCCTACCTGACCGGCCAGGTCATCGCCGTGGACGGCGGCTGGACCATCGCCTGAGGTCCGTCCGTGGGCGGGTTTGCTTATAATCAGACTATGACCCCTTTGGTGGAACTGGGCACCCCTTCCCGTCTCCAGGAGAAGGAAGAAAAGCTCTTCGCGGTCCTGCGCGGCATGGGCCAGGTCCTGGTGGCCTTTTCCGGCGGCACCGATTCCGCTTACCTGGCCTGGGCGGCCGCCCAGGCGCTGGGCGACAAGGCCTGGGCCATCACGGCCGACTCGGCCTCCATGCCGGAATCGCACAAGCGCGCCGCCGAGGAATTCGCCCGGCGCTACCGCCTGCGCCACGAGTACATCAAGACCTACGAGTTCGACAACCCGGACTACGTCAGGAACGACGCCAACCGCTGCTTCCACTGCAAGGACGAGCTGTTCACTCAGCTCGAGGAGTTCGGGCGCGCCAGGGGCGTCGAGCACATCATCTACGGGGTCAACCTGGACGACCTGGGCGACTACCGGCCCGGACAGAACGCCGCCATGAAGCACCAGGTGAAAGCGCCCCTGGTCGAGGCCGGTATGACCAAGGCCGATATCCGGGAGCTTTCCCGCCTGGCCGGATTGCCCACCTGGGACCGCCCGGCCTCCGCCTGCCTCAGCTCGCGCATCCCCTACGGGACTCCCGTCACCATCGAAACCGTCAAGACCGTCGAGAACGGCGAGGAGGCCGTCCGCGCCCTGGGCTTCCGGCAGTTCCGCGTGCGCTTCCACGGGGAAGTGGTCCGCATCGAGATCGCCCCCGATGAAATGGAGCAGGCGCTCAACCTCGAAACCGCCCGCCGCTTCACGGCCATCTTCAAGGACCTGGGCTTCAAGTACGTGACCCTCGACCTGGAAGGATACCGCCAGGGCTCCCTCAACGAAGCCCTGGGGCTCAAGAAGAAATAATCGCCACGCAGGCACCCGCGCCGTTCCTGTGTTCTCGCTGCCTCCGCGGTTCGTTTGGTGTACGGCCTCTCACTGGCCCCCCAACTGCTCCCTCACTTGTGGAGGAAAGCGAGCATGCTTGGTTGGTCCTTGCTGTTTCTGGTGATTGCCATCATCGCCGCCATTTTCGGTTTCGGAGGGATCGCGGCGGCGTCCGCCGGCATCGCCAAAATCCTGTTCTTCATCTTCCTGGTGATCTTCCTGATCACCCTGTTCATGGGTATGACGCGCAGAGTCTGAGCGCCCGCCGGCCTTACTTGCGCATGGCGCGGTTCGCCATCTCGCGGAGGAAGGGCGCCGGGTCGCGCTCCGCCACCCGCTGCACCCGGGCCCTCATCGCCGCCGAGACGAAACCCGCCGCGGACTTCAGCGCCGTCTTGCGTACGCCGGCGTCCGGGTCGCCTAACAGCCGGTCGAGCAGCGGCCCGGCCTGTTCCTCCGGCACGTTCTTCAGGCCCGCGGCGGCCGCCACCCGCACGACAGGCTCGGGGCGGCTGCCCGCGGCGCTCAGGATGCGCGCCGACGGCTCCCCGGGAATGAGACTCGCCAGGTACGCGGCCTTCGACGCCAGCATGGTGTCGGGACCTTGCGCCAGCTCCGAAAGGTGCGGAAGCGCTTCGGGGCCCAGCGCGGCAGCGCCCCGGTAATCGACCTCGTCGGCATCCAGCCGCGCGCGGACGTCTTTCATCGTAATCGGCATCGTCTTCCTCCCCTTCAGGCGTTGTGGGTGAGCGCGCTCCCCTTCATGGTCTGGACTTCCGTATGGATGAAGTCCGGCGGCGGGTTCGTGATGTTCGCCGTTCCCCCTCCGGTCATCAGCCGGTTGCTGTCCGCCACGTGCGGCAGGCCCAGCACATGGCCCAGCTCATGACCCAGGGTCCACTGCGTCGCGCCCTGGCAGACCACTGCGCCGGGCTGTCCCGGGGGATGCGCGGCGCAGCCGTTGTAAGGCGGGTTCGTGCTCCTCACGAAATACGCCACCACGTCGTTGGGCCCCATGTTGGCCCGGTGGTCGAACAGCAGTTCCTGCTCTTCGGTCACCGAACCCCGGACGCACGCGCCCGCCTCCAGGTCCACCAGGTCCGGAAGGTCCAGCACTTCGGTGCTCGCGCGCTGCACGATGATGCCGACCGATTCGTAGACGCGCTGCATGGCGCTCATCATCCGGTCGATGTGAACCGCGGGGTTGCTCAGGATCTTGATGTGCACCCGCAGGAGCTCCGGTCCGATGCCGAAGCGGTTGTCGGCCGTATTCAGCTTCCAGCCGCCCATGCTGGTGCTGTTGCCGGCAATCACGATGGAGTCGAAAGTGGATTTGACCACCTTCAGGATCGCGAGCCCGCCGGCATTCACGGCCAGGAGCTCCGCCTGACCGTCGCCGTCGAAGTCGCCCGCCATGTCGAAACGGTTGGCGGCGGTATCCAGCGTCCAGTAGCCCAGCTTGCTCCCGTTGGCCGCCATGATCTTCACGCCCAGGACGCCGCCGGCGACTTCCAGAACGCCGATGCCCCAGGGGCTCACCATCAGCACCTCGGTGCGGCCGTCACCGTCGAAGTCGCCCACCGGACCCAGCCGCGTGTCGCGCGTGTTCATCTGCCAGTCGCCGAACCGCGTGCCGGCGGGAACCACCTGCAGCGAATACAGCGTGCCGTCGCCGGCCATCTCCAGAACGCCGATTCGCAGCGCGCTGGTCACCAGGATCTCCGCCCACCCGTCGCCGTCCAGGTCGGCCACGGCGGCGATATGGTCTTCCGAGGTGTCCACCAGCCAACTGCCGATGCGGCCCCCGTTTTCCACCAGCGCCAGGGCTGTCAGCGCCTGGCCGGAGAGTTGCAGAACTCCCAGACCCCAGGGGCTGGTCACCAGGATTTCCGCCCGGCCGTCGCCGTTCAGATCGCCCGCCGCGGCGAAGCGGTTGTCCGCGGTGTTCAGCTGCCAGCCGCCGAAGCGCGTGCCGTTGGCCGCCATGGCCAGCACCGTCAGCTTGCCCGCCGACAGCTTCAGGATCCCGACGCCCCAGGGGCTGGTGACGAGCACTTCGGCCTTGCCGTCGCCGTCGAAGTCCCCCACCGGGCCGAAGCGGTTCTCCACGGTGTTCAACACCCAGTCGCCGAGGCGTGTGCCGTTGGCCGCCACGGCCGCCGAGGTGTAGGTCTTGCCGGACTGCTTCAGTATGCCGATGCCCCAGGGGCTGGAGACCAGGACCTCGCAGCGCCCGTCTCCGTCGAGATCGGCCATGAGTTCAAAACGGTTGTCGGCGGTGTTGAGCAGCCAGTCGCCCAGGCGGGTGCCGTTGGCAACGGCCAACGCCACTCCCAGCGCGCCACCCACCATTTCATAGACCCCGATACCCCAGGGGCTGGAGACGGGAATCTCGGAACGCCCGTCTCCATCCAGATCGCCGTGCTTCAGCGGCATTGCGTCTCCTTTGCTGTAACTGAGCGGAACAGATGGAGGGTCAGGGTAACCGCTGCGCGGAGGGCCTGTCAACCAAATCGGACGTGCAAGTAGGAAATCGAGTACCAGTGAGAGCTTGTACAATCAGGCCATGCGCTCCTGCTTCCTCCTTCTTGCGTGCGCGGCGGCGGCCGCGCAGACAACGGAAAAACCGGTTCGCTCGGTGACCGATCCCGGCGTCATCACCACCCGGCAGATGATCACGCCTGCCGGAGTCCCCGCCATCTTTCAAGGCCGCGTCTACGGCGTGACCTTCGGCCTGGATGGCAAAGAGCTGTGGGTGCTGGGCGCCACGCATCTCTACCGCATGGACTGGCAGGCCAACCGGGTGCTGGAGCGAATCCCGGTGGGCGGCAGTCCCGGATTGCAGAGCATCGCCTTCGACGGGGAGCGGAAGCAGGCGCTGTTTGCCGCCACTCGAAAAGGCGCGGTGCGTCTGGTCACTTCCGCCGGCTCCGAGACCGCCGGCAGTCTCGGCTCGTTCATCGCCGGAGCCATTCAGACCAACGGCCGTCTCGCCGTGGCGCCGCTCATCTACAACAATGAACTGGCGGTGGTGGATCTCGCGGACGGGCGCCTGAAGGGCAAGGTCAGGACCGGCATCGCTCCCTTCGGCGCGGCCATGGACGCCGCGGGCAAGACGGCCTATGTCACCAACTGGGGTGGAAGGCCGCCGCTGCCCCGCGACCTCACCGCGCCCACCGGGCTCAAGCCGGATGCCGATCGCGTGGTCATCGACGCCCGCGGCGTCGCCTCCACGGGCACGGTGACGCGCATCGACCTCGAGACGCTCGCCGCCACCCACACGATCCCCGTGGAACTGCATCCCACCGCTGTGGTCTGGGACGAAAGCCGCGCGCGCGTCTACGTGGCCAACACCAACAGCGATTCCATTTCCATCCTCGACAGCAAAACCAACCGCCTTATCCGCAGCCTGCCGCTGCAACCCTTCCCGGTGAAGGTGAGCGGGCTGGCGCCCACCGCCCTGGCGCTTTCCAGGGACGGCGCGCGTCTCTACGCGGCTTGCGGCGGCATCAATGCCGTGCTGAGCATTGAAACCGCCACCGGCCGCGTCGAAGGCGCCATTCCCACCGCCTGGTATCCCAACGCCCTGGCCCTGAGCCCCGACGGCAAGCGGCTGGCCATGGCTTCCCTTCTGGGTCCCGGCTCGGGCTGGCGCGACGAGCCCTCCAAACGCTACGTGCATGCCAACCGCGGATCGGTGAACGTGGTGGACATCCCCGACGCTCCGCAGCTGGCGAGCTACACCACGGCGGTGGCCGAGAACAACCGCCTCACGCTCGCGCCCGCGGCGCGCAGGCAGCCTGGCGCCAGGCCGAAAGCGGTGCCCGAGCGCGCCGGCGACCCGTCGCTGATCGAGCACGTGGTCTTCATCATCAAGGAGAACCGCACCTACGACCAGGTCTTCGGCGACCTGGAGAAAGGCAACGGCGATCCCTCGCTGGTGCTGTTCGGCGCCGCAGTGACGCCCAACCACCGCCGCCTGGCCGAGCAGTTCGTCCTGCTGGACAACTTCTACGCCACGGGCGGGAACAGCGGCGACGGCCACCAGTGGCTCACCCAGGCCAACGAGACCGCGTACTGTCTCTGGCCCGGCTACCAGGGCCGCAGCTATCCCTTCGACGGCACCGATCCGATCGCCTACTCCTCCACCGGCTTCCTGTGGGACCTGGCGCTGGCCGCCAAACGCACGGTGCGGGTCTACGGCGAATTCGCCCCGCGCCTGCCCGAGCCGCGGCAGCTGCGCGGGCCGCTGCTGGACCGCTGGCGCAAGGGAGAGACCTTCGAATCCGAATGGAAGGTCTCTTCGCCCATCCCTTCGCTGAACAAGGTGCTGGTTCCCAACTACCCCACCTACACCAACTCGATCCCCGACGTAGTGCGGGCGCGGATCTTCCTGGCCGATTTGAAGAAGTGGGAGGCGTCCGGCGGCATGCCCAACCTGACCATCGTGCAATTGCCCTGCGACCACACCTTCGGCGCCACTCCGGAGGTTTCGACGCCCAAGGCCATGGTGGCCGACAACGACCTCGCCATGGGACAGATCGTGGAAGCGCTGACCCGCTCGCGCTTCTGGCCGAAGATGGCTATCTTCATCGTGGAGGACGATGCGCAGAACGGCGTGGACCACGTGGACGGCCATCGTACGGTGGCGCTGGCCGCCAGCCCGTACGTGCGGCGCGGCCACCTGGACTCCACCTTCTACTCGCACCAAAGCATGCTCAAGACCATCGAGCTGATGTTGGGACTGCCCACGCTCTCGCTGTTCGACCTGATCGCCAACGACATGCGCGCCAGCTTCCAGGACACTCCGGACCTCACTCCGTACCAAGCCGTGGTTCCCGAGCAGTCGCTGGACGAGCTGAACCCGCCGCTGAAAGCGCTCCACGGCGAGGCCCGGCGGGCGGCGCTCGATTCCCAGCGCATGAACTTCGACGTGCCGGACGCCGCTCCCACCGAGCGGCTCAACCGCATCGTCTGGCACAGCCTGCGCGGCTGGAATGTGCCGTATCCGGCGCCGAAGCGCGCCGTCTTCGCGCCGCTATCCCTGGACCTGGACGACGAGGAACGCTGAAACCGCTCCTTGCAGTCGCGGCTCGGTATCAGCTGACGGCCGCCAAATGTACGGTGCGGGGCCACGCGGGCGCGAGGGGGAGACCTTCGAGTCCCGGCGGGCGGCGCCGGCGAACGCTGAGACCGCTCCTTGCAGTCGCGGCTCGGTATCAGCTGGAACGCGCCGCCCTCACACTACTGCCCGGCCGCCCACAAACACCCGGCGCACTTCCACCTGCTCATCGAACAGAATGACGTCCGCCAGCTTGCCCCGCGCCAGGCTGCCCAGTTTGTCCTGAAGCCCCAGGATCGTGGCCGGAGTGAGCGATGCCATCCGCACGGCCTGCCAGAGCGGGCAGCCGGTGAGGTCCCGGAAGACGCGCACCATCACGCTCATCGGGTAAACCGACGATGCCAGCGCCGTTCCGTCGGGCACCCTGGCTTCGCCGTTCCGCACCACGGCCCGCATCCCGTGCCGCGGCCCGAAGGTGTACTCGCCCTCCGGCATTCCGGCGCCGCGCATGGCGTCGGTCACGAGGGCCAGCTTCTCGCAGCCCTTGTTGCGGAAAGCCACCAGCAGCATTTCGCGCGAGAGGTGCCGGCCGTCGGAGATCACTTCCGAGGTCAGCCGCTCGTCCAGGAACACCGCCTCCAGGATGCCGGCCGCGCGCGGGTTGGGGGTGAGGCGCCAGCGGTTGTTCATGGCATCGGTCATGGCGCAATAGAGGTGGGTGACGTGATTCACGCCCCACTCCACGGCCTCCTCGATCTCGTGGTAGAGGCACTCGCTGTGGCCGGCGCTGGCATTGGCCCCGGAGCGGCGCAGCGCCCCGATCAGCTCGCGCGCGCCGTCCAGTTCCGGCGCCAGGGTCATCGATGCCACCGGGCCGCGCTCCAGGATCTGCCGCCACTCCCCCGGCTCGGGAGCCCGCACCTGCTCGGGCAGGTGGCAGCCGCGCTTGGACATGGCGAGATAGGGCCCTTCGATGTGCGCTCCCAGGGCGCGCCCCCAGCGCTCGCCCGACGAGCGGTAGCAGGCGAAGGCATCCAGCGCCGCCAGGATCTCCTGGAGCGGCGCGGTCGCGGTGGTGGGGCACAGCGCCGTAGTACCGTGCGCGGCGTGGTACCGGAGAACGGTCTCGACGTCCTGCGCGGTGGCGTCCATGAAGTCGCTCCCCGCCCCGCCGTGAACGTGCAGGTCGATGAACCCGGGCGCGATGTACAGGCCTCCCGCGTCAATGCGCCGGGCTCCCGCCGGCGCCTCCCCGCGCGGCCCCGCGTACTCGATGCGCCCCTCCTTCACCACCACCATTCCGTCCGGCAGCGTTCCGCTGTCCGTAATCAGAATTCCGTTCTCGATCACCAGGTACTCGGACATTGTTACCTCCGCGAGCCCGGGCCGTAGAGCACGCTGCCCGGACGCTCCTCCGTGATCCGGCCCTCCTGAAGCACGAACCGGCCGTTCACCAGAACGTGCAGAACCCCCACGGCGTAATGATGCGGATCGGTGAAGGTGGCCGTATCCGCGATTGCGTTCGCATCGAAGATGGCGAGATCCGCCTTCATCCCCGGCCGCAGCAGGCCGCGGTCGGCCAGTCCCAGCCGGTTGGCGGGCAGCGAGGTCATCTTGCGCACCGCATCCTCCAGCCGCAGCACCCGGCGTTCCCTCACGTACCGCCCCAGAACCCGCGCGAAGGCGCCGTAGCTGCGGGGGTGCGGCGCTCCCTGGCCGAACTCCGGGATCTCTCCGTCGGAGGCGATCATGGTCAGCGGGTAGCGCAGGATGCGCTCCAAATCGCCCTCGTCGATGGCGTGAAACACCGCCGAGCAGCCGCCCTTGCGCTGGATCTCGATGGCCGTCTCCGCGGCGTTCTCCGGCGTGGATTCCCGGCCCCGCTCCCGGGTGATCTGCCCGAGGTCCTTGGCCACCAGTTCCGGCTGGTCCGGACAGTACGCCATGACCACGTTCTTCGGGTCGCCGCCTCCGCGGTCGAAGCGGATGCGCTCCACGATCTCCGCCACGATGCGCGCCCGCGCGGCCGGATCCTCCAGGCGCGCCAGGAACTGTTTCCGGCCCCCTGCAAGCGCCCATTGCGGAAACAGCGCCGCCGTGCCGGTGAACGAAGCCGTGTAGGGGTACTGGTCTATGGTGACGTCCACGCCCCGGCTGCGCGCCTCCTCCACCAGCCGCAGCGTCTCCTCGCTCTTGCCCCAGTTCCTGGTTCCGATAATCTTGTGGTGAGTGATCTGCGCCGGAAGGCGGCCCTCCTCGCCGATCCGTATGGTCTCCTTCACGCTGTCCAGGATGCCGGCCGCCTCGTCCCGTATGTGGGAGATGTAAATTCCGCCGGACTCGCCCGCCGCCGCGGCCAGTTCCACCACCTCCTCCGGCGGCGTGAAATTCCCGGGGACGTAGAACAGGCCGCTGGAAAGACCCAGCGCGCCCTCCTGCATGGCCTGGCGCACCAGTTCTTTCATTTTCCGGATTTCATCCGCCGTAGCCCTACGGTTTTCCAGACCGATTACCGCCTGCCGGATGGTGCCCTGCCCCGCGAATATTCCGAAATTGACGGAAATTCCCGCTTCCGCCAGCTTCTTCAAAAACGCGCCAGTGGGCCAGGGAGAGCCGCCGTCCTGGCCTTCGATGAGGGTCGCGACTCCCTGGCGAACGTAATTTTCAGCCGTCGGAGTCCGGAATATGCCGCCCCGCGCGTGGGTGTGGATGTCGATAAATCCGGGGGCAATCACCAGGCCGCGGGCGTCGATTTTCTGCTTGGCCGCGGCGCCCGCCAGCCGGCCGATGGCCGCGATCCGATCCCCGGAAACCGCCAGATCCGCTTCATACCACGGGTTTCCGGAGCCATCCACGATACGGCCGCCGCTCAGGACCAGGTCATACTCCTGGCCATGGACGGAAGCAAGAAGAAAGAGGGGAAGTACCGCTAGCCGGCAGCGCACCTGTGTATTCTAGCAGGCACGCTGTGTAAGGATTCCACAGGGTGGGGGGCGTCAGCGTCCGGCCGTGGGAGGCGAGGAGAGCATCGACAAGAACAAGCAAAAGATGACCAGAATGGCCAGACCCAACGGAACGAATGTGAACTCCACCATGACGACCCCCACGCCGGTAGTGCAATTCCACGACCGAACGTTTCACCGGCCTTTGCCGGCCTCGCCGGCGGTTGTGTTACGTTGCCTGTATGCGCATCGATTTGGCTTTCGGAAAGACCGGCTTGACCCTGGATCTGCCCCCCGGCTTTCAGTACCGGGTGCTGGAGGCGCGTTCCGCCCGGCCCCTGGATGACGCTGCCGGCGCCATCGAGGCCGCCCTGGACTCGCCCACAGGCACTCCCCCGCTGGTGGAGCTTGCCCGGGGAAAGCGCGGCGCGGCCATCTCGGTTTGCGACATTACCCGCCCGGCCCCCAACCGGCAGGTACTCCCCCCGGTACTACGGCGCCTGGAGGCGGCCGGCATCCCGCGGGAAAATGTCACCATCCTGATCGCCACCGGCCTGCACCGACCCGCCACCGAAGCCGAGATCCGCGAAATCGTGGGCGAATCCGTCGCCGCCGCCTACCGGGTGGAGAACCACTATGCCCGCGACCTCGCCTCCCACCGCCACCTGGGGTCGACCGCCGGCGGAACCCCGGTTTACATCGATGAACGCTTCGTGGCGGCCGGCCTGCATATCACTCTCGGCTTCATCGAGCCGCACCTGATGCTGGGCTACTCCGGCGGCCGCAAGCTGATCGCCCCCGGACTGGCCGCGCAGGAGACCATCAAGGTCCTGCACAGCCCCCGGTTCATGCGGGATGCGCGCGCCTGCGAAGGCTCCATCGAGGACAACCCGCTGCACCGGGAGCTGCTCGAGATCGCCCGCATGGCCCGGCACGACTTTCTGGTCGACGTGGCCCTGGCGCGGGGCGTGCCCGGCAACCGGCCCATTGCCGGCGTCTTCGCCGGCGATGCCGTGCAGGCGCACCGGAAGGGCGTCGAGTTCGTCTCCCGGGTGATGCTGGAGAACCTGGATGAGCCGGTGGACGCGGTCATCACCACCTCGGCCGGCTATCCTCTGGACCTGACTTTTTACCAGGCGCTGAAGGGCGTGACCGCGGCGCAGCACATTCTGAAGCCGGGCGGGAAGATTCTGCTCTGCGCCGCGTGCGAGGAAGGCTGCGGCGCGCCCGAATTCACCCGCATGGTGGCGGAAAACGCGTCGGACCGCGGTTTCATGGAGAAGATTCTGAATGAACCGGTGGTGGTGGACCAGTGGCAGCTGGAGAAGCTCGGCCTGGTCACCGCCCGGGCCGAAGTGCTGTTCCACGTCCCCGGCCTTCCGCCCCAGTACCACGCCGGGCTGTGGGGGAGATCGTTCGATACCGCCCAGGCGGCCGCCGACGCCCTGCTGGCTTCGCTGAAACCCGGCTCGACCGTGGCCATCATCCCCGAAGGGCCCTATGTCCTGGCCCGGGTAGCCGCCGCGGCCTGAATCCGGCGATCCACCCCGGGCGCCGGCGGCACGGCGGATTCCGGCGACGCCGTATCTTGCACGCGCCGCCGTCCTCAACGATCGGGGCTGACGACTTATATGCCCTGGCGCGCCCGGCGCGCCAGTTCGCCCAGGGTCTGGTTGGTGGAGGGCTGGTGGCCGCTCAGGGGCATGATCCGCTCGTGGATGGCGTCCAGCAGCCATTCCTTCTGGGGAAAGAACATGGCCTCCAGCTCCGCCGCGGGGGTGATCCAGTTCCGCGAGCCGACGAGCACGGGTGGAGCGTCCAGGTAATCGAAGCACAACTGGGTGAGCGTGGCCGCCACGGTCTGCATCACGCAGCCCCGCTCCACGGCGTCGCACACCAGCAGCACCTTGCCGGTCTTCCGCACCGAGGCCGCCAGCGGGTCGTAGTCGATCGGGTTGGCCGAGCGCAGGTCGATCAACTCCGCCGCCAGGCCCCAGCGCGCGGCCAGCTCGTCGGCCGCTTCCACGGCCTTGTAGAGCGCCGGCCCGAAGGTGATGATGGTGATGTCCTTGCCGGTCCGCTTGACGGACGGCTCGGCCAGGTCGATCTCGTAGTACCCTTCCGGAACTCCGCTCTCGACGAACATCTCGCCGTAGTCATACACCTTCTGGCTTTCGAAAAAGACCACCGGGTCGGACCCGGCCAGGGCCGCGTTCATCATGCCCTTGGCGTCGTACGGCGTCACCGGATAGACCACCTTCAGACCCGGGATGTGATGCACCAGCGCGGTCCAGTCCTGCGAATGCTGCGCGCCGTACTTGGCGCCGATCGAAATGCGCAGCACCATGGGCATGGTCAGGTGCCCGGCCGACATGGCCTGCCATTTTGAAAACTGGTTGAAGATCTCGTCGCCGGCCCTGCCCATGAAATCGGCGTACATCAGTTCGGCCACCACGCGCCCGCCCTCCAGCGCATAGCCCACCGCCGCGCCCACGATGGCAGCCTCCGAAATGGGAGCGTTGAACAGCCGGTGATAGGGCAGCAGTTCGGTGAGGCCGCGGTAGACCGCGAAGGCGCCGCCCCAGTCCCGGTTCTCCTCGCCGAAGGCCACCAGGGTCGGATCGATCCGGAAACGGTGGACCAGCGCTTCGAAGATCCCGTCCCGCACGTTGTAGGCCCGCATTTTGGGCGCCGGCTTGCCGTTTTCGAGCGGCGTCCGGACCTTGTTGCGGATCTGTTGCACGCGCGGGTTGGCGGAAACGTCCTGCAGCAGCTCCGGCTCGCGATCGTCGTATTTCTCGATCCGCCGGTTGGAGAACATCACCGACCCAACCAGCTCGGAATCCAGGCTCACCCGGGGAGAAGCCTCCAGATCCGCGGCGAGCTTGAACATCTCGAAGACCTGGACCTCCACCCCGGCGCGCAGCGATTCCAGCTCATCCGGACAGAAGACCCGGTGGGAAACCAGCTTGTGCTGGAAGGCCCGGATGGAATCGGCCTCCTGCCAGCGCTCGATCTCCTCTTTGGAGCGGTAGCTGGACGCGTCCGAAGGCGAGTGGCCGCTGATCCGGTAGGTCACCGTGTCCAGCAACACCGGACCGCGCCCCTCGGCCAGGAGCCGTTTCTTGCGCCGGAAAGCGTCGATGACGGGCAGCGGGTCGTAGCCGTTGACCCGCTCGGCATGCATCTGATCGGGATTGACCCCCGCGCCGATGCGCGCGATGAACTGGCAGCCCATGGTCTCTCCGAACGGCTGCCCGCCCATGCCGTAGAAATTGTTCATGCAGTTGAAAATGATGGGCAGGCCGCCGCCCAGGTCCGGGTCCCACAAGGTGCGGTACTGGTCCATGGACGCAAAGGTGATGCCCTCCCACACCGGACCGCAGGCGAAGGAGGCGTCGCCGATGTTGCAGACCACGATGCCGGGCTTGCGGTTGGCGCGCTTGAACAGCGCCGCGCCCGGAGCGATGGAGCCCGAGCCGCCCACGATGGCGTTATTGGGATAGATGCCGAACGGGGTGAAGAAGGCGTGCATGGAACCGCCCAGCCCGCGGTTCAATCCCGTTTCCCGCGCGAACATTTCCGAATACGCGCCGTAGACGAGGAACTTGCGGGCCAGTTCCTGGACACTCCCGCCATGTCCCTTCTCGAGCGGCTCCAGGATGGCGCCGTCCCGGTAGGACCGCATGATCTCCAGCAGGCGGGCGTCCTCGATCCGGCGGATGGCCGAGAAGCCCTTGGCCAGAATCTCGCCGTGGCTGCGGTGCGAACCGTAGATGTGGTCGTCCGGGGTCAGCGTGAAGGCCATGCCCACCGCCGCCGCTTCCTGGCCGATGGAAAGATGCGCCGGGCCCAGGTGGCTGTACGTGATGCCCTTGTACGTTCCCTTGATCTTGATCTGGTTCAGAATCGTCTCGAATTCCCGGATCGCGCACAGGTCGTGGAAGATGTTCAGCAGATCGTCCCTGGAGAACTCCGCCAGTTCCTCTTCGACGGTCTTGTCGTACGCGTTGATCTCGATGTCGGTAAAGCGGATCCTGCCCCGGGCAAGAACCTTCTCCGGCTCGATGGGTATCGATTTCGGCATCTGCGAATGAGCCTCCCTAATGCGCCAGCTGCAGTATCGCTTCTTTCATCGCCTCGGACACGGTGGGGTGCGGGAACACCAGCTGCGCCACGTCCGCGGCGCACATCTCGGTCTCGATCATGGCCGCCGCCGCCACGATGAATTCGCTGGAGAGGTCGCCCATGGCGTGCACCCCCAGGATTTCGCCGTACTTTTCGCCGGCCAGAACCTTCACCACGCCCATGCCCGCTTCGTTCTCCACCAGGAAGCGTCCGGCCAGCGCCATGGGCGCCAGCGACTTGCGATACGCAATCCCTTCCGCCTTCAACTCCTCCTCGGTCCGGCCCACGCCGGCCACCTCGGGGTGTGTGTAGATCACCGAGGGGACCGCCTCGTAGCGGATCCGGTCCGGCTTTCCGAACATGTTGTTGACCGCCACGATCCCTTCCCGCGCGGCGGCGTGCGCCAGCAGGCGGCGGCCGGTGACGTCGCCGCAGGCCCACACCCCGGCCACGTTGGTCTTGCCCTGGTCCGAGGTCCGTATTCCCCGGCGGGTGAAGTCCACGCCCACTTCCTCCAGGCCCAGGTTCTCCAGAACGGGTACGCGCCCGGTGGCATTGAGAACGTAGTCCGCGCAAAGGCTGGCGGCCGCGCCGTTCTCGTCCCGGTAGTGAACCGTGTTCCCGTCCACGGCGGCGACCGCGCACGAGGTCAGGAACCTGACGCCGCTCTTTCTCAGCGCCTGCAACAGGCGCGCCGAAATGTCGGCGTCGCAGCCCGAAGCGATCCGGGGCAGGACCTCGATGACCGTGGTCTCGGTTCCCGCCGCCGCGAAGAAGCCCGCGAACTCCAGCCCGATATATCCGCCGCCGATGATGGCCAGCCGCGCGGGAATCTCCGGCAGGCTCAATACCGAGGTCGAGTCCAGCACCCGGCTCGACTGGATGCCCGGAATGGGCGGGACGGAAGGCCGCGAGCCCGTCGCGATCAGAATATTGCGCGCCGTGTAGGGCCGCCCGTCCACCCGGACCTCGCTCCGCGAAACCAGCCGGGCCGTCCCGCGGACGACCTCCACGCCGGTGCGCTTCAGCAGCCCTTCCACGCCCCTGGTGAGCGTGGCCACCACCCGGTCCTTGCGCGCGATCACCGCCGGCATGTCGAGTTCGGCCGCCGGCACGCGCACGCCGAAGGCCGCCGCGTTCCGGCACTCCGCCAGCAGGCGCGAGGACCGCAGGAACGTCTTGGTGGGGATACAGCCCGCGTTCAGGCAGGTGCCTCCCACGTACTGCTTCTCGATTACGGCGACCCGCTTGCCCAGCCGGCCGGCGTGAGCCGCGGCTTCGTAGCCGCCCGGCCCGGCGCCGATCACGATCAGATCATACATCCCCGACTCCATACCTAGAGCTCCAACCCGCAGATCTCCTCGATTTCCTCGATCCGCTCGCGCACCCGCTTCAGGAAACGGGCCCCCGGCGCGCCGTCGATCACCTGGTGATCCAGCGTGAGGGACAGGCCGATGCAGGCTTCAAACTCGACTTTGCCGTCCCGGCGGACGGGCTTCAGCCCGATCGCGTCGACGCCCAGGATGGCCACTTGCGGCGGATTCAGCAGCGGGGTGAAGCTTTCGATGCCGAAGCTGCCCAGGTTGCTGACCGTGAAGGTGGCTCCGGCCAGGTCGTCGGCCTGTATGGTTCCCTCCACCGCCGCCCGGGCCAGTTCCCCCGCCCTCTCCGAGAGTTCGCCCAGCGACCGCCTGTGCGCGTCCCGCACCACCGGCACCAGCAGGCCCCGAGGGGTGTCGCAGGCGAAGCCGATATGAACCGAAGCGTGCCGGTACAGGCTGCCGTCGATCAGCTCGGCGTTTAACTCCGGCATCTCGACCAGCGCCTTCACCGCGCAGAACATCACCATGTCGCCGATCGTGATGTCCGCCAGCGGCTTCTGCCGCCGCGCCGCCTTCACCCGCGCGCGCAGAGCCAGCAGCCCGGCGGCCGCGGCCGAAGTGTGCAGGGTGTCCTGGGCGGTGGCGGCCAGCGAATCGCGCATGCGCCGCGCGATCTTCTCGCGCACGCCGGACAGCCGCACCGGCGGCGGCGCGAGGTCGCGCGCCAGCACCATGCGGTTCAGTCCGCTTCCCTCGCCCCGGACTTCCTGCCCGCTTTCCACCAGCCTGCCCGCCAGGAACGAAGTCCGCGACGTTTCGTGAAACTGCCGCCGCAGGTCCGCTTCCAGCACCCGCCCACCCGGCCCGGAACCGGCCGCCGGCGCCGGGTAGAAGCCATGCCGTTCCGCGAACCGGCGCGCCCGCGGGCTGTAAAAGACGGCGCCCGGCGGCGGCGCAGCGGCCTGCGCGGTCTGCGCGGCCGGCGCCGCAGCCGCCTGCCGGGGAGCCGGCGGCTCCGCGGGCCCGGCCGCGGCCGGCTGCCCGGCCCGGGATGGACGGAACGGCTCGACGCTCTCTCCCGGCTCGCCGATCACGCAGATGTAGGTGAACACCGGGACCAGTTCGCCCTGGTTGAAGAACACCTCCAGCAGCGTCCCGTCCAGCGGGGCGGTGACTTCGAAGGTGGCCTTGTCGGTCTCGATCTCGGCGAGCAGTTCCCCTGCCGCCACCGCCTCGCCCGGGCGCTTGTTCCAGCGCGCGATGAGGCAATCTTCCACCGTGTTGCCCAGCTTCGGCATTTCGACCGGCGTGGCCATGGCAGCGCCTAGTGGAAGCTCTCCAACAGGCCCCAGCCCGCCTCGCGGAACTGCGACAGCGTCTTCTGCGCCACGCCGTAGGCGATGAATTCCCGCGGCGCCATCCCGTCCGGCTCGTAAGCCTTCACGAATTCCGGCATCTCGCTCAGCCGCTCGATCACCTCCGGCTCGATTTCCCGGCCGATGCGCTCTTCGCAGGGGAAGTCCGGTGTGTCCACCAGGTCCTGGAAGGCCGGAGTGAGCGAAGAGACGAAATCGGCGCCCGCGAGTTCGGTGAGGTGGTAGGAGCCGCGCTGCGCGGCAATCAGCATCACCGCCTCGTAGCCACGCTCCTTGTAGAGCTTGTAGGCGCGCTTGGCGCAGGCCAGCCCCGCCTGGCGGATATCGGCCTCGCTCACCTTGGCCTGCGAGTCGTGGGCCACGTCTCTCAGGTAATCGTCCAGGCGGCCGATCATGATCACCGCGAAGCAGCGGCCCGGCTGCGTTCCGGCGGCCCGCGCCCGCGCGGCGCCCCTGCGGTGCGCTTCCGCAATGGCGATCAACTGCGGCACGGTGAAGCTCACGGTCAGGGTGCAGGTGATGCCCTCGGCGGCGCAGTCCTCCAGCACGTCCAGACCCGCCGCGGTCACCGGCAGCTTCACCGCGATGTTGGGCGCCCAGGCGTGGAAGCGCCGCGCCATGGGCAGCATGCACTCGCGCTCGCCCATGCGCGAGGGATTCACCTGCGCGCAGACGTAGCCGTTCACGCCTCCGCTGCTCCGGAACACGGGCTCCAGTTTCCCTGCCGCGCAGGTGACCGGAATCCGCATCAGCGCCTCGGCCTTGGCTTCCGGGGCCAGGTTCTGCGCCAGAACCGCTTCAATCTGCGGAGCCCATCCGGCGCGGTTTTTCATTAGGGCCAGGTTGGAGAGGAAGGGGTTCGTGGTCACCCCCACGATGCCCCGTTCCAGGCCGCGATCCAGTTCCTTCGGATCGGCCGAATCGTGCCAGATGCTCATCCGGGTATGATTGACGACCCAATTCAGATACGTATTCTGCATGACTTCCACTCCTGGGTGGTAGATGATGAACCGGAGCGGGTACACCCACTCGCCGGCCGGCCGCGGTCCCCCGGCAACCTGCACGCCTGCGTGTCTTCACACGGGTCCCGTGATTTCAGACGGCCGAATAAGAAATTATACAGCCCCGGCCGCCGCCGCGGCGCGAACGTGAGGGAACTTACGGAGGTAGATCCGGCGCAGGCGGCGGGCCGCCTGCGCCGGCATGCGACTTACAGAGGCAGTTCCACTTCCACCGTGGGTTCGCCGGCGGTGGCTTCGAGCCTGAAGCCCAGCTTCTCGCAGAGGCGCTGCATGACGAAGTTGTCCGCCAGAACCGATCCGTGGATCTTGCTCAGCTTCTCGGCCCGGCCCACTTCCAACAGGCGGCGCACCAGTTCGGAGCCCAGGCCCCGGCCCTGGAACGCGTCGCTGATGACCACCGCGAACTCGCCGTAGTCGGCGCCCGGGATCTTCTGCACCCGTCCGACCCCGACGATCTCGTTGGCCCCGGTCTCCGGGTTCTTGCGTTCCGCCACCAGCGAGATCTGCCGGTCGTAATCGATGAAGCAGATGCGGGTCAGCCGTTCGTGCGAGGTGCGCTGGCTGAGGTTCAGCGTCTGCAGGTAGCGCTGATAGACGGTACGCTCCGAGAGCGTCTCGTGGAATTTCACCATCAGCGGCTCGTCTTCGGGCCGGATGGGGCGTATGCAATACTCGTCGCCCTTCTTGTCGGTCCACGGGGCCACGTACTGGTCCGGATAGGGCCGTATGGCCAGCTTGGGCAGCTGGTCTTCGGTCGTTTCCGGGGAATGCAGCACCACGCGGGCGTCCAGCGCCACCAGGCGTTCCGGCGAGGCCAGCAGCGGGTTGATGTCGATCTCCTTGATCCAGGGCTGCTCGACCACCAGCTGGCTGAAGCGCACCAGCAAGGCTTCCAGGCCCGCCAGGTCGACCGGCTTGCGCCCCCGCACGCCCTTGAGCGCCGTGTAGATCTTGGTCTGCTCCATCATGCGGCGCGCCAGTGTGGAGTTCAGCGGCGGCAGGGCCAGGGCCCGGTCCTTGAAAACTTCCACCAGCTGGCCGCCCAGCCCGAACAGCAGCACGGGACCGAACTGCGGGTCGATGCTGCTGCCCACGATCACTTCGTAGCCTTCCAGCTTGATCATGGGCTGCACGGTGACGCCCTGGAAGTGCTCGGCGCCCACCTTGGCCGCGACCGAACCCGAGATCGACCGCCAGGCGTTGCGCACCGCGGCTTCGTCCTTCAGGTTCAGCAAGACGCCGCCGACGTCGGTCTTGTGGGTGATGGTTTCCGAGAACAGCTTGAGCACCACGGGGTAGCCGATCTCGCCGGCGAATTGAACCGCTTCATCCTCCGTCCTGGCCACACGCGTCAGCACGGTGGGAATCTGGTAGGCGGCCAGCACTTCCTTGGACTCGAACTCGGTCAGGATCGTGCGCCCGCTCTTGCGCGCCGCATCAATGATGCCCGCTACCCGCTCGCGGTCGGCCAAACCCTGGTCGCGATGGAAGATCGGCGTCTCGTAGAGGCCGCGCAGGTTGTACGTGTTGCGCCACATGTACACGAAGGCACGGGCGGCCGTGTCCGGGAACAGGAAGGTGGGGATGCCGGAAGCGTTGAGAATATCCTCGCCGGCGGCCACGAAGGGACCGCCCATCCAGCTGGCCAGCACGGGCTTGTCTCCCAGGTTGGCGTAGGGCCGCAGGTGCTCGGCCGTCTGGGTGGGATCGGTCATGTCCTGGGGCGTCAGCACCACCAGCATGCCGTCCGAATTGGGGTCCTTGGAGGCCACTTCCAGCGCTTTCGCGTATCGCTCGGGCGTGGCGTCTCCGATGACGTCCACCGGGTTGTTGTGGCTCCAGGTGGGCGGCAGAAACTGGTTGTACACCTCCATGGTGGCCGGAGTCAGTTCGGTCAGCTCGCCGTTCTCCATGATGAGCGCGTCGGTCGCCAGCACGGCCGGACCGCCCGCGTTGGTCACGATGGTCAGCCGCGGGCCCTTGGGCCTGGGCTGCTTGGCCAGCACTTCGGCCATGTAGAACAGGTCGGCGATGCTGTTCACCCGCAGCACGCCGCTGCGCCGGAAGGCGGCGTCCAGCACATCGTCGCTGCCGGTGAGCGAGCCGGTGTGCGACGCGGCCGCCTTGCCGCCCGCCGCCGTGCGTCCGGCTTTGATCACGATGATCGGCTTCACCAGCGCCACTTCCCGCGCCGAGGAGAGGAACGCCCGGGCATCGCCGATCGATTCCATGTAGATCAGGATGCTGCGCGTGCGCGGATCGCTGCCCAGGTAGTCGATCAGGTCGCCCCAGTTCACGTCCACCATGGAGCCGATGGAAACGAACGCGCTGAAGCCCACCTGCTCCTTGAAGCTCCAGTCCAGAACCGCCGTGCAGAGCGCGCCGCTCTGGCTGATGAAGGCCACGTTGCCCGGCCGGGCGATGCCGCGGGCGAAAGTGGCGTTCACTCCGGTGGGGGGGCACATCAGCCCCAGGCAGTTGGGCCCGACCACGCGCAGGTTATGCTTCCGGGCGTTTTCCAGCAACTGCTGCTCGAGCGCGGCGCCGGAGGGGCCCAGTTCCTTGAAGCCCGCCGAGATCACGATGGCGCCCTTCACCCCGTTCTGGCCGCATTCGTCGATGATGCCGGGGATGCTCTTGGGCGGTGTGATGATGACGGCCAGGTCGGCCGGCTCGGGCAGGGCCGCTACGCTGGGGTAGGCCTTGATTCCCAGCACGCTCGGCCGCTTCGGATTGACGGGGTAGACGGTTCCGCCGAACGGCGTGCTGATCAGGTTCCAGAGGGTGGTGCGGCCCACCGTACCGGGATTCTCAGTCGCGCCGATGACGGCGATGGCTTTGGGCTTGAAGAAGACGTCGAGCGGATGCTCTTCGGGGCGCCGGATTTTGAAATCCTTTTTGGCGCCCGTTATGGCTGGCTTCATTGAGGTTCACTCCATGAATGAGATTAGTTCAGAGGTTTAACTCCTATTATCCTTAATTTGGGGTCCGCTGGCGAGTAGAGATTCGCCCGTAAGGCGAAAGACAACCGCGGCCTGCCGCCTTCATGTCGCACACCCCTCTCCGGCAACTCCGGAGCGGGAGACCCCGCATACCGAGCCGCGACTGCAAGGAGCGGTTTGAGAACCGCGGCCTGCCGCCTTCATGTCGCACACCCCTCTCCGGCAACGCCGGAGCGCATGGCGCGCGCGGCCAGGTGCAGCGAGAGGGCCAGCAGGCAGGCCAGCGCGGGGATGACCAGCATGGCCTGCTGCAGGCCCGCGGCCCGCGCCGCCTCCGCGGGCAATCCGCCGCCCGCGGCGCGGGCCGCCAGCCAGTCGCTCAGCCTTCCGGTGAGCAGAGGCCCGAAAGCCGCGCCGCACAGGTACATCGCGAGCAAGTAGATCGCCATGGTCGTGGCCAGGACATGGGAGGGAACCAGTTGCTGGATGGATGCGTAGACCAGCGCGTAGTACCCGCTCAGGAACGCGTAGGCCGCCATCAGCAGCAGCACGGCCGCCAGCCAGGAACCGCGCGCCTGCCGGATTCCCAGAAAGGCCGCCGGCGCCGCGGCCCACGCCGCCGCCGCGGCCAGCAGCAGCCGGCCTTCCCCGCGCCGCCCCATCCAGCGGTCGCCCAGCACGCCCGCGATCGCGCCCCCGGCCACGCCCGCCGCGCCGTATCCGATTCCGATGCGCACACCCGCGGCCCCGAGACCCAGCCCATGCACTCGCATCATGAAGGCGGGCAGGAACGTCGACAGCGCGTACAGCGAGAAGTTCACCAGCGCCCCGGAAAGCACGATCCACCAGAGCGCCCGGATCCGCAGCAGCGGCCGCAGCGGGGCGAAACCCCGGGCGCCGGAGAGGCGCGGCGGTTCCTTCAGGCGCAGCAGCAGGGGCGCCAGCAGCAACCCGGGCGCGGCCGCCAGCAGCAGCGCCGCCCGCCAGCCCCAGGCCTCCGCCACCGGCCCGGCCACCAGGTAGCTCAGCGCGCCTCCCAGCGGCACGCCGAACATGAAGACCGCCATGGCGCGCGCCCGGCCTTCTTCCGGAACCAGGCCGGCGATCCAACTGGCGGCCGCCGGAGCGCAGACCGCTTCCCCGATACCGACTCCCAGGCGCGAGAACAGCAGCGCCGCATAGCTGCCCGCGAGCCCGCCCGCCGCGGTCAGCGAAGTCCATACCGCCACCCCGGCGGCCAGCAGTTTCCTGCGGCTCCAGCGGTCCGCCAGCCGGCCCAGAGGCAGGCCCGCCAGGGCGTAGACCACGATGAATCCCGTTTGCAGCAGGCCGATGTGCGTGTCCGAAAGATGGAACTCCTCCCGGATGGGCTCGGTGAGCGCCGCGGGCGCCATACGGTCGAAGATATTGAGCAGGTTGACCGCGAACAGCACGGCCAGTGTACGCTTCGTCACCTTTCCCCGCCCCTCCGCATCTTCACAGGCATGGAAGCCATCATTCAGTATCTTGGAAACAGCCGGTTCGAAGCTACCGCCCGCGGCCACAGCGTGGTCTGCGACCAGCCGGTCTCGAACGGCGGAGAGGACGGCGGCATGTCGCCGCCCGAGTTCCTGCTCACCTCGCTGGGCACCTGCGCGGCGTACTACGCCTCCCAATATCTGCGCACCCGTTCGCTCCCCACCGCCGGCCTGCAGGTCCGGATCGCTGCGGAAAAGGCCGCGCAGCCCGCGCGCCTCGGGTCGTTCCAGATTGCAGTGATTCTTCCGCCGCTCGAGGAACGGCACCGGGAAGGCGTGATGCGGGCCGTCAAGGCCTGCCTGGTGCATAACACCCTGGCGCACCCCCCGGTGATCGAAACCGTCCTCCAGGAAGCTCCGGTCCCGGCCTAGCCCCGCGATGGTGACGCGCGCGCCGCGCGCCGCTCGGAGTGTGGGGCGGCGGGACTCCTGCGCAAAAAAAAACCGCCGGACCGCCCGATCGCGGCCCGGCGGTTTCGCCCGCGGAGGCTGCGGGCGTTACTCCTTTCTGACCGTCACCGTGCCCCGCTGCGTGAGCAGCGTGATCTCCGGCCCTTTGCCCACGGCGCCGCTCAGGACCGCTCCCTGGTTCTCCGTCTCCACCTTCAGCGCGGGGCCGAATTCGTTCTGCGCCTCGCCCCGCTTGGTTTCGGCCTTCAACTGAAAGCGCGCTTCTTTGGGCAGCGCGATCTGAATGTCCCCGCTCCGCGACCGCGCGTTGATGCGCGCCAGCGGCGTATCCTTGGGCCGCAGGTCCACGTCGCCGCGCTCCAACTCCAGTTCCAGCGATTCGGTGAACTCCTCGATGCTGATGTCCCGCGACCGCGTGGTCAGCCGGATGGGCCCCACCAGTTTCGTTCCGGTCAGCCGGCCGAGGTCCATGCGGATCTCGCCGGGCAGCCTGGCCACCGTCAGTTCGGTCTGCCGCGAGCTGAAATGCAGCGGCTGCGCCAGCTTGCGGAATTCCAGGTCGCCGGAAAAGGCGCCCTTCAAGGTCACCGGGCCGGCGATATTTTCCAGTTCCACGTCGCTGCCCCGGCCGCTCTGCAGTTCCAGCTTGCCCTTCACGTCGATGGCGCGGATGATGTCGCTGCGCCGCAGATCTACCCGCACGTCGCCGCCGATCTGCGTCAGCCGCACGCCCGCGTTATCGCTGTTGATATCGATGCCGCCGTCGACGTTCAGAATGTCGTAATCGCCGTACCTGCCCCGGCCCTCCACCCGCACGCCGCGTGGAACCGTCACCTCCAGATCGGCGGACATGCGCCGTTCGTCCGTCACCCGCTCCTGGTTGGTGCGCACCGTGGCCAGGCTCCCCTGCAGCACGATAACGAGCGGCGTCAGCTTGTCGGCCTGGTCGGCCTCGGCCCGGCTGAAGGCCCGTATGGTCTTGCGCCCGGTGATCCGGATTTCCGGCACGTCGCCGCCCGCCACGCGGATGTTGCCGCGCAGGTTTTCGAACAGGATCCGCTGCACGCCCGGTATGGCCTGCTGGCCGGAGACCGGGTAATCGAACTGCTCGCCGAAGATCTCCACGCCGCGGTGCCCGAACGGCCCGATACTGAGCGTCCGCATGTGGCGGTTGGCCATGTACATCCCGCTGCCGATCAGGCAGATCAGGATGACCAGCGCGATCTCCCCGCCGCTCAAGCGGCCCTGCGGCAGCGGGCGGTCGCCGATCATGGCCAGCGCCACCTCCACCAGCCGCAGCAGGCCCCAGCCGATCAGCAGGAACGGCCAGTAGGTGGACACCAGCCGGAACACCGGAATATCCGGCCGCAGGTTGTTCATCAGGAACAACCCCCCGATCACGATCAGCAGGACCGGGCCGATCAACGATCTGGGTCTCATCTGTCACCTCCCCGGCATCCCAACTTCAACACTCCGATCAGGATCAGCAATACCGGCCAGGTGCGCCAGAAACTGTAACCGCCGAAGTAATCCAGGGCGAACAGCCCGCCCAGCGCGATCAGGATCAGCGGTCCCGCTACAGCCTGGCAGAGAGTAGCGGCGCTAGCGTGGTTCATCGCGCACCTCCCGCTCCGGGTTGGCCGGCAGGTTGTTCCCCGACAAGCGCACGTACAGCATGTAGACTCCGATGGCGATCAACGCCACCGGCCAGAAGCGAACGATGTCGCCGATATGCAGGATATCCAGGGTGTTGAGCAAAAACAGGACGCCGATCGCGATCAGGGCGACGGCCCCCACCGGGAAACTGCGCGATTCCGGATCGAACCGGATGAGGCTGGAGAACTCGTCCACCGGCTCGCCCAGCATGCGTTTGCGCGCCGTGTGGTAGGCCTCGAAGGCCATGTAGAAAAGAAAGGCCGCGATCAGCACGCCGAACAACGCCTCGGCGCCGCCGGCGCCGTTGGCCTGGACGGTGGCCAGCATCCCGAAAATCACCGCGTGGACCAGTCCTTTGGCGTACTGGCCGTTGTAGATGGCGCCCACGCCCGGTATCAATCCGAGCACAAAGGCGAGCCCGGGGGAAACACCGCGAACCGGCGCCGGGGCTGGGGCGGGCGCTGCAGCAGCCGCCGTCATCGACGGCGTCATATGCTCTTCGCAATAGATGACGCCCGCCTGGCTGGTTCGCTTGCATTCGGGGCACAGGGCCTTGCCACAGGCGCGGCAATAGGCGACCGCATTCACGTCCGGATGGTTGATGCAGTTCATAACTACCCCCTATTGGGTTTCGCTCGTATCTTTCTCCGTCTGGCTGGCATCCGGCTGCCGGGCGTTTTCGCCCGCCGGCAGCCTACGGTCGTCGGTCGGTTGCCCGGCGGCCTGTTCCTCTTCCTGCTCCTGCTCGGTCCACTCCCGCAAGCGCGTCTGCATCTCGTACACGAAACGGATGCTCTGGTACGACTTGAGGGTCCGGTCCCAGGTGCGATGCGCCCTGTCTTCCAATCCAGCCCACACGCCCCGCGGGCTCAGGTCCGCGGCGCGCAGCTGCGGCACTCGCACCCCGGCGCACTGCGCCATCATGGAGAATGACAGGATCGTCAGCGCCATCCCCATGGCGAAGCGCGGCTGCAGAACGGGCCCCAGCAACTGGTGGAACCAGCCCCCGACCCCGGCTCCCGCCCGCTCCTTGTGCCGTGCGGCCGGAAGTTCGAAGAGGATTCGGGTGAGCAGTTCCGGGGGCGGCTCGACCTCGGCGGATTGCGCCATGAAGGCCACCGCCGCCCCGGCATCTTCCGCCAGTTGCGCGCAGCCGCTGCACGCGGCCCTGTGCCGCTCCACCGCCACCCGCTGCTCGGGCGTAAGCGTGCTGGGACGGCCGCTCATCGCGTCCAGGTAGTCGCAGAGCAGGACTTCAAATTCCGCACAGGTCATATAGCGACCCTCTGCTTTCTCAGGACCCGGGCCAGTTCGGCCCGCCCGCGATTGATCCTCGACTTCACAGTCCCTTCCGGAATGCGCAGGACCTGGGCGATCTCGCGATATTCCATCTCCTGCAGATCTCTTAAGATGACTGCTTCCCTCAACTCCGGCGACAGTTTTTGCAGTGCCGCCTGGAGAATTTCACTGGTTTCGCGGCCGGCCAGCACCCGGTCGGGCGCCGCCGTGTTCGCTTCCGCCACCAGGATCTGGTCCTCGATCGAATCCGTGACCCGCTCCTGGCGGCTCCGCCGGTAATGGTCGATGAGCAGGTTCCGGGTCACCCGCGACAGCCAGACCACAAAGCTGCCTTCGGCTGCCCGGAAGCTCTGCAGAGTCCGAAAGACCCGGAGGAAGACCTCCTGGGCCAGATCCTGGGCCTCGGACTCCTTTCCCGCAAACCGGTAACACAACGCGTAGACGCGCCGGGTATGGGTCCGGACCAGTTCCTCCCAGGCCGACTCGTCGCCTTCCACGCAGCGCTGGACTACAACAGAATCGGGATCCAAGGTTCTGCCTGCCGAAACCAGGCGTGCGCCCGCGGCTTCACCGCTCCAGCCCAGATCGGGCTGACTTGGACCGGTAATGAAAGCCACGGCTGCCATGGTTTGCCTCGCCGGGCCCCTCGGGACCCGCTATCGAGCTTCCAGTTATGAGAACGAGCATTTATCATGAGAAGTTCAATTTTTGCAGACGATTCCGGCGGCGAAGGCCGTTTCGCCGGCGGTCCTGCCCCCGGGCCGGGCGTATCCCGGCTCACGGGTGGGATGGATCCGCCGGTCCACGCACCCGGCGGCAGTACGGCGGGCGAAGGAGGGTACGGCGGCTTCCCGATGAATGGTCATGGCTGCGGTGATGAAACTTCCCGGTAAACGTGCCTGGCGCTGGGCGGCGCTGGTGGTCGCGCTCACCCTGTTGATGATATACGTCTTCGTACAAAAAGGCGAGGAGGCCGGCTTCGAATGGTCCTTGTTCGTCAACAGCCTCCGCCGGCTCCACTGGGGCTGGCTGTCGCTGTCCGCCGGCATCTGCCTGCTGACCTACGCCGGCCGGGCGCTGCGGTGGGCCGTGCTGCTCAAACCCCTGCGTCCCCACCCCTCCCTCTGGGGCCTCATTTCCGCCACCGCCATCGGCTTCACCGCCCTGGTTCTGCTCGGCCGCCCCGGCGAGTTCGTCCGCCCCTACCTGATCGCGGTCAAAGAGCGGGTCCCCGTTTCGTCCCAGCTGGCCGCCTGGCTGCTGGAGCGCATCTTCGACCTGCTGGTGGCCATGCTGATCTTCGGGATTGCCCTCAGCCAGGTGCATGCCTCGGGCATGACCGTCGGACCGGCCCTGTCCTGGGTGCTGGCCGTGGGCGGCTGGGTGGTCGGGGCCACCTGCGCGGCCAGCCTGGCGATCCTGTTGTTGATCCGCCACTTCGCGGACCGCATGCGCGACCGCCTGCTGGGCGCCCTGGCCTTCCTCCATGAACGCCACCACGCCAAGGTCGAGCGGCTGGTCAGCGCCTTCGTCCAGGGCGTGGAGTCGACCCGCAGCGACCGCGCCATGCTGCTGCTGGTCGGCTACACCGTGCTCGAATGGGTGTTGATCGCCCTGTGCTATTATTCCGTGGCGCAGGCTTTCGGCGCGGTAATCCGATTCGGGTTCCTGGACGTCTTGATTTTCATGGGCTTCGTCTCCTTTGGCGCGGTGGTGCAGCTGCCCGGGGTGGGGGGCGGCATGCAGGTGGTGACCGTGCTGGTGCTGGTGGAGCTGTTCCGGACGCCGCTGGAGATCGCCACCAGCATGGCCCTGATGATCTGGGTTATTACATTTGTAGTTATCGTGCCCTTCGGCCTGGCGCTCGGCGTACACGAGGGCTTGAGCTGGGCGCGCCTGCGCAAGCTTGAAAAGGAGGCCGGCTGGTGATCTGTCCGTTCTGCGGCCACCTGCATGACCGGGTGGTCGATTCTCGAGAAAGCAAGGAGGGCGATTGTGTCCGCCGCCGGCGCCAGTGCCTGGCTTGCGAAAGGCGCTTCACCACCTACGAGCGCATCGACGAAGTACCCTACATGGTTGTCAAGAAGGACGGCCGGCGCGAGAAATTCGAGCGCCAGAAGGTGCTCAACGGGCTGTTGAAAGCCTGCGAGAAGCGCCCCGTCAGCATGGCCAACCTGGCCGACCTGGTGGACCGGGTGGAGGCCCGGGTGATCGACTCCGCGGAACGGGAGATTTCAACTACAGAAATCGGAGAATTGCTGATGTCGGCCCTCCGCCAGCTGGACAAGATCGCGTACGTGCGCTTCGCTTCCGTCTACCGCGATTTTCAGGACGAGGAGGCCTTCTTCAACGAACTGAAGACCCTCATGAAGCAGAAGGCGCCTTAGGGACCCCGGTTCCCAGCCCGGGCCGGCGGTGTTTCCCGGCCGCACGGGGGCAAAAGCAGGCCCGCCGCAGGTTCCTGTAACTTACGGCGTTTTCAAACATCTCATAGATTAGAGGCTTAACTTTCCGGGCGTTTGGTGCTATGATCGAATGAGCCTCAAGAATCTGAAAGCATTGACCGAACATCGAACCCGCACAGACCTCCTGTGGCTTGCAGGGGGAACTTCCATGATTCTTTCCGCAGCGGAGGTGAGCTTACGTGGATCATTTTGATGATCAATACCCGGGCGATAGCCATGAGCCATTGGGCATAAGCTTCGACGAGGAAGCCACAAAGTTTTTCGATCCCGACGCTGCTCATGAGGCGGATTTCCTCCACCCACAGCAGGTGGTCGAAGAGTCGATCTATACCGACGACCCGGTCCGGGTGTACCTGCGCGAAATGGGAGCGGTGCCGCTGCTCACCCGCGAGGGGGAAGTGGACCTGGCCCGCCGGATGGAACGCGGCAAGCTGCGGATGCAGAAAGCCATCAGCCGTTCCGCCCTGGTCCAGCGGGTGGTGGTCGATCTGGCCGACCAGCTCAAGCGGGGCGTCGAGGAACTGGAAAACCTGGTGGACCTGGGCGACATCGAGGAAGGCACCATCGCCGACACCGAACGCCGCGGCGAGCTGAAACAGTTCTTCGCGGACGTCGCCAATCAGAGCCGCAAGCTCCAGCAGCTGCGCGACAAGCTGGAACAGACCGCGGTCACCAACAAGCGCTCCCGGCGCCGGCTTTCGTACAAGCTGGCCCGCGCGAAGGTCGACACCTCCCGCGCAATCCGCAATATTCCTTTTCTTTCAGCCAAATGGCGGGATTTCAGCAAGGAGATCGAGCGGGCGGTCGAAGAAATCGGCCACCTGGATCGCGAGCTGGCCCGCTGCGAGGAAAAAGGCGGCCCGCAAGCTCTGCAGCGGGCCCGCGAACTGAAGCGGGAGATCCGCCGCAGAGAGGCCACGGCCGGCGCCAGCCTGACCGAGCTCAAGCATTCTCTGGCGGTGATCCGGCACGGCGAGCAGGAGGCCGAAAGGGCCAAGAAGGACCTGGTGGAGGCGAACCTGCGCCTGGTGGTATCGGTCGCCAAGAAGTACGTCAACCGCGGCCTGCACCTTCTGGACCTCATCCAGGAGGGCAATATCGGCCTGATGCGCGCCGCCGACAAGTTCGAATACCGCCGCGGCTACAAGTTCTCCACCTACGCCACCTGGTGGATCCGTCAGGCCATCACGCGCGCCATCGCCGACCAGTCCCGGACGATCCGCATCCCTGTTCACATGAACGAGAGCATGAACAAGTTCCTGCGCGCCTCCCGGGAGCTGGAAAAGGAACTGGGCCGGACTCCTACAAATGACGAAATTGGCCGCCGGATGGATATCCCGGTCGAGAAGGTGCAGAAGCTCAAGACCATCTCCCGCGACCCGGTTTCGCTCGAGACCCCGGTCGGGCGGGACGGCGAATCCGCCCTCGGCGACCTGATCGAGGATCGCTGGGTCGGTTCGCCGGTCGACGCCGTCATCGAGTCCAACGTACGCGACGAAACCGCCGGCATTCTGAAGACGCTCTCTCCCAAGGAAGAAAAGGTCATCCGCCTGCGCTTCGGCATCGGCTGCGAGCGGGAACACACTCTCGAGGAGATCGGCCAGGAGTTCGACGTCACCCGCGAACGGATTCGCCAGATCGAGGCCAAGGCCCTCAGGCAGCTTCGCGCGCCCGAGCGTGCCCGCCGCCTGCGCGCCCTGCTGGCCGCCCGCTGATTCCGGCTGCCGGGGCCTCTCCCCGGCAGCTATTTCCGTTTTTCCAATTCCTCCACCAGCGCCGGAACCACCTGAAAAAGGTCGCCCACGATTCCGTAGTCGGCAACCTCGAAAATAGGCGCTTCCGGATCTTTATTGATGGCCACGATGGTCTTCGACCCCTTCATGCCCACCAGGTGCTGGATGGCGCCCGAAATCCCCACCGCCAGGTACAGCTTTGGAGAAACCGTCTGCCCGGAACTGCCCACCTGGCGTTCCATCGGCAGCCATCCGTTGTCGCAAATGGGCCGGGAGGCGGCCAGTTCCGCGCCCAGCGCCTCGGCGAGTTTCTGCACCATGGGAAGGTTGTCCGCCTCGCGGATTCCCCGCCCCACCGACACGATCCTCTCCGCCGACCCCAGGTCCACCGTGGTCTCCGCTTCCCGGAATACCTCCAGCGGCCGGGTGCGGATCTGCGCCGCCTCCAGCTCCGGCCGGAACGTCTCCACCGGGCATGACCCGGGCGCGAGCCGGTCGGCGCGGTACGCCCCGGCCTGGAGCGACGCGAAGTAAGGCGGCTCTCCGGCGAAACGCAGGTCGGCGTTGATCTTGCCCTGGAAAAACTGCCGGACCATCACCAGGCCGCCGTTTTCCACGCGGTGCCCGATGGCATCGCTGAGCAGCACGCGACCGGAACGGGTGGCCAGCTTGGGCGCGAAATCCCGTGCCTGGTACGTGTGCGGGAACAGCACCAGGAAGGGCTTGATCCGCTCGATCAACTGCCCCAGCGCCAGCGTGTAGCCGTCGGCGGTGTAGTTCTCCAGAAGCGGGTGGTCCACGGCGTACCCGCGTCCCAGGCGATGCCCGCCCAGTTCCGAAGCCAGGTTCTCCAGACCGGCGCCCGCCACCGCCGCGGACACTTCCCGTCCCAACTCCTCGCCCAATTGCTGGGCGGCCGCCAGCGTTTCGAACGACACCCGGTTCCAGGCGCCCGCGCGCTGCTCCAAAACCGCCAGGATGCTCATAGTACCCGCGCCTCGAATTTCAATTTTTCGACCAGCTGAGCAGCGGCCTCCTGCGGGCTGCCGTCGAACAGCCGGGTGGCCTTCGAACGCGCCGGAAGGGAGACCCGCTCCACCTGGAACCCGGCGTCCCCCGGCCCGGCTTCCAGCGGCACGCGCCGGATCTCCTTCGTCCTGGCCTTCTTGATTCCCATCAGCGTCGCGTAGCGCAGGGCGCCGATGCCGGACTGGATGGTCAGCAGCGCCGGCAGCGGCATCTCCACGTGCTGGAACCAGCCGCCCTCCAGTTCCCGCTTGACCCGCAGGGCGCCGTCCCGCACCTCCACCTGCATCACGATGGTGGCGTGCGGCAGGCCCAGCAGTTCGGCCAGGATGACCCCCGTGTGCCCGTAGCCCAGATCGTCGGACTGCAGCCCGGTCAGCACCAGGTCCGGCTTTTCCCCGGCGATCGCATCCGCCATGAAGCGGGCCGTTTCCAGCGGACTGAAGGCCCGCGGGTTCTCGTGTTCCAGGTGGATGGCGCGGTCCGCTCCCTTGGCCAGAGCCTCCCGTATGGTCTGGACCACCCGCGCGGGCCCGGCCGAGAGCACCACCGTCTCTCCGCCGTGCTGCTCCTTCAACCGCAGGCCTTCCTCCAGCGCGAACGCATCCGGCTCGTTGATCTCGTAGGAAAGGTCCGCTTCCTCCACCCAGCCGCCCGCCGGACGGAGGTGCGACTCCCGGGCCGGCACCTGCTTGATACACACGATGATCGTCATAGAAATGGAGCTGTCAAGCTGTTCCCAATCTACCGCGCCGGACCCGCCCGCGCGGCGCTCCCGCGTGCGGACTCACACACAGTCAGAACACCCGGCGCTTGAGCCTGTCCACGGTGAACCGGGCGGTGTCGGCCACCGCCATCACCGTCATGACACCGGCCTGGACCGGATCCGACACGACCAGGTCGGCCGCGTCGGGCACGCTCCCCGCCATGTTCAAACTCACCACCAGAAGCCCGGTCTGGCGCACTTCCCGCACCGCCTGCTCGATCTGCCCGCCCATCAACGATCCGGCCAGCACCAGGGCCTTCACTCGGGGCAGGCGCGCCACCGCCCGGACCGCATCCGCCAGGGCCTGCTCCCCCACCAGCGGGATGGTGTCCACCGAGATGTGCTCGCCGCGGATATTGTGCCGGTCGGCTTCGGAAACCGCCCCGATGGCCACCTGGCCCACCTGGGCGCCGCCGCCCATGATGATGATGCGCTTTCCGTAGATCTTCTCCAGGCTCTTGACCACCTCGACGCTATGAACGATGGGCAGCGCCTGCAAATCGGTCGCCAGAGCCTGGGCCTCTTGCGTATCCCGGTTCTGGAATTCGACCTCGAAATAGATCCGGGACTCCGGCGCCCGGTTTTCGAGGATCTCCACGGAAGTAATGTCCCCGTTGTGCTGGGCGATGACCCCCGTAAGCCGGTGCAGCACGCCCAGCGCCGCATCCGCCCGGATCAGCAGCCCGAAACTCTCCTTAGCCACGCGATCCCTCCCCGGCACCGGGCAAACCCAACCTTAAATTGTCGTCCAGCCCACCTTCCGGCCCCGCCCAACCCCTTTTTGTCACCATTCGATTGCCAAATGCATCCATTTATTGGTACACTCCGATTTTCCCGCGAGTGAGAGAGCGCGTGCAAAAGTTCACTCTTCTGTGTATTGTAGCCAGCTTTGCGGTCTGGGTCCCGGCTGGCTTGCGTGCGGAACCTGCGCCCGATCCGGTGGTAGTCAGCTACGTCTCGGCGTCTCAGGGACAGCAGGAACGCCTTCTCGGCGCCTCGATGCAGGTGGATATCCAGGCGGAATTGCCTAAGCTCCATCGTTTCGGGCGTTTGCGGGCACTGCGGCACGTCTCCCGCCTGGGCCGCCTGACCTACGAAGCGCTGGGCTTCGAGGGCGACAGGAGCATCAAGACCGACGTGATCGCCCGCTACCTCACCGCCGAGGTGCAGGCCAGCGAGAAGAAAGACCCCTCCATGGCCATCACGCCGGCCAACTACAAGTTCCGCTACAAGGCCCGGCTGCAAAGCGACGCGCAGAACGTCTACATCTACCAGCTCACCCCTCGAAAAAAGCGCGTCGGCCTGTTCAAGGGCGAGCTTTGGATCGATGCAACTACATTTCTGCCGGTGCGTGAATCCGGCCGCTTCGTGAAATCCCCCTCCGTTTTCCTCAAGAAGATCGAATTTGTCCGCGAATACGAGAATATCAACGGAGTGGCGGTGCCCAAGCGGATTGAAACCCGCACCCATACCCGCCTGGTGGGACAGGCGCAAATCACCATCGAATTCGGCAATTACGCCTGGGAAGACGCGGCGGAAAGCGTACCCATGGCGGCTCTCTCCGGCGAAGCCTACTGAAGCCCTCCGTTCAGCCTTTCCACTGCCCGTTTCAACCTGAAGCGCTTGTCTTTTTGCGTGCAAGAGCCGTACTCTCAAGATAGTGCGGACTCTATTTCTGAATCCTCCTTCGTTTGAGAGGTTTGACGGCGGGGCCAGTTCGCGCTGGCCGGCCTCCCGGGAGATCGAATCCTACTGGTACCCGGTGTGGCTGTGCTATCCCGCGGGCATGCTTCCCGACAGCAAGGTAGTGGACGCTCCCCCGCACGGCATCTCCATCGAACAGACGGTGGCGATGTCCCGCGATTTCGAACTGCTGGTCCTGTTCACCTCCACACCCGGCTTCCAGGTGGATGTCCGCATGGCCGAGATGATGAAGGACGCCAACCCCAAGCTCAAGGTGGCCTTCGTCGGACCGCCCGTCACCATCGAGCCGGAGCCCACGCTGCGCGCTTCCAGCGCCATCGATTTCGTGGTGCGGCGCGAGTTCGACTACCAGATCGTGGAGTACGCCAACGGCAAGCCCCTGGCCGAGCTGGGCGGCGTCAGCTACCGGAAGAACGGATCGGTGGTCAACAACCCCGACGCCCCGCCCATTGAGAACCTGGACGCCCTGCCCTGGGTAACCCGGGTCTACCAGCGCGACCTCGATATCACCCGCTACAACGTCCCGTTTCTGCTGAACCCGTTCGTGGCTTTCTATACCTCGCGCGGCTGCCCGGCGCTGTGCACCTTCTGCCTCTGGCCGCAGACCCACTCCGGGCACCGCTGGCGCCTGCGCTCCTCCGACGACGTCGCCAACGAGGTGCGCTTCGCCAGGGAAGCCTTCCCCCACGTGAAGGAGTTCTTCTTCGACGACGACACCTTCAACTACCAGAAGGCCCGCACCATCGAGCTGTGCCGCAAGCTGAAGCCGCTGGGCGCCACCTGGTCCTGCACCTCGCGCGTCACCACCGACTACGACACCCTCAAAGCCATGAAGGAAGCCGGCTGCCGCCTGCTCATCGTGGGCTACGAGTCGGGCGACCCGCAGATCCTGAAGAACATCAAGAAGGGCGCCACGATCGACATGGCCGCCCGCTTCACGGCCAACTGCAAGAAGCTGGGCATCCTGGTGCACGGCGACTTCATCGTCGGCCTGCCCGGCGAGACCCGCGAGAGCATCCGGCGCACCATCGACTTCGCCAAGCGCCTGGACACCGAGACCATCCAGGTCTCGATCGCCCACCCTTACCCGGGCACCGAGTTCTACGAATACGCGCGCAGGAACAACCTGATCACCATCGATTCGATGACCGACGAGAAGGGACACCAGTTGCCCAACGTGGTGTATCCGGGCCTGGACCGGGCCGAACTGGTCGACTGGGTGGAGCGCTTCTACGGAGAGTACTATTTCCGGCCGCGCGTCATCTGGCGGGTGGTGCGGCGCGCCGTCTTCGATTCCTCCGAGCGCAAGCGCCTCGCCAAGGAGGCCCGCGAATACCTGGCCCTGCGTTCCAAGCGCAAGAAATTCGTCGCCGAGCACAAGCGCAACCAGCCCGCCGCAGCCAACGCCGGAGACTGATGAGAACACTGCCCGCCGCTTCCGCGCGGCTGTTGCTCAAGACCCGCCTTTTCGCCCTGCTGGTCATCCTGACCAACGTGTCCGGCAATTTCTTCCTGAGCTGGGGGCTGCGCCGCATCGGCCGGCTGGTTACCCTTTCGCCGGCGGCCTATATACAGGCCCTGTTCGACCCCTGGGTGGCGCTGGGCGTCTCGCTGCTGATCGTCTGGCTGCTCTCCCAGATGGCCCTGCTCAGCTGGGCCGACCTCAGCTACGTGCTGCCCGTGACCTCGGCCGGCTACGTCCTCACCGCCCTGGCCGGGCGCCTGTTCCTGAACGAGCAGATCTCCCCGGCACGCTGGCTGGGCATCCTGTTCATCATGGCCGGCGTCATCCTGGCCGGCGCCACCCATCCCGATACCGCGCCCGGCGCGGGGAGGACCGGCCGGTGAGGTGGCTGCTCGTGGCGGTCATCGTGCTGGCCACCACCGGCGGGCAGGTCCTGCAGGCCGCCGGCATGCGGCGCCATGGTGAAGTTCACGTCACCCGTCCGGGCGCGCTGCGCAAGATGCTGGCCTGGATCGTCCGCAACGAATTCATCATCGCCTCGGTGGCCTGCATGGCGGTTTCGTTCTTCGCTTTCATGTCGCTGCTTTCCTTCGCCGAACTGAGCTTCGCCGTCCCCGCTACCGCCGCCAGCCTGGTGCTCCAGACCGTACTGGCCAAGTACGCGCTCAAGGAACGGGTGAGCTGGAAACGCTGGACGGGCGCGCTGCTGGTGGCCTGCGGCGTGGTGATGCTGGCGCTGTGACCTGGCTGCTCGCCCTCCCCGCCGTCGCGGCTTCCTGCTACTACCTGCTGGCGCTGGCCGCCGTTCTGCGCTCTCGCAAGCCGGCCGCGTGCGTTCCAGCCAAAGCCACCCCGCCCGTGTCGATCCTCAAGCCGCTGCGCGGCCGCGACCCCGGCCTCTACGATGCTCTTCGCTCGCACGCGGCCCAGGATTATCCGGAGTTTGAGATCCTGTTCGGAGTCAGCGACCCCTCGGATGCCGCGCTCGAGGATGTGCGCCGCCTGATCCGGGAATTCCCCCGCGTCCCCATGCGCGTTGTGGCCGCCGGGCGCGAGGCCCCCAACGGCAAGGTGGGCGTCCTCATCCATCTCGCCCGCGAGGCGCGCCATCCCCTGCTCCTGGTGAACGACAGCGACATCACCGTCCCTGCGGATTACCTGCGCTCCGTCATCCCCCACCTGGAAGATCCCGCGGCGGGGATGGTCACGTGCCTCTACCGCGCCCGCGCCGCCGCCTGGCCCGGCCGTTTCGAAGCCTTGGGCATCAGCACCGATTTCGCCCCCAGCGTCCTGGTCTCCCGCCTCATCGGCAAGGTCGATTTCGGACTGGGGGCCACCCTGGCTTTCCGCAACGTGCAACTGCAAGCCATCGGCGGCTTCGAAGCCCTGGCCGAGCACATCGCCGACGATTACGAGCTCGGCCGGCGCATCGCCCGCCTGGGCTATCGCGTGGTCCTCTCCCCCACCGTGGTGGAAACCCGCCTGCCGGGCGCCACCTGGGGCGAGATCTGGCGCCACCAGGTGCGCTGGGCCCGCACCATCCGGCGCGCGCACGCCGGCTACGCGGGACTGGTCATCACCAACGCCACTTTCTGGTCGCTCGCCGCCCTGGCCGCCGGAGCCTGGCCCCTCGCCCTGGCCGCCTTCGCCCTCCGGATGGCCGTGGGACTGGCCGCCGGACTGGTCATCCTCTCCGACCGCGAGGTCCTCCGCCTTGCGCCCCTGATTCCCCTGCGCGACCTCTGGGCTCTGGCCGTATGGGCCGCCGGCCTGTTCGGACGCACGGTCGAATGGCGCGGCGAGATCATGCGGCTCACGCCCGACGGCCGCATCCTCCCTCTCCACCCGCCGATATAATCAAAGATTCATGCCCGCCCAACTGGTTTGTTTTGAGCGGAACTGCCGCGCGCGGTTCCCCATCGCCGAAGTCATCTACAACTGCCCCCGCTGCGGCGGCCTCCTGGAAGTGGCCCCCGATCCCCCCAACGCATCGCCCCAGGATCTGAAAACCCTCTGGCGCAGCCGGCGCGCCGGCAACCAGCCCCTGGACCAGAGCGGCGTCTGGCGCTATCGGGAAATGATCCCGTTCCTGGAGAACCACGATTCGGTGGTCACCCTGCGCGAGGGCAACACCCCGGTCCTCGACGCCCCACGCGCCGCAGCCTATGCCGGCCTGGACCGCCTGGCCTTCAAGCACCAGGGCTTCAACCCCACCGGGTCGTTCAAGGACAACGGGATGACCTGCGGCGCCTCCCAGGCCATCCGCCTGGGCATGAAGCGCGTGGCCTGCGTCTCCACCGGCAACACCTCCGCCTCCATGGCCGCCTACGCCAGCGCGGGCGGCCTCGAGCCCGTGATCTTCATCCCCCACGGCAACATCGCCTATGGAAAGCTGGCCCAGGCGCTCGAATACGGCGCCCGCACCTTTCAGGTCAAGGCCAATTTCGACCAGATCCTGGCCCTGGTCCGGACCCTGGCCGAGCGGCTGGGCATCTACCTGCTGAACTCCATCAACCCGTTCCGCATCGAGGGACAGAAGACCATCATGGTGGAGTTGATGGACCAGCGCGACTGGCGGCCCCCGGACTGGATCGTGCTTCCCGGAGGCAACCTCGGCAACATCTCGGCGTTCGGCAAGGCGCTGCGCGAGATGCGCGATTTCCACCTGATCCCGAACCTGCCCCGCCTGGCAGTCATCCAGGCCGAAGGCTCCGCCCCCTTTTACGAGCTGTTCCACAGCCGCGACCGGTCCGCCCTCCGCCCTGTCGAGCGTCCCGAAACCCTGGCCACCGCCATACGCATCGGCGACCCTGTCTCCTGGCCCAAGGCGCTCCACGAGGTCGACTGTTCGGCCGGCACGGTGGAGAAGGTAAGCGAGCAGGAGATCGCCGACGCCAAAGCGGTCATCGGCCGCTGCGGTATCGGCTGCGAACCGGCCTCCGCCGCCACCCTGGCGGGCCTGCGGAAGCTCGTGGCGGCCGGCACGGTGAGCCGCGGCGCCGACGTGGTCGCGGTTCTCACCGGCAATCTCCTGAAGGACCCGGATTACATCTACCGCTACCACACCGGCCAACTGGAAGCGCCCGGCGGCGTGGCCATCCAATCCTCGTTCGGCAACAGCCCGGTCGTCACCGAGAACGATCCCGACCGGATCGCGGCCATGCTCGAAGACTACTGACCCTTGTAGTTCACCACCACCTGCGTGCCGCCCTCCTCCTGGCTGACGGCCACGGTGGCTTCGCGCTTCTCCCCACTGTCTTTCGCCACCAGGATGGCGGTGCTCTTGCCGCCCGCCTGCATGGTGTTCTTCTGGACCTCGAAACCGGCGCCCTTCAGGGCCTTCTCATAGAAGGCGGCGACCTGCTCCACGGGATCGCCGGTCTTGAAGTGATAAGCGCCCGCCTCACCCTCCTGGCCCTGGGACTCGAAGGCGCCCTCCGGCCGGGATCCGGGATACTCCGGCACCCAGTCGGGCGCGTTCACCTCCCCGCCGCCCCCGATCCGCATGGTGCCTTCCCGCGTCTTCACCTCCACCGACCCCGACTTGCCTTCCCCCCCGATCTCCACCTTCTCGCCGCCTTCTCCGGTAAACACCATCCTGCCCTTCTGGATGTCGCGGAAATCCAGGGTGATGACTTTGCCGGTTTTCTTCTCGCGAACGGTGATGGTGCCCTTGTCTTCGTTCGATTCGAGCACCTCGACCTCCGGGTTCATCTGCGCGATCAGCTTGGCCGCGGCGAAGGCCGGGTTGCCCCCCGCCTGCTCCACTTTCCGGGCGACAAAGAAGCCGCCCACGGTCAGAATCACCGCGCCGATAACGACCAGGCCGAGGCACCCGGCCAGCACCCAGACCACCGGGCTGGTCTTCTTCTTCGCAGCCGGCGGCTGGGACGGCGCCGCTGCAGCCGGCGTCCCGCTCCCTTCCGGCAGCTCGGCCGGCGAGCCGCACTTGGTGCAAAACCGGCCTTCCATGGCAGAACCGCAATTCGTGCAAAAGGACATAAGGACTCCGAATGGCTAGAATTGCAGAATCCCGCCCGGAAGAAAAGGGGACAGAGGGATTTATTTCCTGAAATCCAGCACCCGGCGCAGGCCGCCGTGCCGCATCGTCAGCACCTGCGAGTCCACCGCCGATTCCAGAAACGGCCCGCCGAACAGGGGCCACTTGCCGTAGTCCAGCGCGACGCCGTTCACCTTCGGAACCTGCCCGTATCTGAACTCGATCCGGCTGCCGCGCAGCGACCGGAAATCCGCCCATGGCAGCGGCTCCAGCCCGATTTCGAGAGGCAGCGCCTTCACGGCCTCCGCGAAAGCGGCCAGGTCCCGGAACTCGGATGCCGCGGCCGCCTGCACCACTACCCCGTTATTCCGGTACGGGCTGAACAGCCGCTTTCCGCCCCCTGCAATCGGCTTCCACACGTACGGCTGGAACGGACGGCAGGCGATCAACGCGTCCCCGCCCCGCATGAAGATCCACCCCGACGCGTCCTCCCGGATCTCCGCCAGGTCCTTCGAGAAAAACCCGTTGATGTGCGGAAAGCGGGCCTCTTCCGGAACTCCGTACAACGCAATCACCGTATCCTGGTCCTGCACGATCTTCTCGTATGGAGACCCGCCCGAGAACTTGTCCGGCGAATCGTAGAAGCGCTTGGAGCGCACCACGTCCGTCAGGCCGAAATCCGGGCTGAACACGAAATAGGTCTGCAGCTCACGCAGCGACGAGTGCGGATTCAAAGTGAAGAACGTGTTCTGCACGCCGCGTCCTTCGGGAACCGACCAGGTCACGTCCCAGGAGTGCTGCTGGATGGGCTGCAGCACGCCGCCCTGGTCGGAACTCACCGCGTACTCGCGCCGCACGTATGTCGTCTTGTACACCGGCCCGTGCAATTCATCGTGAAACCGCCAGCGGTTGCGCGTGCGCTTCCGTTCATAGTGCGTGTAGGGCCGCGAGCGGTCGGTGGCGATCAGCCGCAGGATCTCCGGCGGCGGCTCGGAATGCGCCAGCAGGTAATACAGCAGGTAACCGCTGGGCGGGTCCGACGAGGGACGGCCCAGCCCGAACCACGCCCAGCCGAAATCGTTCGCCACGTTCGCCGATTTCTCCAGCAGCTGCCTGTCGTACACGCGCGACTGCGCCCCGACGAACGTTCCGTCCAGGTTCTCCGCGGCGTAATCGGCCATCAGGTACTCGATCATCATCGAGGCCCGTCGTTTCAGTCCCGGATCGCTCGACCAGGCCGACAGGTACGCCATGGGGATCAGAAACATGCTGGCGTAGTGCGGCGAATCGTACTCGCCCTGCCCGCGCCGCGTGGTCAAACGGATCCACGACTCGATCCACCGGCGCGCCTCCTCGCGGTTCTCCGCCGACGGCTTCCCCGTGTACCAGGTCTCCGGGCCGTCGTTGGGATACAGCTCCGTCATCAGGTACAGCATGGTGTAGTACAGCAGCCAGTGGTTCTCCGTGTCCCCGCGGTAGGGGAAGTACGTGCGCCAGGCCTCCCGCAGCGCCTTCCTCGCCCCCGGCGTCAACTGTCCCCGGTCCAGGTGCGCGATTGCCGTTACGGGAAACATCCAGAACATATCGCCGGACGGCCCGGCCGCCAGCAACTGCTCCAGGCGCTCCGAACACCAGGCGGCATCCTCGCGCAGCCACAACCGGGCGGCGATCGTGCCATACCCGGGCTCGCCCCGCCTGGGGTGCGCGTGGGCTTCGATCACCGACCGCACGCGCTGCTCGAAGCCCGGCTGCTCCGCCGCCCCCGCCGCCGCCGCGGCGGCCAGGAAAGCGATCGCGCACCTCATCGCCGGCCCTCCCGAACGAACCACAAGCGGTTGACGTGGCTGCCGTCCAGTCCGTCCCGGGTCCACGCCGCCCCGGCGTCCTCGCTCCGGTACACCGCCTTCTCGTGAACCGCCGCGAACATCCTCCCGGGCCTTTCGGGATCGAACACAACGCTGGTGACCTCGGCGCCCGGAAGTCCCGCGTTCCTCGCCTCCCAGCTCTTCCCCCCGTCTCCGGATACGAGCACGCCCGGCCCGCACCCGGCCAGCGCGACCCGGTCCGGCCGCACCGGATCGAAGGCGATGTCATACAGGTTGCTGCCCGCTCCCACGCTCCCCACGTTCTCGAAGCTGGCGCCGCAATCGCGCGAGGCGAACAGCCCGCCCTGCTGCGTCGCGGCCAGCCAGAAGCACGGCTCGTGCGGCGACTGCTCGATGCGCATGATCTGGAACCCCGCGGCGCCCGCCAGCCGCCAGGAGCCGCCCCGGTCCTCGCTCCGGAAGATGCCCTCTTCCCCGCCGGCCAGGATCACCGACGGGTTGCGGGCATCACCGCGCACCGCCTCCGTGTACTTCCGCCGCAGGCCGGCGCTCAGTTCCCGCCAGGTCTTCCCGCCGTTCCGGGTCACGCGGATGCCGGCGGTGTGGGCAATGTAGATGGTATTCCGGGCGCCTGGATCCATCCACAGATCGCGCAGCTCGGTGATGTCGCTGCCCGTCAGGATGGTCCATTTCTCCCCGTGCGCCGCCGCGCGGATGAGGCCGTTGCCCCCCGCCAGGTACAAGGTCGAGGGATCGAACGGGTCGGCCGCCGCTCCGAACAGGAACGGGTGGTTGAAACCCGTGTGCCGCCAGGCGCCCGGCCCCGTCCTGCGAAACAATCCGCTGGGCTTCAGCTTCGCGCCCACCACGTAGTCCTGCGTCATGGCGGCGCATGCGTGCAACACGGATTGGGCCTCCAGCGGCCAGACACCGAGAGCCAGCAACAGAAACAGACGCATAGGCTTGAGAATCGAGGGGGGCCGGAGCCCGGCCCCCGTGCCGAACAGAGCTAGAACTGCAGCATCAGGCCCATGGTGATGATGCGCGGGCCCTGCTGCGCGCCGGTAGGCCGTCCGAAATTGGCATTGCCGACCGTGCCGTTCACGCCTCCGAAGTTCGTGCGGTTGAACAGGTTGAACACATCCGCCCGGTACTGCAGTCCGACCGACTCCCAGATCTCGAACGTCTTCTGCACGGAGACGTTCTCGATGAAAATCGGCGGCTGGCGGAAGTCGCCGTAGTACAGCGCGGCGTTCCCCAGCGCGTACTGCCCGGGGATGGCAAACGGCGAGTTGGCCCCGTAGTTGAACCAGCGGGTGTTGGGATCGTTCGGATCCAGCGCCCCCCGGTCAATCCCCGTCCGGATCGCCTGCCCGGTCACGGCGGCCTTCTTGAACCGGCTGAAGATCACCCCGCTGCCCAGCGTGTTGGGCGCGGAAACCTGAATCAGCGCTCCGTTGTAATAGCGCTGCGCGGCGGCGACTGTCCATCCGCCTACCAGAAGGTTCTTGAAGCGTCCCGCGGAACTCATGAACTTCTTCCCCCGCCCGAAAGGCAGGTTGAAGCTGTTCAGGATGTTGAGCACGTGAGTCTGATCGAACGGCAGATAGGACTTCATCTCGGCCAGGTTGTACGCGTCCTGCGCGTAGACCTGGGACTGCGAGAAGATCTGCCGGTAGTGACCGACGGCCAGGGACTTGGAGAAGGTGTAGGCGCCCATCAACTGCCAGTTCCCGAAGCGCCGCTCCACCTTGGTCTGCAGCGCATCGTACCAGGTCTGGCCTACACCCGCGTTCAAATCCACCACCGAATTGAACTGGGGATAGGGCCGCAGCGCCTGAGCCAGCGTTCCCGTGTTCGGAAAGCTTTCATAGGGTTTGCTGTAGCCCTGGGCGACTACCTGAGGATCGGTGATCGGCCGCTGAAGCAGCGGGCCGAGAGACAGGTAGCTCACCGGCAACTGGTCCAACTCGACGGACGAATTCAACCGCTTGCCGCGGTTGCCGACGTACGCGGCTTCGAACAGGATAGCCTTGTACTCGTGCTGCAGGGTGACGCTCCAGTTGTAGACCCGGGGCGCCATGCCGAAATTCGGCCCCATGCGGGTAACGGTCTTGCCGTTGCCGTAGCTCGCGTCGAGGAACGGCGGGGCCCGGTAGCCGGGCGGCGGCTGGATGCCTCCGTCCATCTGGAACACCGGGTTCAGCCCGTCGGAGATGAAGTCCATGGTGGCGTTGAAGCCTTCCGTGCAGCCGCAGCCCCCGTTGCCCAGCGCCTGGTAGAAGATACCGAACCCGCAGCGCAGCACCGTGCTCGGTCCCAGGCGGAAGGCCGCCCCGATGCGGGGTCCGAAGTCCATCCAGTCGGTCGGGTACAGGCGCTTGCTGCCTTCCCGCCCGCCTCCGGAACCGGCGTAGATCATGGCGCCGGGCAGCCCGCCGGCTTTGGGATTGGGCTTGTTCAGATCCACCGACGAGTAATTGCCCGTGACCATGTGCCAGCCGATCGGCACTTCATACCGCAGGCCCAGCTCCAGGGTCACCCGCGGCGTCAGCTTCCAGTTGTCCTGCAGGAAGAAGGCGTGATAGCCGTAGCGGATCTGCGGATCCAGCACCGGCAGCCCCGTGGCGCTGGCCGAGTTCGGAGCGCCCAGCAGCAGGCTGGCGAAAGCGTTCCCGGTCTGGGCCAGGCGCGCGGGATCGGCAGTCTGCGTGCGCGCAAAAACGTAAAGCCCGTTGGTGCCCGCCAGATCGTGCGCGGGCGTGCGCATGCGGCGGATGTCCCAGCCTGCCTTGATGTCGTGCTTGCCGCGGGTGTGGCTCAGGATCTGGCTGAACTGGGTGGTCCAGTTGTACTGGTAGCCGTTGGCCACCTTGCCGTCCTGCACGCCCCAGTTGGTGTATCCGTCCGCGCCCGTGAACTGAATGCGCGGAAATGCGTCCGAGTCCCCGCTGAGCGGCAGCCCGATCTTCGACCCGTAGCCTTTCTGCAGCGGGTTGTCCCACAGAGCCTGGTAGCGGGAGAACCCGAATGAGGAGTGCAGCAGCGTGGTCGGGCTGATGATGAGGTCGTGGTTCACCCGGTAGTTGTCCGGCTTGTTAATGCTGGTCAGACCCTGTCCGAGCGGCCCGTTGAACTGCGTCACGTTGGTGTCGCGCTGGTCCTGCCGCGTCATGAAGTACGACACCCGGTTGTTGGCGCTGAAGGAGTGATCGAATTTCACACTCCAGATGTAGTCGTCCCGCTGCGACGTATTCACGAAGCTGTAGTTGCCGCTGATGCCCGCGCCGGTCGGGTCCGGGATCAGGGGCAGGATCGCGCCGGCCACCTTGCTCCAGCGCGCCTGCGGGATGAGGTTGCCGGCGAACGGCGTGCGCGTGGTCACCCCGCCGCTGGTGGCGGTGGTCGCCGGATCGTAGATCGGGACCGCCAGCTCGCTGAAGTTGCCCTGCTTCATCTGCGCGGTGGGCACCGTGGCGGCCGCCGGGAAGCCGAGCGTCGCCGGACGCACGTCTTTGGAGAAAGTGAAGTAGAAGAAGGTTTTGTTGCGGCCGTCGTACACCTTGGGGATGAGCACCGGTCCGCCGATGGTGCCGCCCTCCTCGTTGTACCGCTCCTTGGGACGGAACCCGGGAGGGTTCGCGCGGTTCTGGTTCACGCTCCAGGCAGCGGCGTTGAAGATGTCCCGCCGGATGTTCAAAAACGCCGAGCCGTGCAGGCTGTTGGTTCCCGAGCGGCTCACGAACAGCTCCACGCCGCCTCCGAACCGTCCGTACTCCGCCGAGTAGCTTCCCGTCACCAGGGTGAATTCCTGAAACATCACCGCCGCCGGAAAATTGAACGAAACGCCGCCCGATTCCGGGTTGGTCAGGCTGGCCCCGTCGATCAGGATCTCCTTGGCCCGCCCGCCCGATCCGGATATGCTCGTCTCCGCGCCGGCGTTCACCCCCGGCATGTAGGTGACGAACGCTTCACCCCCGCGGATGCCGCCGGTGAACAGCGGCAGGCTGGTCATGAACTGCTGCGACACGGTCTGGGCCCGCAACGGCGTTACGGTCTCCAACAGAGGCGCTTCCGCGGTGACCTGCACGCTCTCGACCACCTGGCCGACCTCCAACGCCAGGTCGAGATTGACGCGCAATCCCACGCGGACTTCGATGTTCAGGCGTTCCAGTTTCTTGAAGCCTTCCTTTTCCACGGTGACGGCGTAAGGGCCGGCTACCAGCGAGGGAAACGAATAAAGCCCGCCGTACGTGCTTCGGGTCTCCACCGCGTTGCCCGTCGGCTGATGCACCGCCGTGACTTTGGCGTCAGGCACCACGGCGCCGTTCGGATCCGTGATGGTGCCGCCTATGGACCCCGTACTGACCTGCCCCACAACAGGGGATGCAGTCAGTATCACTGCGATCCACAACGCAACTGAGTTCGTGACTCTACCCATGAGCATGGACATTCCCCTTGTTTTCTCTTTGTCAAACGCACACCGGCCGCTGTCCCCCTGGGGACTTTGCGGCCAACCCGAGGATTATACCCCCTCTTGCGCGTGGTGTGTAGAGTCTCTTTGTGGGTTTCCGGGAGGTCTCAGTGCCAGTACGACTCACCCGCCTACACGGGCTTCACGCAGCCCGCCGGGACCGGGCATGCCGCGACGGAATCCCGGCCCCTGGCTGTAGAACCGGTCAGTCCGGCCGCGGCGAAACGGGATTTCCCTCGATCTCCTCTTTCAGCCGCAACAGTTCGTCCCGGGCCCGGGAGAGGTCCCTGCGCCGCTCGGCCAGGTTCTGCTGCTCGGCGCGCACGAACCGGCTGTAGGGCGCGATCCCGTCGTTCAATCGCGCCACGCTCCGGTCCAGCTCGGACTCAAAATGGTGAGTCAGCGCCGACATCAGATGCTCGCGCAGCCGCGCGATCTTGTCCCGCAGCTCTTTCTTCGTCGCGCGGCGTTTCTGCGGAATCACGAACAGGCCCAGGGTCGCCAGCAGGCCGGCGGCCGCCAGGCCGGTGAAATCGGCGGCGGTGGTACTGGCCGCGATCGACACCACCGTCCCCAGCCCGACGGCGCCCACTTCCAGCAGCGCGGTGTTGGCCACGGCCTTTTGCACCGATTCCGCCATGCGCGCGGCTTCGGCATGCCGGTCGTAGGTCTCCAGGGTCTGCTGCGCCGCCCGTCCCACGCTCTCGGCCAGGCGCTGCCGGTCGTACGCGAAGGCGCCCACCATTTCCCCCACGGCTTCCCGGGAGTGATCGCTGCGGCGCCGGTTGATGCGCTCGGTCACGAACCGCCACTGCTGTAAATCGCTCGAAACCAGCCAGTCGATCAGCTCTTCCACGCGTCTTTCGATCTGCGCCGGCGCGTCGCCGACCACCTGTTTGACGAACTCCGCCTTCAGTTTTTCCTTGCGCAGCAGGTCGCCCAGCCGCGGCAGCCGCACCACTTCTTCTATGAACGCGTGCCCGCGCGCCTCCAGTTCGTGGAGGATGTTGGCCGTGTCGCTCAGGCGCAGCCGGAAATCCCGGTTCATGTCCTGCCGGTACACGCCCGACTGTCCTTCGATCTGGTCCACCGTCTCCACGTCCCTTTCGAGCAGCCCCGCCTTCTCCTCCAGCGAATTCCTCTGCCGGTCCACCACGCCCAGCCCGACTCCCAGCGGGCTGAGGAGTTTCAGCCGGACCCGCTCCTCCTCGTCGAGCGTCCCGAACACGTACCGCTCCAGAGACTCGAATCCGCTGCTCTCGAGCGCGGCCGCGCCGCCCTTCTGCTTGGCGCGGAACGCCTGCCGGCTGGAGACCGCGAACACTTCCGGGACCGTCCCCAGCAGGGCGCGGGCGTTGTCCCGGACGTAGGCGTCCACCCGGGCCAGTTCCTCCGGCGTCTCCAGGATGTCGATCTTGTTCACCACCATCACGATCTTCTTGCCCCAGTCGCGAATCCCGGCCAGAAAGGCGCGCTCGCTCTCGGTGAACGGACGGTCGGCGGAGGTGACGAACAGGACCAGGTCGGCCCGGGGAATGAACTGCCGCGTGATGGCTTCGTGACGCCGTTCGATGGCGTTGGTGCCCGGCGTGTCGACGATGTGAATGTCTTCGAGCAGAGCGGCGGGAGCCCACACGGACAGGGTGCCGTCGTCCACCGGCGCCTGTCCGGCTGTTTCCCCGTACTTGAGGACCTGGATGCGGGAGGTGGTGGGAACCACGCCTTCCTCCAGCACCGGCGAGCCCAGCAGGGCGTTGACGAAAGCGCTTTTCCCGGAGTTGAACTCGCCCACCACCACCAGCAGGAACATCTCGTCCAGCTGGCGCAGCATGCTCTCCACGGTTTCCCGGTCTTCACCGCTCGCCCGGAGCTTCTCCAGCAGACTCAGAAGCGCCTGGAGCTGTCCGCGCGCCGCTTCCCTCCAGCGCGCCTCCCGGCCGCCGAGGACGTGTTCCTTGCTCATCGCGCCCATGCTACGGCATCCGCGGAACAAATGTCACGGAAGCCGCGCCGAGGCCGGTCAGCAGGCTCCGGATGCCGGTTTCCGCATTGCGCCCGGCCTCGCGCAGGATTCCCATCTCCAGGGCCGCCTGTTCGATCTCCTCCCGGGCCTGCAGGCGGGCCCGGCGTTCCAGGTCCGGGTTGTAAGGCACCCAGGGAGTCCACCAGGTGATCCGGCGGTCCCAGACCTTGGTCTGCTTGTCGTCGATCACCACGTGCAGAACCTTCGGCGGCGGCAGCGAGATCGCCAGGTGCCCTCCCGCCCGGGAACTCACGCTCCGCTCCGTCAATTTGTCGAGGTCCACCCCGGCCAGCACCTCGGCATGCACGAAGAGCAGGATCTTCTCCGAGCCGAATGGGATCTTTTTCTCCTCTAAACCGATCGCCTTCTGCAGGAGGTACCTCACCGAAACCAGGGTGCTGAGCTGCTGAATCTCTTTCACCACGCCGGGCGGATCCAGCGTGCGGCGCGCGGCGTCCCCGGGGAGCGTCATCTTCCGGAAGCCCAGGAAAACGGCGCCCGCCAGCAGCACGCCGGCCAGCAATCCCGCAATCAGCCACTTCAGGCGCGTGGTGGGCACGTCTTCATTCCCTCACCCACGATGGTAGCCGATTGCGGACCGGGGGAAGGCTGCGAATCCGCAGGCCGACCGCAAACCGGCCTGGCAGTTTGACGCAGGTTCCGAACGTGCCGTGCCCGCGCTGCCGCGGGCATTCCGGTTGCGGCTCCGCCGCGGTGTGGCGGGATTTACGGCAGGCGCCCGGCCGGCTCCGCCGCTTCCTGCCGCGCCGCCGGCCGCCGCCGCTTCCGCTCCTCGTGCGCCGCCCCGATGAACGCGCGGAACAGCGGATGCGCCTCCAGCGGCTTGGACTTGAACTCGGGATGGAACTGGCAGCCCAGGAACCACGGCTGGTCCGGCAGCTCGCAGATCTCCACGTAAATACCGTCCGGCGTCTGTCCGGTCACCCGCAGCCCGCCCGCGGTCAGCAGCTCCTCGTACTCGCGGTTGAACTCGTAGCGATGCCGGTGCCGCTCGCTGATCTCCCGCTGCCCGTAAGCCCGGTGCGCGAAGCTGCCCGGCTCCAGCCGGCAGGGCCAGGCTCCCAAACGCATGGTTCCGCCCAGCTCGTCGACGCCCTTCAGCTCCCGCAGCTTGTAGATCACCCGGTGGGGCGTGCCCGGATCGAATTCGCTCGAATTGGCCTCGCTCAGCCCGCACACGTTGCGCGCGAACTCGATCACCATGGTCTGCATGCCCAGGCAGATCCCGAAATACGGCACCCGGTGGATCCGGGCGTAGCGGATCGCCTCGATCATGCCCTCGATCCCGCGGTGGCCGAAGCCCCCGGGCACCAGGATGCCGTCGAAAGTCTCCAGCTGGTTCCAGCTTTCGGTCCCGGTGATCCCCTCCGAATCGATCCAGTGGATGTTCACCTTGAGCCGGTGCGACCACCCGGCGTGCAGCAGCGCCTCCTTCAGGCTCTTGTAGGAATCCTCGTACTCGACGTACTTGCCCACCAGCCCGATGTCCACTTCCCCGGCCGGATGGCTGGCTTCCTCCACCATGGCCTGCCAGCGGCTCATGTTGCGCGGCCCCGCCTCCAGGTTCAGCATGCGCAGGATGGTCTCGTCCACGCCCTGCGCCGCGAACACCAGCGGGATCTCGTACACCGATTTCACGTCCCGGGCCGTGACCACCGCTTCCGGCGCCACGTCGCAGAACAGAGCGATCTTGTCCCGCACGTCGTTGGGCAGGAAGCGCTCGGAGCGGCACAGCAGGATGTCCGGCTGAATACCGATGGCCCGCAGCTCCTTCACGCTGTGCTGGGTGGGCTTGGTTTTCAGTTCCTGCGCCGCCGCGATCCAGGGCACCAGCGTCACGTGGACGAATACCACGTTGGTCCGCCCCAGCTCGCTGCGCAGCTGGCGCAGCGCCTCCAGGAACGGCAGCGACTCGATGTCGCCCACCGTGCCGCCGATCTCTCCGATCACCACGTCCACGTCCGCCGTCAGCTTGCGCACCGCCGCCTTGATCTCGTTGGTGACGTGCGGGATGACCTGCACGGTCTTGCCCAGGTAGTCGCCCCGCCGCTCCTTGGAGATGATGCGCTCGTAGATGCGGCCGGAGGTCAGATTGTTGTCCTGGGTGAGCTTGGCGTGGGTGAAGCGTTCGTAATGGCCCAGGTCCAGGTCGGTCTCCGCCCCGTCGTCGGTGACGAAAACCTCCCCGTGCTGGAAGGGGCTCAGAGTGCCGGGATCCACGTTCAGATACGGATCGAATTTCTGCAGCGTGACCCGCAGCCCCCGGCTTTCCATCAGGCAGCCGATCGAAGCCGCGGCGATACCCTTGCCGAGCGACGATACCACGCCCCCGGTGACGAAGATGTGCTTAGCCATGTTCTCCAATTCCGCTCGCGCCGGCGGCAAACAGCCGGCGGACCCGCTCCAGGTCGGCGGGCGTATCCACTCCCATCGATTCGTATTCGGTCTCTGTCACGCGGATGCCGTAGCCGTTTTCCAGCGCCCGCAACTGCTCCAGCCGTTCCGCTCTCTCCAGGGGCCCCACAGGCAACTCCGGGTAGCTTAACAGAAAATCCCGCCGGTAAACGTACAGGCCCACATGTTTGTAAATCGGGCAGGCGCCGCCGGGCCGGGACGCCCCGCTTCCGCCCTCCGCGCGCACCCAGGGGATCGGAGCCCGGGAGAAATAGATCGCATTTCCCTCCCGGTCGGTGACCACTTTCACCACGTTCGGATCGTGCACCTCACGGGGGTCCTCAATCCGCTTCTTGAGTGTTCCCATCCGCAGCGACGGATCGCCGGCCAGGGGGAGCACGGCCGCGTCGATGGCGGCCGGATCGATCAGCGGCTCGTCGCCCTGAATGTTCACCACCAGCCCGGCGCTCTCGGCCGACGCCACTTCGGCCACCCGGTCGGTGCCCGAGGGGTGGTCCGCGCGGGTCATGCGCACCGCCGCTCCGAAACTCTTCGCCGCCGCCTCGATCCGCTCGTCGTCGGTCGCGATGATCAGCGAGGTGAGGTAGCGAGCCATGCCGGCACGCTCGTAAACGTGCTGCAGCATAGGCTTTCCAGCGATCTGTGAGAGAGCCTTACCAGGGAAGCGTGACGAGGAGTACCGCGCAGGGATTACGCCCAGCACTTTGGGGTGCACAAGCGATCATAGCATACGTCAAAAGTCATGTGTGTTATACTCAAGAGCAAACCTGGGAGGCTCCATGAGATCCCATGCCACCGCCGTCCTGGTCCTCCTCATAGCGCTTTTGACCGCCTTTGCGATGACGGGATCGGGCGCCGACGACCCGGCCATCAAGGACGACACCAAGGTCAGCATCACTCCCCGGCCCAAGCCCCCGGCTCCCGGCGAGCCCGGGAATCTGCGCAGCAACATCCGGGTGGACAGCACCCTGGTGCTGATCAATGTGACCGTCACCGATCCGCTCAACCGTTTCGTGACGGGCCTCGAACGGGACAATTTCCGTCTGTTCGAAGACAAGGCCGAGCAGAAGCTGACCCATTTCGCCAGCGAGGACGCCGCGCTTTCCATCGGCGTCGTCTTCGATTCCAGCGGCAGCATGGGATCGAAGCTCAGCAAGTCGCGGGAAGCGGTCGCACAGTTCATGAAGACCGCCAATCCGGAAGACGAGTTTTTCCTGGTGCAGTTCGGCGACCGGCCCGACCTGGTCAGCGGGTTCACCCACAGCCTGGAGGAGATCCAGAACCGGCTCACCTTCACCCAGTCGCGAGGCCGCACCGCCCTGCTGGACGGCATCTACCTGGCCCTGCACCAGATGAAGAAGGGCAGGAATCCCCGCAAGGCCCTTCTGGTCATCTCCGACGGAGGCGACAACAACAGCCGCTATACCGAGAGCGAAATCAAGAACCTGGTACGCGAAGCCGACGTCCAAATCTATGCGATCGGTATTTTTGAACCGATTTCCTCCCGCGGCCGAACGGCGGAGGAACTGGGAGGCCCCAGCCTCCTCAGTGAGATCGCCGAACAGACCGGCGGGCGGCACTTTCCGGTGGAAAATTTGAACGAACTACCCGATGTCGCGGCCAAGATCGGCATTGAGCTTCGCAACCAATACATTCTGGGCTATACGCCGAGCAATCAGGAGCGGGACGGCAAGTATCGCCGGGTCCAGGTGAGGCTGGTGCAGCCGCGCGGGTTGCCACCTTTAAAAGCATTCTGGAGACTCGGCTATTATGCACCCAGTCAATAACCGCCGGCGGGCCCTGGCCGCCCTGGCGGCGCTTTCCGCACTGATAGTCCCGCCGTTGCGGGCCCAAAGTCCCGACCAGGAGGCGGTTTTCCGCACCGAAACCCGCCTGGTGGTGCTGCACGCCACCGTCATGGACAAGAACGGCCACCTGGTCACCAACCTGGCCCGCAACGCCTTCCGCGTCTTCGAAAACGGCGTCGAGCAGACCCTCAAGGTCTTCCGCCGCGAAGACGTTCCGGTGTCCCTGGGCCTGATCGTCGACAACAGCGGCAGCATGCGCGACAAGCGGCAGAAAGTGGAGAGCGCCGCCCTGGCCCTGGTCAAGGACTCCAACCCCGAGGACGAGGTTTTCATCGTCAACTTCAACGACGAGGCCTTCCTCGACAAGGACTTCACCAGCGATATCAAGGCCATGGAGGAGGGGCTCACCCGTATCGATTCGCGCGGCGGCACCGCCATGCGGGACGCCCTGCGCATGTCGCTCGATCATCTGAAAGAGAAGGCCAAGAAGGATAAGAAGGTGCTCGTGGTGGTCACCGACGGCAACGACAACGCCAGTTCGATCACCCTGGAGCATTTGGTGAAGGCCGCCCAGCAGAGCGAGGTTCTGGTCTACGCCGTGGGACTGCTGAACGAAGAGGAACGCCGCGAGGCCAAGCGCGCCAAGCGCGCTCTGGACGCCCTCACCGAGGCCACCGGCGGCCAGGCCTACTACCCCAAAGAGGTCGCCGAGGTGGACAAGATCGCCCACCAGGTGGCCCACGATATCCGAAACCAGTACATCCTGGCCTACACGCCCACCAACCTGGCTTTGGACGGCAGTTTCCGCGAGGTGAAAGTCACCGTGAACGGCCCCAACCGCCCCACGGTCCGCACCCGCTCCGGCTACTACGCCACCACCGAAGGCGCCCGCGCCGCCTCCCGCGGCCCCGCCCCGCTGTAGGATGCCGTCCCTGCCGGTTCCTGGCAATTCCACCTGCGCCGTTGTGGGGCGGCCTTTCAGGCTGCCGGCCTGCTTTCAGCGGGTCCAGCCGGCTGAAATCCGGCTTGCAGGCAGGATTGCCTGCCCCACATTCCTTCCCGGAGGCGCCGCCAGGCTCTAGCACACCACCCCGATGCTGACCTTCCTCTGGAACGCCTCCCGCGGCTACCGCCTGCGCCCCTGGCGCAGCCCCTACCTCCGCTGGCGCCTGGAAACCTACTGGGGAATCCCGGCCGAACAGGCGGACGGCCCCACCCTCTTCCGCTTCCTCGTCCGGCATCGCCGCGAACTCTGGCGCTACCTGCGCTGGACCGCCCGCATGCGCCGTCAGTTCAGCGCCCCCAGGCTCTCCACCGGGATCACGGCACGCAGCGGCCGGTGGGCGTAAGAACCGCCCAGGAACGGCGAATAGAACGAAAGCGGGTGGTTCGAGATCACGATCTCGATCCGGTCGAACTCCGTCCCCGCGCCGTAGCGGTTCACCGCCACCTCCGACGGCTTCAAACCGAACAACCCCGTTCTGCCCGGGTCGCCCGGCGGGTTCGGGTTGTTATACAGGACCACGTTCTCGATCCGCTGCGCGTCGTAGGCATGCACCGCCGCCCAGCGCGCTCCGGCCCGCACCCGCTCGTTGAAGATTTGGTGAAAGAACAGCACCTGGGCCAGGTCCAGCGTTCCCACCAGCACCGCAATGAACACCAGGAAGGTCAGGGCCGTCTCCACCAGCATGCTGCCCCTCCGGGAGGAACGATGTTGAGGCTGGATCATGACTGCCTCCTACGTCTTGTAGCTGCCCAGGAATCTGACCGTCATCCGCGGCTTGTTGTGAAACCGGTAGGTCTTGAAGATAGTGTCCAGCGTGTAGTTCACTACCCCCACCGTGATGGTCTGCGGAACTCCTTTGGCGTCGGCCGTCCAGGTTACCGATACGTGGCCCGGAGTCAGGCCGGGCACCATCGCCTTGCCATCCCCCGCCGGCGTGCCATAGACCACCATGCTGCGCACCTGGTCGACGAAGGTGTGGGCCGGGTCGTCGAAATCCACCCGGGCGGCGTAGCGCGCCCCGTTGCCCACCGCCGTGGTCAGCGAATTGTACACGTAGATGGAGTAGCCGAACTGAAACACTCCGGAGAAGAACATCCACAGCACTCCGAAGCTCAGGGCGAACTCCAGCATGGCGTTGCCCCGCCGGCCCCTCCCGCTCCTGGATGGCTCTCTCATCGCGCTGCGCTCACTGGAACAGCTTCACCACGTACATGCCCGTGCCGCCGCCCGCCTTCTTCTTGCCGGAGATCAGGCCCGGGCCCACGTACTCCCCGCAGCACGGCGTCACGTTGGAGTTCCCGCAGGAATTGGGCGGCAGCAGGAACTGGCCGAACCCTATCACCACCGACGGGTCGCCGCCGTTGTTCACGGGCAGCGTGATCAGCCGCCGCCCGTTGCCGCCGCCGCGCTGGTACTGCTCATAGGTGTTCGACGCCGTATCCGTATCCTGATTGAAGCGCTCATCCATCGAAGGGGTGACGCTCTTCTCGCCGGTGACGTGCTGGATCACGCTGCCGATCGTCAGGGGATAGGCCAGGTAGTAGTTGTTGTTGACGATGGCGTCGTGCAGCGCCGCATCCCCCTTGCCCTGCCCCACGTCGATGTAGCCCCGGTCCGAGGACCCGCCTCCCGGAACGAAGTCCTTGTCCCCCGGACAGTAGTGTTTGCTGCGCTGCCCCGGCGGCGGCCAGCGCAGCGTGTATTTCTGCCCGCGCGTGAATCCGAAGTCCGGGTCGGAGGGGTCGTGCGCGTCCGGGGAAAACGGCGCCACGCCTTCGCCGAGCGTGTCCACCAGGGCCTGTCCCGCCACCGCCGACGCCCGCACCGTCCGGCTGGCCCCCACCTTGGGCACGATGGTCAGGAAGTACAGCGGCACGGTGGCCGAAGCGTCCACCTTCACGAAGCGGTAATCGGTCCCGCTGCCCGGAGAGGCCAGGTACGCGCCGGTGAATGTCTGGGCGAAGGACGACTGCACCCCGGTTACGGTCTTGGTGGCGAAGTCCCAGCGGTTCGGCGTGTTGGCCCCGTTGGGACCCGCGGCGGCCGCGGCCCGGGCGGCGGCGATCCCGTCCAGACTGCCGTCGAGCTCGTATCCCGCCGCCATGGCGGCGGCATCCACGTAGGCCTGCAGCTCGTTCTTCACCACGTACATCCTGGCCATGTCCGTGGCCAGGCCCAGGGTCGCCACCAGGGCGGAAATGCTGGCGCCGGTGGCCAGCAGGTTGAACCCTCGCTGCGAAGCGCGTCGAGTCTGCATGACGTGGGTCCTCCATTCCACTACTCGGATTCTATAGGCCTCCGCGCGCGCCGCCTATAAGCGGAACACCCCTGGCCGCGCCCTTGAAACAGCTGAGAATCCGCAATCTGGTACTCTGGAAGTTCCCCCAAATATGGCCGCCATATACCCTTTTCAAGCCTACCGGTACAGCCCCGGGGCGGGACGCCTCGACGATCTGGTCACGCAGCCCTACGACAAGATCACCCCCGCCATGCGCACCCGCTACCTGGCCGCCAGTCCCTACAACCTGGTACGCATCATCCTGGGCGAGAGCCGGCCGGACGACCACAGCGCCGATAACGTCTACACCCGGGCGGCCGCCTACCTGGAGCAATGGATCCGCTCCGGCATCCTGGCGCGCGATCCCCGGCCCGCCCTGTTCGCCTATTCCCAGGAATTCGAGGACCCCGATACCGGGGAGCGCCTCCTCCGCCAGGGCTTCATCGCCGCGGGCGCCCTGGAAGACTATTCCGCGGGCGTCGTACACCGCCACGAGCACACCCTCTCGGGTCCCAAGCAGGACCGGCTCGAACTGCTGCGCCATACCCGCGCCCACTTCGGCCAGATTTTCATGCTCTACCCCGATCCCGAGGGCGCCGTGGACCGGATCCTCGACGGCGCCGCCCCCTGCGAGCCGCCGGCCCAGGTCCAGGACGAGTACGGCGCCATCCACCGCCTCCGGAGGATCGACGATCCCGCCGCCGTCCGACGCGTCCAGGATCTGATGGCGGACAAGAAGCTGCTGATCGCCGACGGGCACCACCGCTACGAGACCGCCCTGGCCTTCCACAGGGAGAACCCTTCGCTGCCCGGCGCGGACCGGGCCATGATGACCTTCGTCAACATGCACTCGCCGGGCCTGCGCATCCTGGCCACTCACCGTGTGGTCGGCGGCCTCCCGGACTTCGACCTGGCCTCCTTCCTCCAGCATGCCGCCGGGCTTTTCCGCGTACGCCCGGTCGACTCCCCGGAGGAGTTGCAGCAGGCCTGGGCCGGCGCCTCTCCGGACCAGAGCCTCCTGGGAGTGGCCGCCGCCGGCCGGCTGTACTGCCTGGAACCGGCCCGCTCTCACGGCCGCCTGGACGTGACCGTGCTGCACGAGGACCTCATCCAGGGAGTGCTGGGCATCAGCCCGGAAGCCGTGCGCGAGCAGCGCAACCTGCGCTACGTGCGCGGCATGCAGGCCGCCTTGCTGGAAGTGGCCGCCGGAGCCGCGCAACTGGCCTTTCTCCTGCGACCCGTTACCGTCGAACAGGTGGCCCGCATCGCCTTTTCGGGCGGCGTCATGCCCCAGAAATCCACCGACTTCTACCCCAAGCTGCTCTCCGGGCTTACCATGTACCGGGTAGGCGAACCGGCATGAAGATCGGGATCGACAGCTACTGCTATCACCGCTTCTTCGGCGAAGTGTACCCGCAGCAGCCGCCCCCGCCGAAGCGCATGACGCTTGAAGATTTCCTGGAGCGCGCGCACGAACTGGGCGTCGAGGGCGTCTCCCTGGAGTCCTGCTTCTTTCCAGACACCTCGCCGGCTTATCTGGACGGCGTGCGCAAGCAGCTGGAGCCATGGGGCGTCGAGCCGGTCTATGCCTGGGGACATCCGGACGGCCTGGAGGGCGGAACCAATCCGGAGGCCTTCCGGGACATGCTGGACAATTTCGAGCGCGCCGCGCGGATCGGGGCGCGCGTGATGCGGGTGGTGGGCAGCAGCCTGCGCTTCCGCAAACAACCGCATGAGCCGCAGATCGACCGCCTGGTCCGGCTCTTCCGCGAGACGGTGCGGACGGCGGAGGCGTGCGGGATCCGCCTGGCGGTGGAGAACCACATCGACTTCACCTCCGCCGAGATGGCGAGCCTGCTGGAGCGCGTCGATTCGCCCTGGCTGGGCATCAACTTTGACACCGGCAACTTCCTCCGCCTGCTGGACGACCCCGTCAAGGGCATGCGCACACTGGCGCCGCGCGTCTACGCCACGCACATCAAGGACCTGAAGGTCCAGCGCGGCGTGCCCGCCGACGAGTGGTACTTTTTCTCGAGCACCCCGGTGGGCGACGGCTTGGTGGACAACGCGGCGCTCTTTGAAATGCTGGCCGCGGTGAACTACCGGGGCGTCCTCGCGGTGGAGATGGACTTCCTGCACCCGGACTACGGCTGGGATGAAGACGCCGCCGTGGCCCGCAGCGTGGCCGAATTGCGGCGCCTCCGCGATGCCTGCCTTTTGAAAGCTGCTCCGCGTTCGGACCCGGGCTGAGGAAACCCGGGGAGACGGCAACGCCGGAGGCCGGAGCCCTCCCCACCCCCGCCCGGCCGCGGTACAGTAAATTAGATCCAGGAGCGAGGGACGAACGGGATGCACTGGGGCTTCGCGCGCATTTCTCTCCACTACGGGTGTGTCTTGCCGGCCGCCCTGATAGCCGCCGCCGGCGCGGTTTCCGGCGCGGACAAGGTCAGCTTCAACCGCGACATACGCCCGATCATGTCGGACACCTGCTTCCGCTGCCACGGGCCGGACAAGAGCAGCCGCATGGCGAACATGCGCCTCGACCTGCGCGAGGAAGCGCTGAAGCAGACCCGGCCGGGGGTGACGCCCATCGTGCCGGGCCAGCCCGGGAAGAGCGCCATCATCCAGCGCATCTTCGCCTCCAACCCGGCGCAGATCATGCCGCCCAAGTACTCGCACAAAGTCCTGACCGAGCGGCAAAAGGAGACCATACGCCGCTGGGTGGAGCAGGGCGCCGAATACGAAGGGCACTGGGCCTACCTCCCCGTCAGGCGGCCCGCCGTTCCCAACGCGCCGCCGGCCGGCGCTCCCGTCCGCAATCCCATCGACGCCTTCATCCAGGCGCGACTGGCGAAAGAGGGCCTCAAGCCTTCGGAGGAAGCGGACCGCCGCACCCTGCTCCGGAGAGTCACCCTCGATCTCACCGGGCTTCCGCCCACCCCCGCCGAAATCCAAGCGTTCCTCAAGGACCGCGGCCCGGACGCCTACGAGAAGGCCGTCGACCGCCTGCTGGCCTCCCCGCGCTACGCCGAGAAGCAGGCCATGTACTGGCTGGACGCCGTGCGCTACGCCGACACCTGCGGCTTCCACGGCGACAACCCGGTCCCGGCCTGGCCGTACCGCGATTACGTGCTGCGCGCCTTCCGCGACAACAAGCCGTTCGACGTGTTCACCCGCGAGCAGCTGGCCGGCGACCTGCTGCCCGGCGCCGGCGTGGAACAGAAGATCGCTTCGGCCTTCAACCGCCTCAACCGCACCTCGGCCGAAGGCGGCATCCAGGAAAAGGAGTACCTGGCGAAATACGCGGCCGACCGCGTACGCACCGTGAGCGCCGTCTGGATGGGCAGCACCATGGGCTGCGCGGAGTGCCACGACCACAAGTTCGATCCCTTCACCGCCCGGGACTTCTACTCCATGAAGGCCTTTTTCGCCGACATCAGGGAGACCGGCCTGGTCCCGGACCGGGGCGAAAAGGCCTGGGGCGCGCTGCTCCCGCTGCCCACCGAAGAGCAGCAACAGCGCCGGGAGGAACTCACCCGGCTGCGCGACGAGGCCCGGACGCGTCTCGACGAACTGGCCCGGACGCTGGCCTCCAGGCAATCCGAGTGGGAGCAAAGCCTGCTGCGCCGCTTCGAAGCCGGCGAACTCTCCTGGCGCATGGAGCGGCCCGCCGCCGCCGAAGCCGCCGGGGGCGCGGTGCTCACCGTGTACAACGACGAGCCGGTGGAGAGCACCTACGATTACCGCGGCTCGCTGGTCTCCGAGAGCCGCCCGGGCAACGGCCTGGTGGTGGCCTCCGGGCCCAACCCCGACAACACCGTGTACCGCGTCGCCCTGAAGCCGGGTGCGGGCGCCTGGACCGCGCTGGGAATCGAAGTGGTGCAGGACGAGAACCTGCCCGGGGTGCGGGTCGCGCGCGGGGCGGACCGCTTCGTCCTGACCTCGGTGGAGGCCGAGGCGGCCGGTTCCGGGCCGGCGCGGAAGCTGCAGTTCTCACTGGCCACCTCTTCGCTCTCCTTCCCGGTGGAAGAACACCCCGCCATGGCCGTGCTGGACGGGAATCCCAAGACCGGCTGGGGCGTGGCCACCTATGGCGAGGGCCGCAATCCCTTCCTGGCCCTGCGCTTCCAGGAAAAACTGGCGACCACCGAATCCACCGTCCTGACCGTCAGCCTGCATTTCGACTCGGACTACCGCCGTGCCGCCATCGGCCGTTTCCGCCTGGCGCTTTCCCGCGGCGAGCACTCCTGGCCGGGCCGCGACTCCAACGGCGGGCGCGAGCCGGAACCGGGGCCGGACGGGCTGCCCCCGCACGTTCTGAAAGCCCTGCGCATTCATCCCGCGGAACGGACCGAGGAACAGAAGAAGGCGGCCGGCGATCACTTCCTGTGGGCCGCGCCGGAGACGCAGCCGCTCTTCACCGAGATCGCCCGCCTCGAGGCGGAACTGGACCTGCTGGAGGCCGGCGTGGCCCGCGTGGTGGTGACCGAAGCGGTGGAGCCGGCCGTCACCCGGGTGCTGCCCCGCGGCAACTGGATGGACGATTCCGGCGAAATCGTCGAGCCCGCCATCCCCGGCTTCCTCGGCAAACTCGATACCTCCGGCCGCGCCACCCGCCTGGACCTGGCCAACTGGCTGGTTTCCTCCGACAATCCGCTGACCGCCCGGGTCTTCGTGAACCGCCTGTGGCGGCAGTTCTTCGGCACGGGCCTCTCAAAGGTGCTGGACGACCTGGGGTCGCAGGGCGAGTGGCCGGCGCATCCCGAATTGCTGGACTGGCTGGCGGCCGAATTCATGCGGCCCGGGTGGCAGGCGAATGGAGCCCACTCCTGGGACGTCAAGCACGTCATCCGCGCCATCGTCACCAGCCACGCTTACCGGCAGTCCTCCGAAGGGAACCCGCAACTGGAATCGAAGGACCCCGACAACCGCCTGCTGGCGCGGCAGAGCCGCGTCCGCAGCGATGCCGAAACGGTGCGCGACACCGCCCTGGCCGCCTCCGGCCTGCTGGTGGAGAAATTCGGCGGGCCCAGCGTGCGGCCCTACCAGCCCGACGGCTACCTGGCCACGCTCAATTTCCCCAAGCGCGAATACTCGGCCAGCCGCGGAGAGGACCTCTACCGGCGCAGCGTGTACACACACTGGCAGCGCACCTTCCTGCATCCCAGCCTGGCGGCCTTCGACGCGCCCACCCGCGAAGAGTGCACCGTCAACCGGGTGAATTCCAACACGCCCCTGCAGGCCCTGGTGCTGCTGAACGACCCGGTGTTCGTGGAGGCCGCGCGAGGCCTGGCGCAGGGCATGCTCACCGCGGGCGGGCGCAGCCTGAAGGCGCGCCTGGAGTGGGCTTTCCTGCGCGCGCTGGGCCGCAAGCCCGGCAAGCAGGAGCGGCGCATCCTGGCGGACCTGTTCAGGAAGAGCCGCGACGATTTCCGCCGCCGGCCGGACCAGGCCGCCAAGCTCATTCACATCGGAGAAGCGCCCGTGCCGGAGCGCCTGAAGCCCGTGGAACTGGCGGCCATGACCACGGTGGCCCGGGCCATCCTCAACCTGCACGAGACCATCACCCGCGAATGAAAGGAAGACCGCACATGGATCCCCTGCTTTCCCTCACCCATCGACGGACGTTCCTGGGCCGCAGCATGGCCGGCCTCGGCTGGTACGCGCTGAACTCCCTGCTGGGCATGGTCCCGGCCAGAGCGGCCGAGACTGCCGCCTCCCGGGGCGCGGTCAACCCGCTGCACCACCCCGCCAGGGCCAAACGGGTCATCTTCCTGTACCAGGCCGGAGGCCCCTCTCACCTGGAAACGCTGGACCCCAAGCCGAAGCTGGCCGAGATGCACGGCAAGCCCATGCCGGAGTCCTTCACCAAGGGCCAGCAGATCGCGCAGCTGCAGGGCAAGCCGCTGGTCTGCTTCGGGCCGCAGTACAGCTTCCGCAAGTTCGGCCAGTCCGGGCAGGCATTCTGCGAGCTGTTCCCGCACATGGGCAGCGTGGCCGACCAGGTCTGCGTCATCCGCTCGATGTGGACCGAGCAGATCAACCACGACCCGGCCCACACCCTCATGAACACCGGCTCGATCATCACCGGGCGGCCCAGCATGGGCTCCTGGGTGCTGTACGGGCTGGGCTCGGAGGCCGACAACCTGCCGGGGTTCATCGTGCTGCTGTCTTCCGGGCGGGGCGGGCAGATGCAGCCCATCGCGGCGCGGCAATGGTCGGCGGGGATCCTGCCGAGCAAGTTTCAGGGGGTGAAGCTGAACTCGGCGGGGGATCCGGTGCTGTACATCCAGAACCCGGAGGGGATCAGCGCGGAGCTGCAGCGTGAATCGATCGATTCAATCAACCGTTTGAATCAGTTGAAACAATCACGCCAGCCGGATCCCGAGATCCTCACCCGCATCGCCCAGTACGAGATGGCGTTCAAGATGCAATCCAGCGTCCCCGGCCTGGTGGACATGAGCGACGAGTCGCCCAAGACCCTGGAGATGTACGGCGCGCGGCCCGGCGACGGCTCCTTCGCCTCCAACTGCCTGCTGGCCCGCCGGCTGGCCGAGCGCGGGGTGCGCTTCATCCAGCTCTACCACCGCGACTGGGACCACCACGGCGGCGTCAAGCAGAACATCGCGCTGAAGGCCGAAGAGGTGGACCGGCCCACCGCCGCGCTCATCCAGGATTTGAAGCAGCGCGGCATGCTGGAGGACACCCTGGTGATCTGGGGCGGCGAGTTCGGGCGCACGCCCATGTCGCAGGGCGGCGACGGGCGAGACCACCACATCAAGGGCTTCTCCTACCTGCTGGCCGGCGGCGGGGTGAAGGCGGGTTTCTCCTACGGCGCCACGGATGAGCTGGGGTACGAGGCGGTGGAGAGCCCGGTGAGCGTGCACGACTTCCATGCCACGCTGCTGCACCTGCTGGGGATCGACCACAAGCGCATGACGGTGAAGTTTCAGGGACTGGATGTGCGGCTGACCGGGGTGTCGGGTTCGGTGGTGACGGATATTCTGGCGTGAAGCTTTCCATCCTCCGCCGTTCCTCGCGCTCGGGCCATGGGCCTGCGGCCGGCCGGAGCTGATGGAAACTCGGCGGGCAGTGTCTTCCGAGCCGCGACCGCAGGGAGCGGAATGCAACCGCTCCCTTTGGTCGCGGCTCGGAAGCGGTAAGCCGGCGGGCGCCGGCACACCGGCGGGGCGCCTTTCCATGCCACGCTGCTGCACCTGCTGGGGATCGATCACAAGCGCATGACGGTGAAGTTTCAGGGACTGGATGTGCGGCTGACCGGGGTGTCGGGTTCGGTGGTGACGGATATTCTGGCGTGAAGCTTTCCA
>JADZAF010000130.1 GCA_020852755.1 Bryobacterales bacterium
ATCACGAACAGGGTCTTTTTCATCATTACGTTCATCTCCTTGAGCACTCGGGCATTAGTACCTGTTACCGCACTTCGCACGGAAAACAATCCGGCAGCGGCGCATGGGACGGCGTCACCTTGGACACGGCCAGAAACTGCAGGGCCAGGATCATCACGAACAGGGTCTTTTTCATCATTACGTTCATCTCCTTGAGCACTCGGGCATTAGTATCTGTTACCGCACTTCGCACGGAAAACAATCCGGCAGCGGCGCATGGGACGGCGTCACCTTGGACACGGCCAGAAACTGCAGGGCCAGGATCATCACGAAGAAGGTCTTCTTTATCATTGTTTTATCCCCTAAGACACGCAACTATAGGTCAACGTTCTCTACCTTACGCGATTCGCGGGTGACCGGCGCAGGGCGCCGCGAGATTTTCCAAAAACGGAACTGAATGTCCGGATCGTGTGAAACCTCACACCCGCTCCCGCGCCGCCGGGAGTTCCCGAAGGGGCGCTACACTGGGGTAGAATCAAGACCCGGAGACGCGACTGGTGGACGAGGACACGACCGGCTCCAAGACCGAGCGAAGCGTGGGACCGGAAATCTGGCGCAACACCCTCTCTCATATCCCCACGCTCTTCGGCCGCCTGGCATACATCGCCTCGCTCCGGGATCCGCACACAGGCAGGTACCACCATTACGGTATGGAGCGGCTGTTCGGGAACGAGGCAGCCGAGCTGATGCTGCGGCAAAGCCATTCCGAGATTTTCTCCCGCTGGCTGAACTGCGGATTGGAGGAGCAGAAACACGACCTCGAAGATTACCTTTCCGATACCTTAGCCGGAGGCCGTCCGGCCGAGATGAACTGGTCGCGTTTCCCCGATTATCTCACCTTCGTACCTCCGGAAGCCGGCGAGGTGGAGCGCCGGTTGTACGCCAGCGACCTGGAGATCCTTCTCGAAATCCTCAAGGTCGAGGACGGCGCCGCTTCCCCGGACCCAGACGCATCGCCACCCCGGTAACCTGTCCGATCACGTCGATCTGCGCCGGATAGGAGAAGACCTGGGGGAGACAATGCGAGGCGGGGTGGGGCTGCAGAACCAGCTGGGAACCCGCCAGAGTGCACCATCCGCAGGCGTATCCCTGGCGATGTTCGAAGAAGTATATGGGACGGTCGAACTCGCTGCTCCATCCCGAATTGGCGATTTTGCGGCGGTTCTCGTCGATCAGCACAAAACTGCCCGGCTCAATCAGCGGATACATCGTCCAGTCCTCGCACCCGATGAAGGCATAGCGGTGGTTCTTCAGATCGAGGCTGTCGAGCAGCGAGGCCGGCAGTTTGCCCCAGCGCCGGATGGTGTGGCTCAAAAACGTGCTCTTGCGAAGATCGATGCCGGAGTCCACCGCCACGGGCAGGCGGATCTCGCCCCGCGGGGCGAACCGGATCACGTGCGAGCACTCGATCTCGATGCTGGCCGCGTCGGACGGCAGGCCCGAAAGGTCGATGCCGTACCACTCCAGCACTTCCATGAGATCCAGCCGGTAGATCGCGCAGAGCGAATACAGACGGTAGATGGTGGGAAGGATCCCCTTGTTCTCGATGTCGGCAAGACGGCTGAGCGCGATCGCGAACTGCGCGTTGTTATGCCGGCCGGCGATCCGCAGGCTGGCGTCTTCCACATCCCGGTAGCGCAGGTTCAAGCGCTCGCGGGCCCGCTTCAGTTTCCACCCGGCGCCCTCCATGCTATGATCCTCTCGCAGCGGCGTTCGCGGCCCGCAGCGCGGCCGGCCGGGCGCCGCCGCAGTGTAATGGGTGCAGAAGCGGATTATAGCGGGCCGGCAAGGAAAACGGCAATGAGAATCTGCAAATCTGTTCTGAATTCAGAACAGACTTCGCGAGGGGAGGCCCTTTTTGACAATCGTCCTAGGGATCTCAGGCGCTAGCGGCTCCATTTACGGGGTCCGGCTGCTCGAGAAATTCCGCCGGAACCCAGCGGTGGAGATCCATCTGGTGGTGACGCGCTCCGGCGAGCGCACCCTCTACCTGGAAACCGGCAGGAAAGCGGCCGACCTGAAGGCCCTGGCGCACCACTGGTACCCGGTGGAAGACATCGGTTGCCGCCTGGCCAGCGGCTCGTTCCCGACCGACGGGATGGTCATCGCCCCCTGCTCCATCCACAGCATGTCGGCCATCGCCGCGGGCATCAGTTCCAACCTCCTCGTCCGGGCGGCCGACGTCACCCTGAAGGAGCGGCGCAAGCTGATTCTGATGGTGCGGGAGAGCCCTCTCCACCTGGGCCACCTGCGCACTATGGTCTCCCTGGCCGAGATGGGCGCCATCCTGGCGCCGCCGGTGCCCGCTTTCTACGGCGGGCCCCGCTCGGTGGACGACCTTGTGGATGCGAGCGTAGACCGCGTTCTGGATTTGCTGGGCACGCCGGCCCCGGAAGCCCGGCGGTGGGAGGGAGCGTGAAGACAGGCGGAAAGAAGCAGGCCGGACGGAGCCGGCGGGAGTTGGCCGCGTTTCAAGGCGAGCGAGGCGCCTTCAGCGAGGTGGCGGTACGGAACCTGCTGGGCGAAGGTGCGGACGTGCTGCCCTGTCCGCGTTTCGAGGACGTCTTCCTGGCTCTCGAGAAGGGGCGCGCCAGCGCCGCCGTGATCCCCATCGAGAACACACTAGCCGGTTCAGTACATGAGAACTATGACCATCTTCTCAAGTACGAATTGCCTATCGTCGCCGAAACCCACGTGCGCATCGTGCACAACCTGATCGCGCTGCCCTCCGCGCGCTTCTCCGCCGTGCGCAGGGTCTACTCGCACCCGGTGGCGCTGAACCAGTGCACCGTGTTCTTCGCCCGGCACCCCGGCATCGAGCGGGTGCCGTTCTACGACACCGCGGGCAGCGTGAAGATGATCATGGAGGAGCGCCTGACCGATGCCGCCGCGATCGCCTCCTCGGTGGCCGCCGACATCTACGGGGCCCGCATCCTGCGGCGTTCGATCGAGGACGACCGGCGCAACTTCACCCGCTTCTTCCTGCTGCGCCGCCCCGAGTGGACGCGCCGCAGCGCCGCCCGGCGGGATTCCGCCAGGCAATGGAAGACCTCCCTGGTCTTCTCCACCAGAAACGTTCCCGGCGCCCTGTTTCGCTCGCTCAGCGCCTTCGCCCTGCGCGATCTGAACCTGTCCAAGATCGAATCCCGGCCCCTGCGCGGCAAGCCCTGGGAGTATCTCTTCTACGTGGATTTCAGCGGCCACGTGGACGATCCGGCGGCTCGCAACGCCCTGGGCCATCTGCGCGAACTGGCCGATTTTCTGCGGGTTCTGGGCAGCTATCCGCAGGGCGCGTGAGAGCGGCCGCGAAGGGGCACGATATACTGGGATCGATGTCCTGCAAGATCTGCCAAGCCCGGCGCCCGCGCCGTTTCTGCCCGGGAGTGAGAGGTGATATCTGCACACTCTGCTGCGGCTCCGAGCGCGAAGTGTCGGTGGATTGCCCGCTGGAGTGCGAGTACCTGCAGGACGCTCATACGCACGAGCGCATCCCTCCGCTCGACCCGGACCGGCTTCCGAACCAGGACATCCGGATCAGCGACCAGTTCCTGCGCGACCACGAGCCGTCTCTCACCTTTCTGGCGGCCGCCCTGCTGCGCGCCTCGCTGCAGGCCGGCGGCGCGGCGGACCAGGACGTACGGGATGCATTGGACGCGCTGGTGCGGACGTACCGCACCCGGGAGAGCGGCCTGTATTACGACAGCCGCCCGGCCAATCCCGTGGCGGGCTTCATCTACGGCGCGGTTCAGGAGTTGATCGACCAGATCCGCAGGGAACCGGCGCGGCACGGCGCGCTGGGCCGGATCCGCGACGCGGAGTTGTTGGGCATCTTCGCCTTCCTGCAGCGCCTCGAACTGCAGCGCAACAACGGACGTAAGCGCGGCCGGGCTTTTCTTGGTTTCCTGCAACGGCAGTTCCCGGAACCCGACAAGGTTTCGCCTGCCCCGTCACTGGTGCTCCCCTAGCGCGGAGGCCCGGTGCGCCCCGTCAGGCACGATGGCGGTGCGGGCTTTCCGCACCTTCATGCCGCCGGCCGGTCTCTCACCCCCGAAAACAGCAACGCCGGCGCCGTCCGGATTTCCTGCACCGGCGCTTCTCGGAACCCGACAAGGTTTCGCCTGCCCCGTCACTGGTGCTCCCCTGGCGCGGAGGCCCGGTGCGCGCCGCCAGGCACGATGGCGGTGCGGGCTTTCCGCACCTTCATGCCGCCGGTCTCTCACCCCCGAAAACAGCAACGCCGGCGACGGCAGTAGACTGGAGGTAGGGGGGAGTGATGATATCTGCGGAGGCCCATCTGGAAATCGCCGGTTTCCTTCCGGACATCCAGCTGACCGCGGTCCCGTCCGGACTCCCGGTCAAGCTGCGTCCGCTGGCCGGTAAAACAAGCGTGCTGGTGGCCGTGCACTCCGCCGCTTGCCCCGGCTGTCGGGAGTACCTGCAAGCACTGGCCTCATCCTCCGGCGAGTTCGATGTGTGGGAGGCGCGGCTGCTGGTCGCCGTACCCGGCCCGCCCGAAGAGGCCAGCCGGCTGACGGTCCCTTTCGGACATGTATTGAGCGACCCCGGACGGCAGTTGGCCGGCCCCGGCTCCGCGTCCGTGATGGTAGCCGACCGCTACGGCCAGATCTTTCACGCCGCTCACGCCGGCGCTTCCCACCGCCTGCCTCCCGTCCGCGAATTGGAAGAGTGGTTGAAGTACCTGGGTACTCTCTGCCCGGAATGAGATGTGCCTGACGAGCCCGGTCCGGGCGAATGGGGTTGACCTCGACACCGCTCCCGTTGCTACACTCGTTCGGGAACCAGCGTGGAAGTGGAATGCCTTCGAAAGGCCGTCCCCGCGCTGGCCGGTCGATTCCGAGATCATTCCCGGAACCCACCGCCTGAAAGGAGAGACAGTATGAATCCGATTCTGGACCTGTTGATGAACGCGGCAGGCGGAGGAGCCATGCAGCAGGTCGGCCAGAGGTTCGGCTTGTCCGGCGACCAGGCCGGTAACGCCCTGGGCCAGCTCGTACCTGCGCTGATGGCCGGGTTGCAGCGCAACACAGCCCAGGAAGGCGGCATGGAGGCCCTGCTCGGCGCGCTGACCCGCGGCAATCACGCCCAGTACCTCGAGAACCCTGAACTGCTGGGACAGGAAGCCACCCTTCAGGATGGCAACGCGATCCTGGGTCACATTCTGGGCAGCAAGGACGTGAGCCGGGCCGTCGCCGGCCAAGCCGCCGAGCAGACCGGCATCGGCGTGGACATTCTCAAAAAGATGCTCCCCGTGGTGGCGACCATGGTGATGGGCGGCTTGAGCCGGCAGGCCTCGTCGGCTCCGGAGGGCGGCGGAGGTCTCCTGGCGTCCCTGCTCGATCAGAACCGAAGCGGATCGGCCGCCGACGACATTGTGGGATTCCTGGGGAATTTCCTGGGCCGGCGCTGAACGCCGGCCGGCGCCCCGCTTGCCGTCCAGCTCTTTCCAGCTCTAGCGCGTGAAGAGCGCCTTGGGCAGCATGGCGTGGACGCCCTTGACTCCGTCCACCACCTGAGTGATCCGCAGGTCCACCGCCGCGCTGGTCAGCATGTAGGCGTCGTCCGCGGAGAGGCCCCGTTCCGCGGTCAGGTAGTCGATCATCTCGCGGGTCGCGCGGCGGACGGCCTCCTCCAGGCTGCGGTCCAGGCCCATGGTGATGACGTGAGTGGGGGACTCGGCGCGCGGCCAGCGCAGCTTCATGTCCTTACGCACCGTGAACCGGAAGACACCGGTGAGATTGGTTTCCAGCGCCGTTACGCAGACCTCGCCGTCGCCTTGGGCCGCGTGCCCGTCGCCCGCCGCAAACAGGCCTCCCGGCACGTGCACCGGAATATAGAGGGTCGTCCCCGCCACCAGTTGCCGGTTGTCGATGTTGCCGGCGTTGTAGCTCGGCGGCCCGCTGCCCAGCCGCCCGGACGGCGGAGCCAGCCCCATGCTTCCAAAGAACGGCTGCAAGGGGATCCGGATGCCAGGGGCGAACTCCGCCGTCATGCGGCTCCGGTCCAGGCGCACCAGCTTCTTCCTGAGGTAAGGGAAGTCCTCCGGCAGCGTGCCGGCGCCCGGCTCGATCGACATCCACCCGTACGGCGAGCGCAGCTTCACGTCCAGGATCGCAACTTCGAGCACGTCACCCGGCAACGCTCCTTCGACGGCAACCGGCCCTGTCAGGAAATGCGGCCCCGGCCCCCTGTCTTTCACCTTGGCGTACAGTTCCTTCATTTCGAGCAAAGGCTCGTCGGCGGGCGCGCCCAGTTCCTCCAGCATGGCCGGGATTCCCACCACGGTGTCCATGGTCACCACCTCGCCGGACTTCACGGTCAGCACCGGCTTCGCTCCGGCGGCGTAGTAGCCCCATTGAATCGTGGCGGGCGAAACCCGTATCACGTGCTGAGCCCCTGCGGGCAAGCGCAGGAACACCGCCAGCGAAAAAGCGGACACCAGGAAAAGAAACGTACGGCTGCCATGCATGACTGCGCCTCCTAATGGAACAGCAGGGGTGCGAACTCGCCCAGGTACTGCCGCCAGACCGTGTACGTGTGGGCGCCTTCGGTCGCCCGGAAGGTATGGCGGATGCGCAGCGCCTCCAGGCGTTCGATGAGCTTCCGGTTGCGCTCGAAAAGAAAATCGTCACGCCCGCAGCCGATCCAGAGGACCTTCAGCTTCCGGTTGACGCCCTCCGCATCCCGCAGCACCTCCTGGAAGCGGGAGTCGAAATCGGCCGGCACCGCCGCGCTGAACGCTCCCAGCGCGGAGAACAGGTCGAGGCGCCCGAAGCCGATCCGTATGGACTGGCCTCCCCCCATGGAAAGCCCGGCCACGGCGCGGTTCTCGCGGCCGCGCGCCACCCTGTACTTCGCCTCCATCCACGGCAACACGTCCTTGAGCAGGTACTCCTCAAACAGCGCCGCGTTCTCGGCCTGCTTCTCACGGGGCGCGTCATAGGGAACCGCGTGGCCGTAGGGCATTACCACGATCATGGGCACGGCTCTCTTCTCAGCCAGCAGGTTGTCGAGGATGAAGTTGGCATGGCCGGCCAGCGTCCATCCGCCGGCGGTGTCGTTGGAGCCGTGCAACAGGTACAGCACCGGATAGCGGCGGGAACGCTCCCGCTCGTATCCCGGCGGAGTATAGACCCACACCCAGCGGGGTTCGCCGCCCAGCACCGCCGGATGGTGCCAGTTGATCTCCACCGAGCCGTGCGGCACGTTCCGCGCCTGCCAGAGCGCCGGGGGACTGGCCGGCACTTCCACCAGGCTGGCCGAGGTCTGCGAGCGCAGCTTGACCCGCGGGTTCACGGGGTCCGCGATGGTGACCCCGTCCAGCGTGAAAGTGTAGAGGTAGATGCTGGGCGGCAGCGGCCCCAGGGTCACGCTCCAGACCCCTTCCCCGTCCCGGGTCATCTTCTCCTTGGTATTCACCGGCATCCAGTCCCCGAAGAAGGTCACTTCAGAGGCCTTGGGCGCGCGAATCCGGAAGGTGACCCGGCCATCGGAATGCACTTCCGGGGAAACCACATTGCCGCGGACCGGAGCCTGGGAAAACAGCGGGCAGGCCAGCAGCAGGGCGGCGAGCAGGCGGGCGCGAGACATCAGGCGATTACCGCTCCGCGCGTGGGACCCCACTCGGCGGCCAGAGTCCTGCCCCGCTCCATCAGCGCGTTCATCTCCATGGACGTGAGCGGCTTGAACTCCCAGGCGGCAGCCAGGCCCGGGCGAAGCTCCTCGGGACTCCGGAAACCCACAATCGCCACCGCCACGCCCGGCAGGCTCCAGACGTAGCGCAGCGCCTGCCGGAAATCCTCGGGCGATTCCAGCCGCGCGCCGGCCGGCTTCCTGGGCCCGCCCAGAGCCTTCATGGCGATCACCGGGATGTTCCGGCGCCGGGCCTCCGGCAGCAGGCTCTCCTCGAGCTTGTAGATGTGCCGGTCGACGAAGTTGAGTACGCAGGTCATGGCGTCGATTTCGACCTCGCCGAGAACCTTGAGAATGCGCGGGGCGTTGGTATGGGTGGTACATCCCAGGTAGCGCGTCATGCCCTGCTTCCTGGCCTCCATCAGCGCGGCCATGGCGCCGTCGCGGGACAGCACCGAGTCGATGTCCGGAAAACGGTCCGTCCGGCCCAGGTTGTGGAACTGCACGCAATCCAGGTGATCGGTCTGCAGGCGGCGCAGGCTGTTACGCACCTGCTCCATGGCGTCTGCCCGCGTGCGGGTCTCGATCTTGGTGGAGAGGAACACGCGGTCGCGCCGGCCCTTGAGCGCGCGGCCCAGCAGGTCCTCCGAGATGCCGTAGTTGGGCGCCGTGTCGATGTAGTTCACCCCGCCCTCCAGGGCTTCGGCGACAATGCGGTCCACCACCGATTGTTCGGCTGGCATCTGGCCCACATGCTGGGCGCCCCAGCCCAGGATGCCGGCCTGGAATCCGATCCTGCCGAGCCGGCGCACCGGCATGCGGGCCGCGGCGGAGGATTGCGCCGCCAGCGGGGAAACCGCGACCAGTTTGGAAAAATCGCGTCGTGAATACTGCATGGATCTGCCTCCCTGCCGTCTTTCGCTCAGACGTCAAACGCCTTGCCGGCGATTTCCTTCATGTCCCATCCGCGCCGGTATTCCCTGGTCAGGTACTGGTTGGCTTCCCGGCAATTGGTAATGCGGAACGCCAGCGGATCCCATTCGATGCGGTGCCCGACTTTCAGGGCGATGTTGCCCAGCTGGTAGGCCTCGGTGAACGGGCCGGCGTAGCCGAAGTGGCAGGGCGCCGGCTTGCCCGCCTTCACCGCCGCAACCCAGTCCTTGTGCACCGATTCCCGGTTCCACTGCCTCGGCTCGGGCTGCGGGTAGGGCTCGGTCTTCTGACCCAGGAAGGGTCCGCGGCCCGCCGGCAGGCTGCCCTTGGTGCCGATCCAGATCATGCCGCCCTTGCCGCCGCTGACCTCCTTGGGCACCTGCTTGCCGCCGTCGTACCAATAGATCGAAAACGGCGGATGCGCGCCCCGGGCCGCCCAGTCGAAGCGCAGCACCGTCCAGTCCGGGTACATGTCCCGCTTCATGCCGGAGGTCTCGATGACCTCGACGGCGGATGGGGCTCCCAGATCCAGAGCCCAGAAGACGACGTTCAGCGCGTGCGGCGCGATGTCGCCCAGCGCCCCGCTGCCGAAATCCGTGAATCCTCTCCAGACGAACGGGTGATAGACCACACCGCGCGGCGGAACGGGGCTCAGGCCGGCGATCTCGAACTCCGACTGCTTCTTTTTCTCCGGTCCGTACACCATGTGCCCTTCCGGATAGCGGTGCTTGTAGGGACGGTACGGCGCCGGGCCGAGCCACAGGTCCCAGTTGAGCGTGGAGGGGATGGGATCCTCGCCGGGCAGGCGGTCGTAGCCTTGCGGCCAGATCGGCCGGTCGGTGGCCACGTGCACCTCGGTGATGTCGCCCAGGGCGCCGGACTGGATCAGTTCGACCGTCCGCATGTTGCGCGCGTCGGCGCTGGACTGGGTGCCCATCTGAGTGGTCCGTTTGGTTTCGGCCGCCACCCGGGCCATGATCCGGGCCTCGTGCACGGTTTGGGTGAGCGGCTTTTCGCAATAAACGTGCAGGCCGTGCCGCATGGCGAACACGCTGATATAGGCGTGGCTCTGGTCCGGCGTGGCCACCACCACCCCGTCCAGCTTCTCCTTCTCGATCATCCGGCGGAAATCGGTATACTTGCGGGCCTTGGGGTACTCCTTGGCGCGCATCTCCACGAACTCGGTGTCGACGTCGCACAGGGCGGCGATGTTCTCGCCCATCTCGTGCAGCGGCCGGGCGTCCAGCGCGCCCATGCCGGCCAGCCCGATGATGCCGATATTCAGCCTGTTGTTCGCCGCGTAGCCGCGCGCCAGCCCGGCCGGCAGGATCGTGAAGGACGCGGCTTTCAGCGCCTCGCGCCGCGTCATGGGGGAACCGTTCACGGTTTCACCTCCAACTCAAGAATTTCCGTTCTGCTACTCCCGGATACGTCCGAGCATACACCAGCCGGGCCGGTCCGTCCAAAAGAGTTTGGCTTTCCGGAGGCGGCCGGAACCAGCGCGGTCTGGTGATATCGTAGTTCCAGATGAACTGCAACCCGCATCGCGTTTTCCCCGTTGCGCTGGCGGCCGGGCTGCTCCTGTCCTGTTCCAGGCCCCAACCGGCGAATACCGCCAAGTACGGCGTCCAGGTCCAGGCCGGTCCCATGGATTCGATCCTGCTCAAGGACTACCGGCCGGACTCCTCCCTGGTGATTCCGAGAACCGCGATCCAGAAGGCGCGCTTTCCGGTCATCGACGTCCACACTCATGGCTCCATGAACGGGATCCGCACGCCGGACGACGTGGAGGCCTGGGTGCGCACCATGGACGCGGTGGGCGTCGGGAAGTCGGTGGTCTTCGCGGGAACGGGAGCGTCCTTCGACCGGCAGGCAGCCCTGTTCCTGAAGACGCACCCCGATCGCTTCCAGCTCTACTGCGGCCTGGACACCGGCGGCATCGACCAGCCGGACTACCCCCGGCGCGCGGTGGCCGAACTGGAGCGCTGCTACAAGCTGGGCGCGCGCGGCGTGGGAGAACTCTCCGACAAGGGCTGGGGCCTGCAAAGCAAGACCGGCCTGCCCCGGGCCGAACGCCTGCATCCCGACGACCCGCGCCTGGATCCGTTCTGGAAGAAGTGCGCGGAGCTGCGCCTGCCCGTGAATCTGCACATCGCCGACCACCCCTCCTGCTGGCAGCCGCTGGGCCCGCGCCAGGAGCGCACGCCCGACTTCCAGCACTTCAACCTGTACGGCAAGGACGTGCCGTCCTTCGAGGAATTGCTCGCCAAACGCGACCGCCTGCTGGCCGCGCAACCCGGCACTACCTTTATCTTGTGCCACTTCAGCAACCAGGCACACGATCTGGCCGCGCTCGGCAAGGTGCTGGACCGGTATCCGAACTTGTACCTGGATCTCTCCGCTCGCGATTACGAGATCGGCCGCCAGCCGCGTGCCGCCCGCCGGTTCCTGGAGCGATACCGGGACCGGGTGCTGTTCGGCACCGACATGGGACGCGACCAGGCGATGTACCAGGCCTGGTGGCGGCTGTTGGAGACCGCCGACGAGTTTCTCCCCGGCCGCGTCTGGTGGCCCTACTACGGACTCGAGCTGCCGGATGCCGTTCTGGAGCGCATCTACCGCGGCAACGCGCTCAAGGTACTGAACAGCCGGCCGCTCTGAAGCGGGCTCAGGCCCGCACGCGGTACTGCTCGATCGCCTCTTCGTTCACGTCCAGACCCAGGCCGGGGCCCTGGGGCACGTGCAGGTAGCCGCCGCTGACCTCGAAGACCGTCTTGCTGTTCAGCACCTTCAGCGCCGGGCTCCACTCCTCTTCCGGCAGCAGCGGGGGGATGATCAGGCCCAGTTCCTGCCACTCCGCCCCGATCACCGCATCGGCCTGGAGCCAGCCGGCCAGGTTCAAGCCCATGGTGCCGTGCAGAATCACCGGCGTATGGAAACCCTCCGCCATGGCCTTGACCTTGCACGCCTGCAGGATGCCGCCCACCGTCACACCGTCCGGCTGCAGAACGTCGTAGGCATCCTGCATGAGCGCCTCCCGGAACGGATCCAGCCCGACATAGCCCTCCCCGCCGGTGATGGGGATCTCGACATCGCGCGCCAGCCGCGCGTGGGAATAGAAGTCGTTCCGCCCGTACGGCTCCTCCAGCCAGTAGGCGTTGTGCTTCTCCAGGGCCCGGGCCACCCGCAGGCCGGTCTCGTAGTCCCACACTTTCTGCCCGGCCGACTCCGGAAGGTGCGCGGTCCGGTCGAACATGATGGCGAAGTCCGGACCCACCGCCGCGCGGATCTCCCCGCAGGCCTCCGCATCGTCGGTGGGGCGCGGGCGCCAGGCCCGGATCTTCATTCCCTTGAAACCGGCCCGTTTGGCGCGCAGGGCCATCTCCGCCTGCGCGGCGTAGGGCACGTTGGACTGGTCGGCTTTATACTCCACGCCGCCGCGCTTGCCGCCCCACATGCCTCCCCATACGCAGGTGAGGTAGGCCTTGACGCGGGTTTGCGAGCCGCCCAGAAGGCGGTAAACGGGCTGGCGCGCGATCTTGCCGATGGCGTCCCAGATGGCGTGCTCGACTCCGCCCGCCTGCCCCAGGCCGGCTTTGAGATGGTCGTTGAGCGCGAACAGGTCCTTGCCCGCCAGGTCGCGGAACAGGGTCTGCTCCAGCCCGCGCGCGTAGCCCGCGAAGGAATAGCCGCGCACGCCGGCGTCGGTTTCCACCCGCACCACGCCGTAGCGGTGGATCTTCCCCGTGGCCGCTTCCTCGGCCGGGATCGGAATCTGGATGGGAAAACCTTCGATCCTGGTGATCCGGACGGGTTTCACACCCTGGGCCAGGGCCCGCACCGGTTCCAGCAGCCGGGCGGCGGCCGAGGCGCCAAGGGCCGCAAGCACGTGACGGCGGGAAAGTCTGTGCATGGGAATCGTCTCCTCTCGGGATTCCAAGCCGAACATGATACTGCAGGGCGGCGTCAGGGGTGCGGGGCGACCTGCCCGGGCGCCGCGTCCGGAAAACGCGCGCGCAGCGTTTCGTCCGCTCGCCGGTCGCCTCACGCGGGGGAGAGGTTCCGGGCGGCCTGTTCTGTCTGCATTCGAAACCCAAACCGTGACCGCGGGAGCGCCCCGGCGCTGCAGGGAAGCGCTCCGGCCTAACGCTCCCCCGGAAACTGGAAACTGTACAGATCGGCATCGCGCAGCACCACGCGCAGCCGGACGGCCCGGCCCGCCAGCGCACTCAGGTCGCTGCCGCCCTTCCAGCGCACGGTGTAGTCCAGCGTATCGCCGATGATTTCCCAGCAGTCCCGCAAGGCGAAGCCGCTCAGGGGCTGTCCCGCCGCGTCCTGCAGTTCTACTCGGACGTTGCCGGCCGCGGAAGTCGACACGTTGAGTGAAAGCCGCTTACCGGAAAACAGCAGCGGCTTGGTGACGAACTCGCCGCCGCGCAATGGCGCGGAAGCGGACACAAAGCCGTCCATCCGCAGTGTGTAGCGGCGCAGGGCGGTGCTTTCCCCGCGCCAGTAGCCCTCCGTCGCGTAAAACGACAGTTCCCTGCCGCCTCCCGGCAGAGCGGATGCAGTCTCCAGCATGCCCCAGGCCAGGTAGTTGTCGCCGTATGTCCAGTTGCCCTCGGCGCGCAGGCCGGGCCGGATGAAGGCCTCGCTCCAGCGCCGGAAGTTGACCCGATCGCGGCTGGACATGAACTCCGAATCGGTCAACGCCGTTCCGTAGCGCTGGCTGAGCTTGGCCCGCAGGCGGCGGTGGTCCAGTTCGGGCAGCGCTTCCATGGAGGGCGACCACTGGCGCTCGACATACCGGGCCGGGAAGCCCAGCAGGATGTGCGGAGCGCGGTAGTACGGGAAGACGTTGTTCACGTACAGCGGCTCCTCGGGAACGCCAGGGTAGGAAAGCGGAACGGCCTCGCTCCAGTGGACCAGGTCCGGCGAGGTTGCGGTCAGGATCGAACGAACCTTTGCGGGCGTGAAGTGCCGGAAGTAGGCCCGGTAGCATCCCTCCTGGCTGCTCCACAGCACGGTGTTGTGGGAATCGTGAGCGAAACCCGGAAGAAACGGCTTGCCCGGATCGAGCGACCAGCGCACCCCGTCGGGGGAGGTCATCAGGTACAGGCCTTTGCCGGGATGCGACCATCCGCCGCCCACCGCTTTCCACTTCTTTTCCGGCGGGCATGCCGGATTGGCGTCGATGAACGGCGCGAACCCGTGCATGCCGGCCAGGTCCTCGCCCTCGCCCATCCAGACAATGTTGTTGTTCCGGTTCCCGTTGTACTCGAAACGGTTGACCGCCACTCGCTCCCAGCGAACGCCGTCGGCGCTCTCGGCCAGGCAGACGGTGACCGGGCGCGATGCCCGGGCCCCGTCGAAACGCTTGAGGTCGATCTGCCAGCCGCGATAGTAGAGACGGAACCGCCCCCCGGCATCGATCACGGTGGGGTAGCCGCCCATGCAGCCTTCCCAGGGCTGGTCCATCACGAAGACCGCCTCCCGCGGCGCCGGCCGGTGCAAGCGCAGACGAGCCTCGCCGCCGAAGCGCTCCACCAGGAAATCGTCCACCATCAACTCGCGCCGGGAGCCGATATCGACCGCCGCGGTCTTGCTCTGCACGGCCGGCGCCTGCACCTTGGCGAGATAGATGGAAGTCTTTCCCTCGTGCGAGGAGTAGTAACTGATCCAGAGCAGGCCTTCGTGAAAGACCAGGCCGGCGTAACTGGTGTCTCCGGCCGAGGGCAGCACCAGCGCCTCGTCCAGCCTGCCGGACTCCGGATCCAGCCAGCAGAGCGAAGTCCGCACCCGTCCGTCGTACAGCCGGACCGCGGCCAGCAGGCGGCCGTCGGGCAGACGCACCAGGTGGGGACCGCCGATCCTCCGGCCCAGGTCCTTCCACTCCCACTGCCGGTACGGCGGCCTGGAGATCCCCAACAGCCCGGTCGCGGGGCCCTGCTCGCGGCGGACCAGGGCCAGGCCGGTCCCATCGGGAAGAAAGATCATCGATGTCTCGTTCGGCCAGTGCTCGGTCAGCAGCGGCTGCGGCTCGGCGGTGAATTTTACGCCGTCCCGGCTGCGATAGAAACGCAGGTCCTTGGGCGGCACGTAATGATAGCCCATGCCGTAAGCCGTACCTTCATGCCAGGCGACGCGCCACAGCCAGTAGTTGTAGTCGCCCACCGGCGCGGGCGTGCCCCAGTCTTTTCCATCCCTGGAAAACCACACGTAGGACTGGCGGGTGGGGCCGTCGGGCGGATGGGTGGCGCCCGCGGCCAGCAGCATCAGGCGGCCGTCGGGCGCGATGCTGAGCTTGGGATCGCGCAGGTCCTCCTTCGCCGAGCGCAGCAGCGCCGTGGAGTTCCACCGGACCCCGTCGGGCGAGGAGAGCACGCGGACCGCCCCGTCCATGGTGACGTGGCCGGACGCTTCGCGGAACACGCACCACCAGCGGTTCTGGCGCCGCAGCAGATCGGTGAAGGCGTTGTGCCGCCCCTGGTCCCAGATGCGGCGGATCTCCAGAAGGTGCAGCGGCGCGGTCTGCGCGCGGACCGGCGCGGTGAGCAGGCCGATCGAGAGCAGAAGCAGTGCATGTTTCATCGTCCGTCCTCCATCACGGTGCGCGCGGCGCGGCGCACGTCATCAAGCAGGATCTCCATGTCGCGCTCGGTGGTCCGGTAGTTCAACACGCAGCCGCGCAGCGCGAAGCGGCCGCGCAGGCGGGCGTTCGAGAGATAGCTGCTGCCGTCCCTCTGCAATTCGAACAGGATCCGCTCGTTCAGCGCGTCCAGATCGCCGGTGAAGCCGGCGGGCGCGTACCGGAAGCAGAAGATCGAAAGCTCCACCGGCGCCATCATCTCGAAATCAGCCGAGGCTTCCACCAGCTTCCGCAGGTAGCGAGCGCAGGCCATGTTGTGTTCGATGGCCTCGCCCAGGGCTTTCGTTCCGTGATGCTTGAGCTGAAGCCAGACGCTGAGGGCGCGGAACCGGCGGGAGAGTTCCGGCCCGAAATCCCAGAAGGCGAAGGCTTCGTCGCGCTCCCAGCCGACCACGCGGGTATAGTCGGCCTGGTGGGCGAAAGTCGCGCGGGCAGCCGCCGGATCGCGGTAGAGCACGCACCCGCAGCCCATGGACGTGTAGAGCCACTTGTGCGGATCGAGCGCAACCGAGTCGGCCTCCGCGATTCCCCGGAAGAAGCGGCGCGCCGAGGGCGCCAGGGCGGCGAACCCGCCGTACGCCCCGTCCACGTGTACCCACAGGTTGCGCTCCCGGGCGAAGCCGGCGATCTCGGGCAGCGGGTCGAAGGCGCCCGTGCCCACCGCGCCGGCATTCACCACGACGCAGGCCGGAGAATGCCCCTCGCGCCGGTCCTGCTCCACGCGCTCCCGCAGGTGTGCGAGGTCCATCCGGAACCGCGCGTCGGTTTGGACGAACTGCACGTTTTCCCGCCCGATGCCCAGCAGCCCCGCCGCTTTGCGTATGGAATAATGACCTTCCTCGGATATGTAGATCCGCAGGGCCGGGCCGGACCGCAGGCCCGACCGGTTCACATCCCCCGCTGCCTTGGCGTTGCGCATGGCCGCCAGTCCCGCGAAGTTGGCCATGGAGCCGCCGCTGACGAAAAGACCCACCCACTCGGGCCCGCAGCCCAGAATCTCCTTCACCCAGTTGACGGCCACGTGCTCGAGTTCGGTGGCCGCCGGCGCCGAACGCCAGGAGGTGACGTTGGCATTCAGCGTGGAGGCGAGCAGGTCGCCGATGGCCGTGATGGCCGTGCCCGGCGAGGCCACGTAGCCGAAAAAGCGCGGGTGTCCGTTCTGGCGGCTCAGCGGCAGGATGACGTTCTCAACCGTTTCCAGCAGCGCCGCCGGATCGGCGCCGGATTCCGGCAGCGGCTCCTCCACCGCTGCCCGGATTCGCGCCGCTGTGCTGTCCGGCATGATGCGGCTCCGCGGCAGGTTCTCCAGGTAGCGCGCCATCAGTTCCACGGCGGCGCATCCCAGCCGGCGCAGTTCCTCCGGCGGGAGATCGATGCGGTTGTCCATGCAGTCGATAGTATCGCGCCCGGATCAATGAGCGGAGCCTGCTCCGCGTTCGCGCCGGAAACGGCAGTCCATGCCACCCGGGCCGCGGCCTCAGGGAGCGGCTGCATTACCGGCAGCGCCCCCGCGGCCTCGCAGTTGCCGCGGGCATCAATTCATTGCGCGCACCGCTCCCCCGTAATCAGGAACAGCGGCTCGCCGGCCCGTACCATGGGGCAGGCGTGCACCAGCGCGACACGGCCGTCGCACGGAGCCAGGCAGCGCTCGATCACGCAGCCCTGCGCATCCAGCAGACGGCCCAACTCCTGGTCCTTGGTTACTGCCTCCAGCAGCCGCACGCCCGCGGCCAGGA
>JADZAF010000131.1 GCA_020852755.1 Bryobacterales bacterium
GACGCCCAGGCTCCGGAGCGTCGGGCGGCCGCGAGACGATCCGGGGCGCAAAGACGCGATCGCAGCGAATGGAGAGTAAAGAAATGAACCGAAGAGACTTTGTGCAAGGCGGGGGGCTCGGCGCGCTGGCAATGGGGCGGGCAGACGCCACGGCGCCGCAGCCGAAAGGAAAAACCCGCCGGCGGGCGTTAATGAAGGTCGGCGTCCAGCAGTGGCCCGGCCAGCGCGGACCGGACGCTTACTCCGATGACAAACTGGCGGTCCTGGCTGCACTCGGCGTGAATCACGTCGTCAAGACACTGCCCAGGGAGATCGATGACAGCTGGACCGCCGACAGCATGATCCGGTTGCGCGAGCGCACCGAGAAGTTCGGCATCCATGTCGAGCAGATCCTCTGCCCGCTGAGCGATACCTTTCGCAATATCATCAGGGCCAAGAGCCCGGAACGAGACCGGGAGATCGACAGGGTTTGCGAGCTGATTCGCTCAGTCGCCAAGGCCGGGATCCCGACGCTGCAGTATTACCTGAACGCTCTGATCGGCGTGCCGCGGACCGGCCTCAAACCCGGCCGCGGAGGTTCACTTGGCACCGCTTTCGTTTACGAGGAGGCCAAACAGGAACCTCCGCTGACCGACGTGGGTCCGCTGACGGAAGAGCAGTACTTCGAGCGCGCTGCCTACTTCCTGAAGCGGGTGATTCCGGTGGCGGAAGAGCACAAGGTGAGAATGGGCAGCCATCCGCACGATCCGTCGATGCCATACGGGAGATCGTTTCGTGGAATCCACCGGGCGCTCACCACGCCCAGGAACCTGCAACGCTTTCTGGACCTGGTGCCGAGCAAGTATCACTGCTATCACTTCTGTCAGGGGACGGTGGGCGAGATGCTGGAGAAGCCGGGCGAACAGATTTACGACGTGATACGCCACTTCGGCCGGCAGGGCAGGATCATCAGCGTGCACTTCCGCAACATCACGGGAACGCGGGGGAATTTCCGCGAGACGTTCATCGATGAAGGGGACGTAGACATGCTGAAAGCCTGCCGCGTCTACAAAGAGGTCGGCTTCGATGGCATGCTGATGCCCGACCACGTGCCGCAAATCCCGGCCGAGCCCGCCGAGTTCCGCGGGTACCAGGGATTTGCCTACACAATCGGCTACATCAAGGCCCTGATCGCCGCCGTAGACGCCGAAGGTTGAGCCGCGCTTCGCCCGCACCCGCCGGTACAGCGCCGGCCTTTGGTTTCCGGGCGCCGGGGCCCGGTTTCCGGCCGGAAGGCCTGCCGGGGATGACTTTCAAGCGGAGCGGAAGAGCCATCACATCGTGGATTGCGGCGGCGCCGCGCGGCAGCACGTTGGATTTCCTCCTCCCTTGCTCGTGATATCGTAATCTCCGATTGGCAGGTTGGTCATGATACGAATCAGCATTCCTGCTTTTCTCGTCCTGTTTGCCTGGCCCGGCGCCGCCCGGGCGGAGGACAAGCCGCTCTACCTGGACTCGTCGCGTCCGGTCGAGGAACGCGTCGAAGACCTGCTAAGCCGCATGACACTGGCGGAAAAGGTCGGGCAGATGAACATGCCGTGTGTGTACCTGAGGCAGCTCGGCAACGATCCCCTGGCCAAGCAGGAGGGCTGCCGCCGCTTCACCCTCGGCGCCCTGACCGATGAGATCGGGCCGGCCGGCGGCTTCTTCACCCTGGCCGACAATGCCCTGCAGGAAGGAACGCGCCAACAAGCCCTCTACTTCAACGAGCTGCAGAAACTCGCCATTGAGAAGACCCGCCTGCGGATTCCCCTGTTGCAGACCGAGGAGGGCACCCATGGCGTGATGTGCACGGGCAAGACCATCTTCCCCGAAGGTCTGGCCATCGGCAGCACCTGGAACATGGACCTGGTGCGCCGCATCTACGCCGCCGCCGCGCGGGAAGCGCGTTCGGTCGGCATCCACCAGCTTTTCACGCTCGTGGTGGAGCCGAACCGCGACCCGCGCCTCGGCCGCAACGAGGAGGGCTACAGCGAGGACCCGTATCTCTGCGCCCGGATCGCCGAGTCGATCGTGCGCGGCGCCCAGGGCTACGACGTTTCCGCCAGGGATAAAGTGGTCGCCGGGCTGTGCCACTACCCGGGCCAAAGCCAGCCCGCGGGAGGCCTGGAGCGCGGCGCCATGCACGTCTCCGACCGGATGCTTTGGGAGGTCTTTCTGCCGCCGTGGGCCGCCGGCATCAGGGCGGGAGCGCTCGGCGTGATGGCCACCTATCCGGCGATCGACGGCGTGCCGGCGCACGCGTCGGAGAAGATCCTGACCCAAATCCTGCGGGAACAGTTGGGCTTCGAAGGGCTCGTGCTCAGCGAGGGCGGCGGGATCGGGACGCTGGTGTACGAGCGTGTCGCGCCTTCTCAGAAGGAAGCGGGCCAGATGGTCTTGCGGGCCGGCATGGACGTCGGCATCTCCTACGAGCCGGGCTACATGCGGTCTCTGATTGAAAGCGTCGAGGAAGGCAAGGCGTCCATGGGGGACATCGACCGTGCGGTGCGGCGGATCCTGCGGCAGAAGTTCCGCCTGGGCCTGTTTGAACGCCCCTATGTGGATCCGGACGAAGCGGTCCGCGTGAATCACACCAGGGAGAACCAGGACCTGGCCCTCCAGGCGGCCCGCGAGGGCATCGTTCTTCTCAGGAACGAGCAGAACCTGCTGCCCTTGAGCAAGAGCATCCGGTCGATCGCCGTGATCGGTCCCAACGCGGACGACCAGCGCCAGCAGCTTGGCGATTACGTATCCAGAAAGATCCTGCACACCGTGGTGACGGTGCTGGCCGGCGTGCGCGCCAAGGCGCCCAACGCCAGGGTCACCTACGTCCGCGGCTGCGACCAGATCGCTCCGCAGCCGGACCAGATCGCGGAGGCCCGCAAGGCAGCGCGCGAATCCGATGCGGCGATCGTGGTTCTGGGCGAGCGGCATATGGGGACTCCCCGGGCCACGGACGGCGAGGGCAGCGACGTGGCCAGTCTGGATCTGACCGGCCGCCAGGAGGAACTGCTGCGTGCCGTGGCGGCGGAGGGAAAGCCCGCCGTGCTTGTCCTTGTGAACGGAAGACCGCTCTCGATCCGTTGGGCCGCGGAGCACATTCCGGCCATCCTGGAGGCCTGGAACTGCGGGGAGCGGGGCGGCCAAGCCGTGGCCGACGTGCTGTTCGGCGATTACAACCCGAGCGGACGCCTGCCCATTACCTTCCCGCGCCACTCCGGGCAGCTCCCCGTCTATTACAACCACATGCCGTCCAAAACCGGCCGCCACTACGTGGACATGCCCATCACGCCGCTATGGGCGTTCGGTCACGGGCTCAGCTACACGCAGTTCGAATACTCGAACCTGAGCCTCAGCGCCCGGGAGATCGGCGCGCGGGGAAGCGTGCAGGTCAGCGCGGACGTGGCGAACACAGGCAGCCGGGCCGGCCAGGAAGTCGTGCAGCTCTACATTCACGACCTGATCGCCTCGGTCAGCCGTCCCGTCAAGGAACTCAGAGGATTTCAGAAAGTCGACCTCCAGCCGGGCGAGAAGAAGACCGTGCGGTTCACGCTGACACCGGACGAACTGGCCTTGTACGACCGGCAGATGGTGCGCCGCGTCGAGCCCGGCGCCTTCGAAGTCATGGTCGGCAGTTCCTCGGAGCAGATCCGGCTGCGAGGCAGCTTCGAGGTGCGCTGAACCCGGCGTGGTATGGTTATTTCCGTATCGCCTATGAAACTCCTGTTATCCGTCATCCTGTGCATTCCTCCCCTGTTCGGGCAGGCGGAGAGGGCCGTGAAGGCGGCCGTTTCGCCGCCTTCCCGCGGCGCCAACCGCTACTACACGGGCAACCGCGCGCCCCTGCTGCCGAATCCGCTCATCAAGCTGCCCGTGGGCAGCGTGCGTCCTCACGGCTACCTGCGCCGCCAGATGGAATTGATGGCCGAAGGCTTCAGCGGGCGGCTCACCGAGATCAGCCGGTTCTGCCGCATCGAGGACAACGCCTGGGTGCATCGCGAGGGAACGGGCCACTCGGGCTGGGAGGAAGTGCCCTACTGGCTGCGGGGCTACTGGAATCTCGGCTGCCTGCTCAACGATCAGCGCATTCTGAACGAGGCCAACCGCTGGCTGGACGGGGTGCTCGGCTCACAGCGGGCCAGCGGCTATTTCGGCGCCCGGACCAACCTGGCCGGCGAGCGCACCCGCGGCGTTCCCGATATCTGGCCCAACATGGTCATGCTGTTCCCGCTGCGCGCCCGCTACGAAGCCACCGGCGACAAGCGCATCCTGGACTTCATGCTGCGCTACTTCCGCTGGCAGACCACCATCCCGCTCGAGCAGTTCATTCCCTCCAGCTGGCAGCACTGGCGGGCCGGGGACAACCTGGACAGCATCTACTGGCTCTACAACCACACCGGCGAAGCCTGGCTTCTGGAACTGGCCCGGGCCAATCATGAGCGCACGGCCGATTGGGTGGGCGACGTGCCTACCTGGCACGTGGTCAACATCGCCGAGTGCTTCCGCGAGCCCGGGCAGTATTACCAGCAGAGCCGCGATATCCGCTACCTGCGGGCCGCCGAGCGCGTCTACGACACCGTGCGCGGCATCTACGGTCAGGTGCCCGGCGGAATGTACGGCGCCGACGAAAACGCGCGGCCCGGCTTCACCGGGCCCCGGCAGGGCACCGAAACCTGCGCTTTCGTCGAAATGATGTTCAGCGGCGAGATGCTGGCCGGGATCACCGGCGACGTCAAATGGGCCGACCGGGTGGAGGAAGTGGCCTTCAACTCGTTCCCCGCATCCATGACTCCGGACCTGAAGGGCCTGCACTACCTGACCGCCCCAAACCAGGTGCAGCTGGACCGGGTGGACAAGTCCCCCATGGTGCAAAACGGCGGCGACATGTTCTCCTACAACCCGCACCAGTACCGCTGCTGCCAGCACAACGTGGCCTTCGGATGGCCGTACTTCACCGAGTACCAGTGGATGGCCACCCGCGACAACGGCCTGGCCGCCGTGCTCTACGGCCCGGGGGAACTGACCGCCAAGGCTGGTGATGGAACCACCGTGAAGATCACCGAGGCCACCAATTATCCTTTCGACGAGGTGATCCATTTCACCGTCTCCACACCCAAGCCGGTGCGTTTCCCGCTGTCGCTGCGCGTGCCCGGCTGGTGTGAAAGGCCCGCTCTCCAGGTGAACGGCGTGCCTCTGCCGGTTCCCCGCGACGCCCGGGGATGGCTGGTTGTGGAGCGCCTCTGGCGCGAAGGCGACAAGGTGCGGCTGGAGCTGCCCGCACGCATCACCCTGACCCAGTGGACGAAGAACCGCAACACCGTTTCCGTGAACCGGGGACCGCTCACGTATTCCCTCAGGATCGGCGAGCGCTGGGAGAAGAAGGAAGGCACGGAGAAATGGCCGGGCTTCGAAGTCTATCCCACCACCCCCTGGAACTACGGCCTCATCGCGGACCTCGCCGATCCGGCGTCGTCATTCGAAGTGGTTCGCAAACCGGGCGTCCTGGCGGCCCAGCCCTTCACTGTGGACGATGCCCCCATCCTGCTGCGCGCCAGGGGAAAGCGTATCCCGCAATGGAAGCAGGAGCCCAACGGAATGGTGGGGGAGGTGCAGCCCGGGCCGGTGCGCTCCGACCAGCCGGCCGAAAGCCTTACCCTGATCCCGATGGGCTGCGCGCGCCTGCGCATCTCCGCGTTTCCGCGAATCGGTGAAGGGCCCGGCGCGAAGGAATGGCAGGAATCCGTGCCCATCTGGCTGGCGTCGCGCTCCGGCCACTTCGATCCGCCCTCCGCCTTGGGTGACGGCATTCTGCCGCGCGATTCGGCCGACCGCTCCATCCCGCGCTTCCTCTGGCCCGAGCCTTCGTCCGAGCCGCAGTGGATTGAGCTGATGTACTCCGAGCCGCGGCGCATCGCGGGCGCGGAGGTGTATTGGGCCGAAGAGGGCAGCGTTCGCCTGCCGTCCGCCTGGCGGGTCCTGTATTGGGACGGAGCGGGCTTCCGGCCGGTCAGCGGCGCCTCGGAGTACGAACTCCGCAAGGATGCCTTTAGCCGGGTGCGGTTCGATCCGGTCCGGACCCCGCGCCTGCGCCTGGAGATTCAGCTCCGGGAGCGCTCCACGGCCGGAATCCTGGAGTGCCGCTTGAATTGATTCAGTTGAGGACGGGCGCCGGCGGAGCGGCCGCAACGGGCTCGGCCGGCGGCGTCTCGGGGACCCACCAGCGGGCCGGTTCGAAGCCCACGTACTTGCAGATCAGCAGATCGCCGGCATCGGTTTCCAGCAGGTCGCCGACGGAGAGCGGCTTGTCCGATTCGCGCAATCGCGCCCAAGCCGCGTACTCGTTGGCCGCCTCCACCTGCTCCGCCTCCTCGTAGTCCTTGCGCTTGACCGAAGTGGAGCCGGAAACGTGGGGCGCCCAGAGGAACTGTTTGCGTGGCGCTTCTTTCATTCGGTAGATCCGGTAGGCGCGCATGACCCCATTTTCACCCAAAACATTCGGGACGGGGAATGGTTTTTCCATCCTCGCGCCCCCTTTCGATCCAGCGGGCCGCGTTCTCCCGGTCCCAGAACACCGCGCCGCGAAAGGAGCCCAGCGGAGGAGAGGGCGCCAGCACCAGCACCTCCACGTTGTCCGGCCGGGGCGGCGTGCCGGCCAGCAGCCGGACGCCGCGCACGAAATAGCGAACCGGGCGGGACGGCATGAAAGGCAGCGCGTTCAACGCGATGATCTTCCGCGCGCCCAGCCGCGCGGCGGCCCACACCGGCAGCGGGCTGATCAGGCCGCCGTCGCAGTACAGGCCGCCGTCGATCCACACCGGGGGGAAGCCGCCCGGGATCGCGCAGGAGGCCAGCAGGTGGCGCTCCGCGATCCCCTCGCCGTGAAACAGCCGGGCCCGCAGGCGCGGCAGGGCCACCGCGACCAGTCCGTAGGCGGTCTTCGGGCGGTAGGCCGCACAAAGCCGCCGTACCGTGCTTTCCAGCAGCCGGAAGTCGAAGACGCCGCGCCAGGGCGGTTGCAGCAGGCGCAGGCGCACCGAGTCGGCCGAGTTGTCGGTCCAGTGCCCGATCAGCTCACCGGCCGGGCAGCCGGAGGCGATCGCCCAGCCGTTCAGGGCCCCCGCCGACGCGCCCACCACCAGGCTGGGCCGCAGCCACTCCTCCAGTGTCTTCCACACCCCGGCCTGCCAGGCCGCGAACATCCCGCCGGCCGACAGCACCAGGGCGGCTTGATCCCATCCGGCTGCGCATCTGGGAGAATGGGAGGAGGAGACCATCGGGACGCTTCTCTGATCCGATTATGGCGTACCTCGCGAGGACAATTTGCCGAAGAAGCTGCTGCCGATCCTGCTGATCCCCGTGGCGGCGCTGGCCTGGTGGGTGTACCAGCGCAAGAGCCTGCCTCCGGAAACGCCGTTCGCCAAAGCCACCCGTGAAACCCTGCGCAGCGTGCTGACCACCAACGGAAAAGTAGAGCCCATCGAGTGGACGACGGCTCGCGCGGAGATCGCCGGACTGGTCGAGCGAGTCCACATCGAGCAGGGACAGCGTGTGGCCCACGGCGCCCCGCTGGTCTCCCTGTCGGCCTCCGACGCAGCGGCCCAACTGGCCTCGGCCGAGGCGCGGGCGGCCCAGGCGCGGGCCGAACTAGACTCCATTTCACAAGGCGGCCGGAGCGCCGAGCTGGCGGAGATCGAGAACGGTCTGGCAAGAGCCAGGTTCGACCGCGAGACAGCCCAGAAGGACCTGGCGGCTCTGGAACGGCTGGTGGCGAAGCAGGCCGCTACACCGGCGGAAGTCGATCGGGCCAGGGAGCGGGTGCGCCAGGCCGAATTGCAGATCGAGGCGCTGCTGCGCAAGCGCAACGCCCTGGTGGCCGGAACCGACCGCACGGTCGCCGAAGCGCGCCTGAGAGAAGCCGAGGCGGCCGCCGCCCAGGCCCGGCGCCGCATTGAGCAGAGCACCTTGCGCTCGCCCATCGCAGGCATCGCCTACGCGGTTGAGGTGCGGGCCGGAAGCTACGTGAATCCGGGCGACCCGGTGGCCAGCATCGGGCGGTTGGACCGTCTGCGAGTGCGGGTGTACGTGGACGAACCGGAACTCGGGCGGGTGGCTGTCGGCCAGCCCGCCACCATCACCTGGGACGCCCTTCCCGGAAGGAGCTGGAACGGCACGGTGGAGAAGGTCCCCACGGAGATCACGCCTCTCGGAACCCGCCAGGTGGGAGAAGTGCTGGCCACCATCGAGAACCCCGGAAATGAGCTGATCCCCGGCACCAACGTCAACGTCGAGATCCGCACCAGCCTGGTCGAGAACACTCTCACGATCCCGCAGCAGGCGCTGCGCCGCGAGTCCGGCCGAACCGGAGTGCTGCTGCTGCAAGACTCGATGGTGGAATGGCGTCCGGTGGAAACCGGCGCGACCAGCGTTACGCGCGTGCAGATCGTCTCCGGACTGGCCGAGGGCGACCGGGTCGCTCTGCCTTCCGAACGTCCCCTGAAGCCCGGCGACCGGGTGCGGCCCGTGCTGCGCCAGTAGCGTTCGATGAGCGCCTGCGTAACCCACGTCAACGTCTCGCCGGCCGGCGGCGTCCCCAAGAGACCGGTGGCGAGCGCACGGATCACGCCGCTGGGCATCGAAGGCGACGCCTGCGCCCACCCCAACATCCACGGCGGGCCGCGCAAGGCGGTCCTGCTGCTGGCTTCGGAAACCATAGAGGCCTTGCGGGAGCGCGGCTACCCCGTCTTCCCCGGCGCCCTGGGAGAGAACCTCACCACGCGCGGCCTGGAACCGAAGGAGTTGCGGATCGGACAGCAGCTGCGGATCGGCGAGGCGCTCCTCGAACTGACGGCGGTCCGCAGGCCCTGCGCCGCCCTGGATGTGTACGGCCCTGCCATCAAGGATGAGATCTTCGATGAGCGGGTGAAGGCCGGCGATCCGTCGTCGGCGCGGTGGGGATGGAGCGGTTTCTACGCCTCGGTGCTGCGGCCGGGCGTGGTGAGGCCGGGCGATATAATCGCAGTGGAGATCACCCTCGCGTAGAGATCGCGCGGCCCCGCGGTTCCGGGCGCGCGGCCCGGCGGGCTCCCTTTCGGAGTGATTGTGCAGCGTCTGCTCGAACAGATCCAATTCCGCCTGCCGGAGCGGGCTCGCCGCGACGCGGAGCAACTGCTGCATCTGCCCTCCGGCATTCAGGACCGGATTCGCGTGTTGCTGGCCTCTCTGCCGGATCCGGATGAATCCCTGCAGTTCCTGGAGCGTCTCCAGCGCCAGACGCCCGCTGCCTTCACCCGCATTACCACCTCCGTTACCGCGCTGCGGTGCTTCCTGACCCTGGCCTCCTACAGCACGTTCCTGGCGGAAGCCGCGCTCCGGCGCCCCGAATGGCTGCTGGAGGTCACCGCCTCCACCGAGATGCACCGGGTTCTCTCGGCCGAGGAGTTCGAAGACCGCCTGGAGGAGTTTCTGCGCGGCGCGCCCGCCGGGCCGCCCTCGGCGGCCGCCCTGGCTCGTTTCCGGCGGCGCCAGCTGCTGCGCATCGTGCTGCGCGACGTGCTGGGCTTCGGCGCCCTGGCCGACATCACCGAGGAACTCTCCAACCTGGCGAGCGCCATCCTGGAACTGGCCTGCCGGCGGTTGCGCCAGGAACTGGTGCGGCAGCACGGCACGCCCCGGCAGGAGAGCCCGGACGGCAAACCGGCGGAGTGCGGCTTTGCGGTGATCGCACTGGGCAAGCTGGGAGGGCGGGAGCTGAACTACAGCTCGGACATCGACCTGATGTTCCTCTACGGCGGCGCCGGCCGGACCGACGGGCCCTCCCCAATCAGCAACAAGCAGTTTTTCGAGAAGCTGGGCGGGTCCCTGGTCCAGTCGCTATCGGCCTACACCGGCAGCGGGGTGTGCTATCGCGTGGACCTGCGGCTCCGCCCGGACGGCCGGCTGGGCGAGATCGCCGTTCCCCTGGACGGCGCGCGCGCCTATTACGAGACCCGCGCGCGCGATTGGGAGCTGCAAATGCTGATCAAGGCCCGGGTGGTGGCGGGTGACCGCCCGCTCGGCAAGGCCCTGCTGGATTTCGTGCAGCCTCTCATCTACCGCACCACACTCGACTTCTCGACCATCGCCTCCATGGCGGATACACGGGACCGGGTCGCCGAGCGTTTGGCCCAGAGGCGCGCCGGGAAGTCGGGGCCGGACATCAAGCTGGCCCGCGGCGGCATCCGCGATATCGAGTTCCTGGTGCAATGCCTGCAGCGCCTGCACGGCGGGCGCGAACCGTGGGTGCGGCAGGGCGGCACGCTGTTTGCGCTCCACCGCCTGCGCGACAAGGATTTCCTGTCCGATTCCGAGTACGGCCGCCTGGCCTCCGCGTACCAGTTCCTGCGCCACCTCGAGCACCGCCTGCAGTTCCAGCATGACCGGCAAATCCACGCCCTGCCCGCGGACCCCGCCGATTTGGAGGTCCTGGCTCGCAAGATGCCGCTGGGCAGCCTGGGCGTGGCTCCGACCGCCGAGGGGCTCCGCCGGCAGGTGCGTGCGCATACCGAAGAGGTGCAGGAACTCTACGACCGGGTGATTCACGCCCAGCAGCCCATGTACTACGACGGGCTCGTGCAGTGGTCCGGAACGCCGGCAGAGGCCGCGCGGCTGCCCGAGGGCGCCGCGCACGCAGAGACGGTTCTGAGCCAGGCGCCCAGCAACCTCACCCGCTACCTGGATCAGCGCGCGCCGAAACTCGCCCTGGCCCTGGCCCAGAGGCCGCTCGAGCGCAGCCATGTCCGCTTTGAGCACTTTCTTGAAAAGGTCTTCGACGCTCCCGCCTGGGTAGAGAGGCTGAACGAGGATGCGGCCCTGCTGTCCAACGTGATCGACCTGTTCGAGCACAGCCAGTATTTCGCCGACCAGCTGATCCGCGACGTGGACCTGCTGGAGGAGCTGTCGGCGTCACCCGCCCCGGAAGACACCGAGCCGCTGGAGAACACCGACGCGCTGCGCCGGCGCTTCCGCCGGCGGATGCTCCGCATCCAGGCACGCAGCGTGTGCGGGCGCGCGCCCATCTTTTCGACCCTGGCGGAAACGTCCGAACTGGCGGACCTCGTCATCCGTGCGGCCTACCGCCTGGCGCTGGACCGGGCCATCACTTCGATGCCGCCGGCCGGCGCGGACTACCGGCCCTGCGACCAGATGGTCACGATCGCGCTGGGACGTCTGGGCATGCGCGAGTTCGACCTCGCCTCGGATGCCGACCTGATCTTCGTGATACCCGATCAGGACGGCGCGGAACACCCCTTCTGGACCCGCGTGGCCGAGCGCATGGTGAACATCATCAGCGCTTACACCGGCGATGGCGTGATTTTCAGCGTGGACACCCGCCTGCGCCCCAACGGGCGGGAGGGCGACCTGGTGCAGACCCAGGCGGCTTACAAGAACTATTTCGCCCATTCGGCCGAAGCCTGGGAGGGCATCACCTACATGAAGTCGCGGGCCGTGGCCGGCAACGTGGAGTGGGGCACCGAATTTCTGCACGACTTGCAGGAGGTGGACTGGCGCCGCTACGGGCAGGCCCTGCGCTCCCGCCGCCAGTTGGCCGAGATGCGCGCCCGCCTGGAGAGCGAGCAGGGCGCCCGCAATCCGCTCAAGGCCGGGCGCGGCGGGTACTACGACATCGACTTCGTGCTGATGTACCTGCGGTTGAAGGGCGCGGGCATTTTCTACAAGGTGCTCAATACCCCGGAGCGCATCGACGTCATCGAAAAGATGGGCCACCTCGACCCGGAAGAAGCCGACTTCCTGCGCGATGCGGCCACCTTCTACCGCGCCATCGACCACGGCCTGAGAATCTGGAACGGACAACCGGAAGGCGAGCTGCCCACCGCCCCCGCGCAGCTCGAAGTACTGACCGGGCTGGTGAAGCGCTGGACACCCGAAAAATTGCACGAGCGGCCGCTGCCGGAACAACTGGCCCTCATCCGCACCGGCACGCGGGCTTTCTTCGACCGCATTTTCCGGTAAGACCCCGCCCGCGCTCCTCAGCAGGAGAAGCGGTAGCCGATGCCCCGGACGGTGTGGATATGCGCGGGCGATTGGGGGATGTCCTCGAGTTTCTGCCGCAGCCAGGCGACGTGCACGTCGATGGTCCGTGACGTAACCCCGGACTGGTACTCCCACACGTTCTCCAGCAGCTCGTCGCGCGATACGACGCTGCCGCGGTGTTCGATGAGGTAGCGCAGCAGCCGCAGCTCCTTTCCCGCCAGGCTGAGGGCTGTGCCGTGCTTGCGCACAATCCCGTTCTCGAAATCGGCGTCCACGTTCCCGAACTGGAAACGCAGCACACGCCGCAGGTCGTTGCGGCGCACGCGCCGCAGCAGCGCTTCGATGCGCGCCAGCAGTTCCTGGGGTTGAAAGGGCTTGACCAGGTAGTCGTCGGCGCCCAGTTTCAGCCCCACCACACGATCGACCAGCTGGGTCTTGGCGGTCAGCATCAGGATGGCCACGTCGCGACCCTGCTGGCGCAGTTCACGGCAAACGTCGAAGCCGCTCTTGCCGGGCAGCATGACGTCCAGAACGATCAGGTCGAATATCTCCTTCTCCGCCCTGGCCTGCCCGGAGGGCCCGTCCATGGCCGACTCGATCTCGTAACCCTCGGCCGACAGGAGATCGGACAGGGTCAGAACCAGTCCCGGCTCATCCTCGATCAGCAGAATTCGCGTATTCATCTTGTCGCTCGACCGGAGCGGCCGGCAGCCGCAGCACAAACTCCGCTCCTTTTCCCGGCTGGCTGCGCACGGCGGCGGCGCCCCCGTGGGCTTCCATGATTCCCTTGACCAGGCTCAGCCCCAGCCCCGTTCCGTGGATCTGGTTCTGCAGGGCCCGCCTTCCCCGGAAGAAAGGATCGAAGATCTGCGCCTGCTCCTCGGGCTCGATTCCCGGCCCGCGATCCCTGACCCGGATCTCGACCAGGGGCCGGTTCACGTCGCCGGCTCTCGAAGCCGAGACTCCAATCCACCGCTCTCCCTCCATGCCGTACTTGGCCGCGTTGGCAATCAGGTTCTGGAGAGCCTGTTTCAGGGCCGCCGCGTCGCCCATCACCAGGGGCAGATCCGGCTCCAGCTTCTTCTCGAGCGTGCATTGCAAGGGATCCAGAATGCTGCGGCTCGATTCGATGCACTCGTCGATCAGGGCCTCCACCGACAGCGGCTCCGATTCGCGTATCGTGTAGCCCGCCCTGGCGCTGGCGAAGGTCAGAACCTGTTCCACCAGGTCGGTCAGTTTCCGGCTCTCGTTCTGGATCAGCGCTCCGTACCGCTCCACCTGCACGGCATTATGGGCCAGCCGTCCGCGCAGGTTGTAGGCGGCGGTGCGGATGACGGTGAGCGGCGTGCGGAACTCGTGGGAAACGCCCGCGACGAACTCCATCTGAAGGTCGGCCAGCTGCTGCGCCTGGCGGGTAAACCGGATCAGGGCCGCGGCAGCGGCCAGCATCAGGATCAGCACGGCGCCGGTCACCGCCAGGTTGCGCCAGCGGGCCTGGCTGACCACGGCTTCCAGAGATCCGGCATGATGGCGAACCAGCATTTGCCAGCGGCCCCAATCCGGCCCCGGACCCCGCCCCCGGTCCAACTCGCGAGGGCCGCCGCCCCGCGCCCAGCGGCGGACGATCCGTTCGTACTGCAACTCGAACAGGCCGGCCGATGCATCAGCCCTGCTGCCGATGCGCTCTCGTCCGGGATCCGACTGGTAGATGAGCAGCGGCGGGGAGGTCCGGGTAACGACTTCCACCTGGTAGTCCAAGCTGCCGGAAATGCCCAGATGGCGCCGCAGAACCTCCGGGAGGAGCACCTCGCGAATGTAGTCCGGGTTCAATTCGAAGATCAGCCACTCGCCTTCCGGCCGGCCGAATGGAAGCGGGGGAGGCGGCCCGCCGGGGGGGAACCGGCGAAAACGGGGAATTTCAACCAGCATTCCTTCGTCCGCGGCAGGCGCCCGCTGGGGGCGCTGTTCCCTCCAAGCCTCTCCCGAAATCCGGGCCGTCAACCGCTCCTTCAAGCCGCTCCAGCCTGCCGGCCAGCCGCCGGAGCTGAACGTTCCGCTCTCCAGGTCCAGGCTGCGCAGGACCAGCGCGCCGCGCTCGCTGCGCACCACCGCGATCCGGCGGAACATCCCGTCGTGCCGGCTGCTCGCCTTCCAGCGCAGGTATCCGGCCGCGTAGTCTTCCTCGCGGGCTTCCGCTTGAAACCCGTCCGGCAGCAGCGCAACGCAGGCGGACGTGATCTCGGCGTTGAAATCCTGACTGAGCCGGTAGAGACTCGCCTGAAGACTGCTCCGCAGCCGGTCCCGCTCCGCCCGGCTCACCTCGCCGAGCCAGCGGTATTGCAGCAGCCCCAGGACTCCGCAAAGGACCACCAGGGCAGCCAGCGCCAGCCATGACAGCAAGGCTCGCCGCCTGTTCCTGTCCGTCCCTGTGGCCTTCATCTTTCTCCACATCATCCCATCGCACGGGCGAACAACAGAGGTTCCTATCCTCTTTCAGAATAGTCGCGCGCCTTACCGGACAGCCAGCCGCCCCGGGTAAAGGCAGGTAAAGAGTGCGTTAAGAACGTAAAGAACGGATGCGGGCTGAAACGCGGCACGGAATCCAGGGATCTGGAATACCTTGGCTCCGCGCCGGGACCCGCAATGCGCATCTACCAGCATGACAATTCCGACGCCTTCCGGTTCCACCTGATCGGACCGCTCAACGCGCACACGGCTCCGGAACTGGAACGGTGCTGGTTCTCGGCTTCGTCCGTTCTGGGATCGCGGCCGCTCATCGTCAACCTTTCCGAGATGTCGGCGATTGATGAGGCGGGCGCCCGCCTGCTTGCCCGTCTGCGCGATAGCGGGGCACGGTTCACGGCCGGAAAGAAGTGTGAGATGCGCCTCGCGCGGCTGCTGGGCCCGCAACTCCTGATCGAAGCCGGGCCGCGGCAGCCGCAAGCGTGGCGATCGGCGACCCTCGCGATGGCGGGCCGTGCCCGGCGTCTGGGACGGCTGGCCACGCGGTTTCTAAGTTCATGTTGGAGAACAACGCGGTGCGTTTCGTGATGCATGGAGACGGGAGAACGGTCACAAGACGGCGCCTGCTCGCGTTCTTCGGTGCGGCTCCCCTGGTTGGGCCGGCAATCTGGGAGCGGCACTCCTTTCCCGACTGGCCGCCAGATGTAGTGGAGCGCCTGCTCAGCGACTCCCCGTGGGCGAAGCCGGTTCGCCTGTCACTGCCGTGCCCGCCGGAACACAACGAGTTCTGTCTGACGGTCCGCTGGTCGACCGCGCTGCCGGTCCGGCAGGCTCTGGCCCTGCGGCGCTGGAGCCGGTCGGGAATCGGCAGCCCGGAGGCCGTCGAATTTCTCTCCCGCGAGGAGCCGGAGTGCCTGCTGGAGATCCTCAGCCTGCCGTGGCAAATGGCGCCTCGCGGCACCCGGCGCCTGGAAGCCGAACTGCTGCAGACCGCCGGCCTCCGGGTTGCGGGGAGTGTCATCTGCCCGGTTGCCGCTTACGTGCCGAAGGGCCGGGAAAATCTCTCGGCCGAACTGCGCTTTTCCCGCTCTGATTTGAAAGCGGATGGTGGAGCGCTTGAGTTCGCCGCGGCTGCCGGGCCGGCCAGGATCCAACAGACCTTCCGGGGGAAGGCCATGGTCTACCGTGGACGCCTGGAACTGTGACCGGCTGCAAAGCACTCGTAAAAAGAAGGTTAAGAACGTAAAAGGATGGCGGCGGCGAGCAACTTTGCCGTTATGATTCGGGTGTAAGACATTGGCGCACGGGGCGCTGCCGCCGTCACCGGGAGGAATGAGCCGAGATGAACAAAGCGAACTTGTCGGTGTTGGGACTGGCCGTGGCCATGCTGCTGTGGCAGTTGGCCGCGCGGGTCGGAACCGCCCCGTCCGGCACGGCAGGGAACGCCACGGTTGACGTGCTCGCCCGGGAACTCCGGTTGAGCCCCGATCAGAGCCGCCGGATCGACTCGATTCTTAACGACGCCCGCGAGGCCGCCGGCCCCGTACAGAGCGAGCTGCGCCAGGTGCGCGAGAAGCTGATTCAGGCCCTGCGCGAGGATCGCGGGCAGGAGGAGATCGAGCGCCTTGAGGAGCATCAGGCATCGGCTTACACTCATATGGCCTCCCTGGAATCCAGCGTCCTCATCCGCATCTTCAGCCTGCTTGACGAGCGCCAGAAGGCCCGGGCCGGGAATGTATTCGGCCGTATCGGCAGCCTCGTCGTGCAGGGCGGATCGGGGCCGTCGGGTGCCTCGGCCGGCAACGGAAGGCAGCGGCCGGCGGCGCCCGTTGAGCGGCGCTATGTGATTTAGAACTCGCCTGCCCGCCCGTTTTCTCAAGGCGCCCTGGCAGCCCCGCCAGTTTGTGCAAACCGAAGAGAGCATACATGCATTGCTTCAGTCTTGGAGTCTTTCAGCGAATCACAGCCGTTGTCCTGGCACTGATCCCTGCTCTGTGTCCGGGCCAAACACAACCGGCGTACACGGTTGCGACCGCAGCGGGAACAGGCGAAGCCGCCCATTCCGGGGATGGGGGCCCGGGCACGAGTGCCGCGCTGAACTTCCCGCAGGCCGTTGCGGTAGACGGAGAGGGCAACGTTTACATTGCCGATTGCTTCAACCACCGGGTAAGGAAACTGGCTCCCGACGGCAACATCACCTCGGTGGCCGGCAGCACCAGCAGCGGATACTCCGGCGATGGGGGATCGGCCACTAGTGCCACCCTCTACGATCCCTGCGGCGTGGCGGTGGACAGCTCCGGCGTTGTGTATGTCTCCGATACGGGGAACCACGTAGTCCGCAAGCGCACGTCCGGAGGGACCATCTCGAGAGTGGCGGGAATTGCCGAAGCCAGCTATTCGGGAGACGGAGAAGCGGCCACCAGCGCGGCGCTCAATACCCCGCTGGGCCTGGCTGTGGATGCGTCCGGCAACCTCTACATCGCGGATACGAAGAACCACCGCATCCGCAAGGTGGCGACGGACGGCAAGATCAGCACGGTGGCCGGCACCGGGGACGCAGGTTACTCGGGTGACGACGGCGAGGCCACCAGCGCCAAGCTGAAATATCCCCAGGATGTGGCGGTGGACGCCGCCGGCAACCTCTACATCGCGGACACGGAGAACCACCGTATCCGCCGGGTCGGCGCCGAAGGCTGGATCACCACAGTTGCAGGTAACGGAGCCGCCGGCGACTCAGGTGATGGAGGAGTCGCCACGCAGGCGGCGCTGAACTACCCAAGGAGCGTGGACGTGGATGCCGCGGGCCGCCTATACATCGCGGATACGTTCAACATGCGAATCCGCTCGGTGGCGCCCAACGGCATCATGCAGACAATAGCCGGGACCGGTGATATCGGCGACGGCGGCGACGGCGGTCCTGCCGCAAGCGCACAGTTCGCTTTTCCTTCCGGCGTGGCCGTGGATGCCGGCGGCAACGTGTATGTCGCCGACGACCAGAACAGCCGCGTCCGCCTGCTGACGCTGCTGGTTCCCGAGGAAGGAGCGCCGCCTTCCATTCGCAGCGCGGCCGGCAATTCCGCGTTCGGGGCTTCCGCTGCGGTCGCCCCTGGATCGTGGATAGAGATTCACGGGTCGGACCTGGCCTCCCACACGCGCGAGTGGTCCAGCCGTGATTTCGTGGCGGGAAAGGCGCCCACGTCGCTGGAGGGAACCACGGTCACGGTCGGAGGAGTTGCCGCCTACCTGGCCTACGTCAGTCCCCGCCAGGTGAATGCGCAACTACCCTCGCAGTTGGCCCCGGGTCTCCAGCAGGTCATTGTCACCACCGCCGCCGGGACCAGCCTTCCGTTTGAGATCGCGGTGACGCCGCTGGAGTCGGGCCTGTTCGCCCCGCTGCCGTTCAAAGTCGGCGGCCGGCAGTACGCCGGGGCCTTGCTTTCCGACGGCGCAAGTTATGCCTTGCCGTCCGGCACGATCCCGGAGGTGAGTGCCCGCCCCGCCCGTCCCGGAGAGACCGTGACACTGTATGGCGTCGGGTTCGGCTCTGTGTCCCCATCGGTCAACGCGGGCGAGGTGGCCCGGCAGAGCAACTCACTGAACCTGCCGCTGCGGATCTTCTTTGGCGGCATGCCGGCCGCCATCTCCTATTCAGGACTGGCGCCTGGCGCCATCGGCCTCTACCAGTTCAATGTCGTGGTTCCGGCCGTGCCGGCGAGCGATGCTGTCCCGCTGACCTTCTCACTGGACGGCGTCAGCGGCGGGCAGACCCTGTATACGGCCGTTCAGAACTGATCCTCGAGATCGAGAACCAGGTCATGCCGTCGATGGGCAGCCGGTCGGCCGGACGGACGCCGTTCCGGGCCAGACGGTCATAGAAAGGCAGGGCGGCCGCGCGCTGGATCAGCACCTTCTCGACCGACATCACCCGGATCTCCAGGCCGAAGGAGCGAAACGCGTCGCGAAGCTCGGGGTAGATCATGGCCTCGTTCGCGAGGCTGCGGACAAAGCCGTTCGGATCCCCGTTCTCGGGGCGGCCGCGCACGGAGTCCCAGTGCGGCGACTGGTGCGCCGCCAGGGCCAGGCGGAAAGCCAGGGTGGTGTCCGGTTCGCCGTCCGGGTAGATGCGGCCCCAGAAGAGCGTGCGGAAGCGCTCCGGCCCGGCGGAGCCTTCCAGGACCTCGCGCATCAGGCTTTCGATCAGCGGCATCTGCTCCTTCACAGGGAGGCTGCACTCCGCCCGGTGATGAACCAGGTGCGCTTCGACGGAGCGGATGCTCCACTCGATCCGGCAGGGGCCCCGGGAGACCGAGTAGGCGGACTCCCCGGCGGCGTGATCGATCTGCACGGGCACCGGGTTCGCCCCGGCTCCCTGCCGCCCGGTCTCGGTCCGCTGGGTTCCCGCGCAGCCACACATCGCCGCCCAGGCCAGGCCGGCCGTCAGGATCGCGGTTTTCCCGGGCACAGACGCTGAGAGTAGCACGCGAGCGCAGCCCCTGGGATCCCTGCCGGCGTCATCCTCTCCCTCCACGCGTTTTGTTCACAGAACCGCTCCCTGCGGTCGCGGCCCGGTACGGAGCGGTGCGGCGGAACAGAGCTGCTCAGGCCAGCCATTCCCGGGCTCGCGTCAGTCTCTCACGGACGCGAACGCCATTAGCGCACCGGAACGTGCAGGCCTCGCAATCCCCGCAGCGGACCTGCCGCACGGCTTCCGGAAGTTCCAGGTAACTCCGCCGCGCCAGAGGAAAATCGCCGTAACCTTCCGCGTAGGTCAGGAAACGCAGCACGTCCGGTACCGGCACTCCCTTCTCGCACACGCCTCCGCAGTCGCCGCACATGCGGCAGTAGCGGGGCGCGAGGAAGGCCAGTTTCGCGTGCAGCAATTGTTCATCGGCCCGCGAGTAGGGCTGCGACAGGGCGCGGACGTTATCCTCCACCTGTTCGAAATCCGACATGCAGACCGCCGAGGTGTCCACGGACTCGTTACGCAGCGCCCAGCGGATGGCGGCCGTGATGGCGCCGTCCTGCTTCAGGATCTTCACCAGCCATTCGGCGGCACCCTCGTAGCGCGGGTCCTTCTCCTGGATCCGGGCGAAGCCGCCCGCCAGCACCTTCATGACGATGATGCCCATGCCGGCGCGGCGCGCCGCCTCGATCGCCCGGGTGACATCCGGTTTGAAGGTGAAGTTATAGCCGACCAGCATCACGTCCGCCACGCCCAGCTTCAACATGTGCGCGGTCATCTCGGGCACGTTCAGGTGGCTGGTGATGCCCACGAAGCGGGCTTTGCCCGACTGTTTGGCGATCCGCAGCGCTTCCAGCAGATCACCGGTCACCATCTCGGGACGGGTCTTGTTGTGCAGTTGCCAGATGTCCACGTAATCGCTCTGGAGTTCCTTCAGGCTTGTGTCCAGGTCCGCCAGCGCCTCCGCCCGGGTCCTGGAGGTCGATTTGCTCGCGATCACCACCTGCTGCCGCCGCCCCCTGACCGCATTCCCGATCATCCGCTCGTTGTTCTGATACATGCGGCCGGTGTCGATGAAATTGATGCCGAGATCGAGGGCCCGCTGGATCACCCCCATCTCCGACGTGCCCCGGCCGCCGAAACCCAGCGGCGCCACTTTCAGCCCGGTATTCCCAAGGCTGCGCCTGGTCATGCCGGTGGGCTTCGGCTGCGCCAGGGCGGGCGCGGGCAATGACAGGCCGGCCGCCAGAAAACCGCGTCGAGAAGGTTCGATCGCCATGCGAATCCGCCTTTCCGGTCCCCGATCCGCCAGGTCAAACGCCTACCGGGGGATCAACTCGTAGAAGCAGGCCGCAGGCTGGGCGGCGGCGCGCTGCCGCGCGGCCAGCTCGTCGTCGAGCGCGTCGAGGTTATCCAGGATCGAGGCCATCCGGGGCAGGTTATCCTCTTGGAGCGCCATTTGCAACTGCCGCCAGCGGATCTGGTGCACGCTGGTCCGCTTGAGCGTCAGGGCGTGCACGCCGGCCGCCTGCTTCAGCATGGGAGTGGGTAGCTCGGCCAGGTTGATTCCCGACGCCAGCTGCCCGGCTGTGTATGACCCCACCGTCGTGCCGTTGATCTTCAGTACCCAGGAGCCCTGCGCCAGTCCGGTGACGCGCAGGCTTTGCTGGTTCAGCCTCTCGGTGAAGTCCGAACTGCGCACCGCCAGGGCGGTGGGCGGGTCCTGCAGGTTGACGGGCATGGGCAGCGCGCGGTCCTTCTGCGTCCAGGAGATGCCGTTGCCCCGCGCCAGGCCGGAAACCTCGGCATTCTCCACCCGGCCGGGCCTCAGCGCGGCGGCGTCGATCTCCACCGAGGTGACGGTTGGCCCGGCGCCCCACGCTTTCAGCAGTTCCGCGGCCATCAGCAGGTGGCCGCCCGGACCGGGATGCACGCGGTCCGGGATGATCCTCTGGGCTCCGTCCGGATCGGCTGCGCGGGCTTTCCTCAGAGCCGCCACCACTGCGGTGTTCAAGTCCGCCGTTGCGTGGCCGTTCCTGGCTGCCAGTTCCTTGACGAACTGACCGTAGCGCACCAGCACGGCGTTGTAGCCGCCTTCAAAGTTAGGCGCGCGGGTTACGTCGTCACAGGGGGAGGGCTGGATCAGCGTCATCCGCAGGCCGGGCGCCGCGGCTTTCATGAACTGGAGGATGTGCTCGTAGCCGTCCGCGAAGGTTTTGAAGACCGCCTCGTCGAAAGCGCGGACGCGGCCGTCGTTCATCCCCAGCATGATGGTCATCACCGTCGGCCGGTAGGCGATCACGTCGCGCCGCAGCCGTTCATCCACCGGGCCTCCGCCGCCTCCCGTGACACGGTCCCCGCCCCAGCCGGAATGTACGAAGCGGACCGGCAGCCCGGGGTAGCGGGTGAGGGTGAAGGTCTCGACAAAGGTTGTGTACAGGCGCTGGTCGGTGATGCTGTCGCCGTAGAAGACGACCGTATCGTTGGGACGGAGGTAGAAGCCCTGCTGGGCGAAGGCCGCCGCGCCGGCGGCGAGCCACAGGCACACGGCGATGAGCCGGCATGAGGAGCGTGTACGCATAGACTGCTATCTTAGCCGCAATCGCGGACCGCGATTGCGCTTGCTCCGGGGTTTGGAGTATAGCTGTCCTCTGAGGTGATTCCATGAGGCTGTATTGGATAGCGCCCGGGCTGTTGCTGCTGGCTTGCGGCGCCCGCGCCCAGGACCTGCGGGCGGGTTACGCGAAGGCGGACATCACTCCCACCGAACCGGTCTACATGGGCGGTTACGACCTGCGCAACGCGCCCTCCGACGGAGTTCACGGCAGCGACCGCCTGTATGTCCGGGTACTGATCTTCGAGGCCGGCAGCGCCCGCCTGGCGTTTGTGGAAAGCGACGTCATCGGCACGCGCCAGCACGACGTGTGGCGCGAGAAGGTTTCGGCGGCGACCGGCATCCCCGCTTCCCACATCCTGATGGGCGACACTCACAACCACGCCGCGCCCTCTCCCAACCCGGCGCGCAAGAGCAACTGGGACGTCCAGTTCGAAAAGGCCCTGCTGGCTGCGGCGGCGAAAGCCGCCGCGTCGCTGGAGCCGGCGCGCATCGCGGCCGGAGCGGGCCGCTCGCGCATTGGAATGAACCGCCGCAAGGTGATACCGGCCGACATCGATTCGCCCCGCAGCTTCGATGAGAACAACAGCAGCCAGTTCTTCGGCAAGCACAAGACGGACAATCCCACACCGATCCACGAGTTCGGCGGCGTGGTCCGTTTGGGAGCGAACCCCGGGGGACCCATCGGCGACGCGCTCCAGCTCGTGCGCATCGACTCGGCCGCCGGCAAACCCTTGGCGCTGATGATCCACTACGCCTGCCACGGCACTTCGCTGGGCGGGCGCAACGGCAAGATCTCCGGCGAATGGATGGGCCGCATGCAGGAGTACCTGGAACGCCAGTTCCCCGGCCTGGGATGCATATCCATCCAGGGCGCCGCCGGGGACATCAATCCCCGGGTGGTGGGCGGCCTGGACGGCAATGCCGACAACATCGAGACCACCTGGGCCCTGGGCGAGGAGATCGGCCGCGAGGCGGCGCGGGTCTACCGGACGCTGGCGCCGGAGCCGGTCCGCAGCTGGCGCATCCAGCTCGAAACCACCGACATCCTGCTGCCCCGCCAGTACCGTGAAGTCCTGCAGGATTTCCGCAATACCTCGGTGCGCGTCCCCACCACCGCGGTGCGGCTCGGCGACCTGATGTGGACCACTTTCCCCGGTGAGCTTTTCAACGCCATCGGCAGATACGTCACCGCTTCCATGCCCGCCACGCACAGCTTCCTGATGGGCTACACCAACGGTTCCGTCGGCTATTTTCCCGAGCGCAAGGCCTATGCGGAAGGCGGCTACGAGGTGGCGGTCACGCACCTGGATCCGGCCGCGCAACCCATTTACGAGCGCGGCATCACCGAATTGATGAAGCGCTTCCGGTAGCCGGAGGATTCCCATGAAGAAGACCGGGGCATGGCTCGCGCTCGTAATCGCCGGAAGCCTTCCGGCGCCTGTCCGGGCCGCCAAAGAGGTCGCGTGGGCCGTGCCGACGTTCGAGGCCCTGGGCCTGTACTACGACCGCCCCGCGGCAGCCGAAAAGGGCTGCGCGATGAAATATCGCGCCGCGGGAACGACGGAGTGGCGGGAGGGATACCCGCTGGTCTACGATGCGCGCGAGCGGCAGTACCGCGGCTCCCTGGTGGGACTCAGTCCGGACACTCTGTACGACATCCGCCTGGAAGCCGGCGGCGACAAGGTGGAGTTCCAGGCCCGCACCCGCAGCCAGGTCTTTCCCGTTTCCGAAACCACCTCCCTGCCCGGCGGCGTCATCGACACCACGCTGTACATACGCGAAGGCGGCACCGAAAAAGGCTGGCGCCTGGTGACGCCCAGCCCCGGCAGCAAGACCGTCAGCGACGTGTTCAACCTCTCCGATCACAACGTGGTCGTGGAAGCCGATTACGTGATCCTGCGCGGCCTGGAACTGAGGAACGCGGGCATCCACGCAGTGCTGATCAAGGCCGGCGTGCAGCACGTGGTCGTCGAGGATTGCCGCATCACCGGCTGGGGGCGCGCCGGCGGCGCCCGGGTATGGGGCGTCTCCCACGGCTCCGACAGCGCGATCTTTGCCGAGAAGGACGCCGGCCACCTGGTGATCCAGCGCAACCTGATCGAGTATCCCCGGGGCGGTTCCAACGACTGGGAGAGCGGGCACCCTTCCGGACCGCAGGCCGTCACCCTGATCGACTCCCGCGGCGGCAACGTCATCCGCTACAACACCATTCAGTCCACCGACGACCACGGCTTCAATGACGGCATCGGCGGCGGCTCCAACTACAGCTTCCAGGGCAGTCCCAACCGCGACTCGGACATCTACGGCAACATCATCTCGCACTGCTGGGACGATGCCATCGAGAGCGAAGGCGCCAATCGCAACGTGCGCATCTGGAGCAACTACATCCACCACACCTTCGTCCACATTGCCACTGCCGCCACCGCCATGGGACCGCTCTACATCTTCCGCAATGTGTTCGGCGAAAGCCGGATTTCGCACCAGGATCCTTCCGGCGGCATGATGATCAAGACCGGGATGAACCATGTGATCATCGATGGCGAGAAGGTCAGCACCGGCCTCGGCCACAGGTTCCTCTTCCACAACACGGCCTTGCAGCCCCGGGGCGCCCTGGATGTGTTCAGCAGCCACGAATTGCACAATGCAGTAAGCCGGAACAACATCTTCTACGCGCGCGGCCGCGCCTATCCGCGCGACTTCGGGCCCCCGGCCAACGATTTCCAGAACGACCTGACGGGCGGCTACCTGGGCGGCGGCACGGTGCGCTCGATGTTCCTGCCGGGCCAGACACTGGAGTGGTTCCTGGCGCCTTCGATGAACCGCATCCAGTGGGGCCGGATCGAATTTACGCGAAACGGCAAGACTTTCGCCATCGCCGACCCGTTGGTGCAGGTTCCGAATCCCGCACTCGACAAGGGTGTGCGCCTGCCGAACTTCAACGACGACTTCACCGGGGCCGCCCCGGACATCGGAGCTTTCGAAAACGGCAGGCCCCCGCTGCGCTTCGGCCGCGAGATGGCCCCCGGATTTTCACGGCCGCCCTGGGAGCGGTATTAGCCCGCGGTTGCCGCCACCCCCCCCGTTCCGTCCGGAAACGGAAGAGCGTGCATGCCCAGCGGCAACCGGAGGGAGCGGTATCGGCAATAACCCGCGTGAATCTTGAACCGCTTCCGTTTGGCGCGGCTCGGAAACGGCGTCGCAGGTCCGTGGGGCATTCCTTGCGGCCCGGTCCCTCAGTGTGCGTGGACCCGGTTCACCGCGTATGCGGCGTCCGGACCGTGACATACCGCGCACGACTCTCCCAAGCGGCCCGTATTCGCCTTGGCGTGCGCCGCCGCCTCCAGGCTGTCGTGGCAGCCCAGGCACGCGGCCGTGGCGGGCGGCATCGGGTTGATGGGCTCATTGGGAGCAGCCACCGGCTGGAGCCCGGCCGGCAGCGGCAACTGCTCGGAACCGTTCACGTGGCAGGCCGCGCAGTTGCGCAAGTCCCCGGGATAGCCGACCTCGTTGAAATTGGCGTTCCCGACCTTGTAGGGGCGGGTCAGCGCCTTGCCGCGGTGGATGCGGTGGATCATCACCGCCATCTGCACGGGCTGCGCCTCCGCACCGCGTCCGGCCACCAGGGTGGGATTGTGGCACAACACGCAGTTCTCCGCCTGGTTGCGGGAGTCGCCGTGGGCCGCCAGGCTGTCGTGGCAGGCGTTGCACTTCTGGGTCGTCACCGAGACCCGCCGCGGCTGCGCCGGGGAGCCGTCCACCGCAAAGTGGATCGTCTTGTTCATCCCGGTGTCGCGAACCGAGAGTTCCTTCCTGGTGCCTTCCAGGAGCTTCAAGTCGCGCCGGCCTTCCAGCGAGACGGTCCACGTTCCCTTGGCGTTGGCCGGAAGCGGCGCAGCCGTCGTCCAGGTGTATTGACCGCCGCTACCCTGGGCCTTTCGGGCGTCCTCGGAAATCAGGGTGGTGTAATCGGTGGCCGGGCCTGCGATGCGGAAGTTCAACCGCGCCATCTGGGCAGGCTCCAGCGGGTTGCCCGATTTGTCCTTGATGCTGAAGGTGATGGTCGGGTTCTTGCCGGGCCCGGCGCCGCTCACTTCCAGGATGTCCAGAACCACCCCCGGCAGCGATGCCGCCTTGCGGGGAATGGTGTGCCCGCCCAGGATGGAGGCGTCCA
>JADZAF010000132.1 GCA_020852755.1 Bryobacterales bacterium
AAGCAGCCCGGGTGACCGGGCGCTACGAGGGAGGCAGCCGGAGCTCGCACGACGTTTCCGCTTCGTACATGAACCTGTGGCGCTCGCTGGCCCTGACGGCACGCGGGCGCGGGTATACGACGGACGGGTACTTCATCGTGCCGGCGGAGGTGCGGGGAACGGTGGACCGGCCGGCCGGCGTGCGCTTCGTCAACTCCGCGGCCGCCCTGGACTATTTCCGCGCCGAGACCCGGATGTCGCTCAAGGCGGACATCCTGGCCGAGGACCGCGCCAACGGGACCGCGCTGCAGCGCAACTCCACCGGCCTGGGCCAGGTCTCGCTCGACTTCCGGACCGAGGCGGGCGGCAGCGCTTTTTCCGCCCAGGCGTTTCACACCCGCGAGCAGTTCCACAGTGTCTTTTCGGCTTTGGCGCCGGACCGCAACTCGGAACGGCTTACCTTCCGGCAGACGGTGCCTTCGGAAGCCGCCGGCGGGGCGTTTCTGTGGAGGCGCGGAATGGGACGCTGGAGCGTACTGGCCGGGGCGGACCTGTTTCGCGTGGAGGGCTACAGCCGCGACGCGCTCTTCCCTTCGGGCCTTAGAGTCGGCGGCGGGACGCTGTGGCAGCACGGCGCTTTCGTGCAGTCCGAGGTGCGGGTGGGTCCGGCCAGCCTGATGGCGGGGGCGCGCCATCATTTCACCGGACGGGGCCGCCGCTTTTTCAGTCCGAGCGCGGGCCTGGCGCTGGGCCGGGGATGGCTGCGGGGACGCGCTTCGGTGTACCGGAGTTTCCGCGCGCCCACGCTGAACGAGTTGCACCGGGAATTCCGGGTGGGGAACGCGGTCACGCAGGCCAACGCGTGGCTGCGGCCGGAGCGGGTTGTGGGCGTGGAAGCCGGGCTGGACATGGCGGGGGCTGCTTCCCGCCTCCGCCTGACGGCTTTCCGAAGCGACCTTCGGGACCTGATCACCAACGTCACCTTGAGCGTTTCACCCAACCTGATCGTCCGGCAGAGGCAGAACGCGGCTGCCGCCCTGTCGCGGGGTGTCGAGGTGGAAGGCTTGCGGCGGTTCGGGCGCTGGCGGGCCGAAGCGGCGTACCTGTTCGCCGATTCGCGCTTTTCCGGCGGCGAGCGGGTGCCGCAAGTGGCCCGGCACCAGGGCTCGGGGCAGGTAGTGTACGACCGCGGCGGAACTCTGGTTTCGGCCGGAGTGCGCAGTTACGCGGACCAGTTCGAGGACGAACTCAACCGTTTCCGGCTGCCTGGTTTCGCCACCGTGCAGGTGCTGGCCCGGCAGCGTCTGGCACGCGGGTTCTCGATGCTCGCGGCGGTGGAGAACCTGCTGGACCGGGAGTACCTGACCGGCTTCAGCCCGGCGCCTGCGATCGGGGCTCCGCGGCTGTGGCGGCTGGGGCTCCGGTGGGAATCGGCGGGGCCATAGAGCACTCTTGCGGGCCGATCCTGCATGCCGCGGATCCCAGGCCGCAGGAGCGCCGCCGCGCCGAAGCGTGCGCCGCCGGGTTCGTTAGGCGCCGGTCTTCCATTTACCCCGGGTGAAGTCGGGAAATTCCTGTGGGGCGCTGTTCTGCTCGACCGAGCGGGCGCTCAGGGGCACGATCGCGCTCCAGGCGGCGGCATCGTAGACGTCGATCGGCGGGCGCGTCCGGCTGCGCACGGCGCGGGCAAACTCGTGCAGGGTGATGAAGTCCGCTCCGCCGTGCCCGTGCTGCAAGGCGGCTTTGCCCAGGCGCTTCCAGAGCGGGTGCTCGAATTCGTCGTAGTAGGGCGCGGCGTCCTCCCAGGTGTGGGGTTTGGGGCTGCGGCCCTCGATGTAGATCTTCTCCAGCGTTCCCGAATAGATTCCTTCGGTGCCCTGCACCCGGAATATCAGGTCGTACGGGCGCGGCGACTGCACGTCGTAGTAAAGCGTGACGGTGAGGCCGGCGGCGGTTTTGATGAGCGTGGTGCTCACGTCGCCCAGGCGGTACTCGCGCCTGGCGTTGGGATGGTCCGCTCCGAAGCGCCTGGCGATGTACTTCTGCGCGCCGCGCGGCTGGCTGCTCATCGAGGTCAGGTAGGTGAAGCGGTTTCCGCGATGGATTTTGGCCCACCAGGCGATCGGCCCGATCGGGTGTGTGGGGTAGAGGTTCCCGTTGTACTTGAGCGGGGCCATGCCGCGCCAGGTCAGATCGCCGGTAGGCAGGACGTACAGGCTGCGCACGTCGTGCTGGTAGCCGCCCTCGCAGTGCGTCAGTTCGCCAAGCACGCCCTGCTCCACCATGTTCAGCACGGCCAGCACGTTGCGGAAGTAGCAGACGTTCTCCAGCAGCATGCAGGGCCTGCCGGTGCGCTCGGACGTGTTCACCAGCTCCCAGCATTCCTCCAGGGTGGTGGCCGCCGGCACTTCGCTGCCCACGAACTTCCCCGCCTTCATGGCGTCGATGCTCATGCGGGCGTGCAGGTCCCAGGGCGTGGAGACGATCACCGCGTCGAGATCCTCGCGGGAGATCAGGCGCCGGTAATCCGGGTAGCCGTCCGGCCGCTTGCGTCCGGCCTTCTCCACCGCGTCCGAAGCGCGCTTGAGGTTGGCCTCGTTGATGTCGCACAAGGCCGGAATCTCGACGCCTTCCACGTCCAACAGCGTTCGCACCAAACCGGTCCCGCGCGAGCCCGTGCCGATCACTCCGATGCGCGCCGGCTTTTCCTGGGCGGCCGCGCGGTGAAGACCGCCCAGCGCGCCGAGAGCCAGCACATCCCGCCGTTTCCAATGGGAACCCATAGGTCCAGTTATACTCAATTTGGTACCCCTACATGTCCACCAATCGCTATCCCAAGTCGGCTGAAATCCTCGAGCGCAACCGCCGTTACATCCCCGGCGGAGTTGTTTCCGTGAACCGCGCGACGGCCCCGGAGATCGTTTTCGTCAAGGGCCAGGGCGCCTATCTGTGGGATGCTGAGGGCAACCGCTACCTGGATTACCATGCCGCATTCGCGCCTCACTTCCTGGGCCACAACGACCCTTATGTGAACGATGCGGTCGTCCGCACCCTGAGTGAAGGCGCCAGCCTGTACGGCTCAGGAACCACGGAGCTGGAAGGCAGGCTGGCGGAACTGATGTGCCGCCACGTTCCGCCCGTGGAGTCGGTGCAGTTTCTCAACACCGGCAGCGAGGCGACGGCGCAGGCCATCCGCCTGGCGCGGGCGGTGACGGAACGGGACCACATCATCGTGATGCAGGGCGGCTACAACGGCTGGCACGATGACGTGGCCTGCAACCTGATGACGCCGCTGGAGCGGGTG
>JADZAF010000133.1 GCA_020852755.1 Bryobacterales bacterium
AGCGTGATCGACACGCCGGCCAACCGGGCAGGCAATCCGGGGGCGGACTATTCGAAGTGGGTGACTCCGGAATCGATCGCCGGGCTGCTGGTGTGGCTGGCTTCGGACGCGGCGGCGGACGTGAACGGCGCGGTGATCCCGATCTACGGCGGGGCCTGATCAGGCGGCTTGCGGCTGCCCGGGTTCCCGCCTGGCCCAGCGGTAGGCGCGGATTGAATTCCTCCAGAAGTACTTCTCCGCTATCTCGGGGCCTTTGGCTTTGAAGTATGCGCTCACGACGTTCAGCACCTGCGGGTAGGACGCCCACTGGTCGCTGTTGGGCCAGTCGCTGCCGTAGAGCACACGGTCCGGGCCGAAGATGCCGAAGACTTCGTCCAGGCGGGGGCGGTAGAAATCCACGTCGAGGGGCACGCGTCCGTCCACGCGGCGAAGCACCTGCGACACTTTGACCCAGACTCGCGGCCGCTCGGCCAGCGCGCGGAGGTCGGCCTCGGAGGGATCGATGCGCAGGAGGTGATCGACGATCACGCGCAGATCGGGCACGCGGTCGGTGAGCCGCAGCAGGCCGTCGATGAGGGCGCGGTCCGGGTTGGCCGAATCGAGGCCGAGACCGGCCTGCGCCAGCAGTTTCATCCCGGCAATGAACTCCGGCTGAGACAACGCGGCTCCCAGGTTGCGGTTCCAGAGGTTGCCGTAGCGGATGCCGCGGTAGAGGGGATTGCGGTGGAAGCGCTCGAGCTGCCTGGGAAATTCCGGCGCGGCCGGGTCAAGGTTGCCCACCGCTCCCACGATGATGGTGTCCTTCTCCGCCGCGTCCAGCACCCACTGGTTGTCTTCCAGCCAGGGGCTGCATTCCACCACAATGGCGCCGGTGATGCCGAGGGGCGCGGCGATCCCGCGGTAGCGGGCGGGCAGCGCGGGCTGGTAGAGAACCGGATGGTTTTTCGGAGGGAAGGGCACTCCCTGAGGCCGTCGTGTGTCGAACAGGTGGATGTGTGTGTCGATGACGGGCAAGGTTCTTTCGGACGCGCTTGCGACCCAGGTTCCGCCTGCCGCCAGTCCCAGAAAGCTCCGGCGATCCACGGGGCCATTATCGCGCAACGCGGGGAATCCAGGGGACAGAACCCAGCGGCCTGCAACCCTTTGGTCGCGGCAGGGCAGGCACGGTGTGCTAGGTCATCCGCAGCGTCCACCTGGCTCGCGTGGGCGGGCTGGCCGCTCTGAGCAGGATGCGGAAGACGCGGTCGCCCCAGGCGCTGCGCAAGCGGGCGTCTTCGATCCGCACTTCTTCGACAGTGGGCTTGAAGACGGCGGAGTCATAGAGCACGCGCATGGAGGAGCCGGGCGCTACCGTCAGGGCAAGCGTTCCGGCAGTCTCGGTGTTGACGGCGCAAGGCGTCATCAGCGTGAGGGTAATCTCGTTCACGCGCTGCTTCAGCGCGTATTCGTCCGCCAGTTCAATCTGGTTGCGGTCGCGGTCCAGCCGGAAAGAGCGGCGCCAGCTTTCCAGGTGTGCCTCGGGCGGATAGGCGCCGGCGAGGTTCAGGCGGAACTCGGCGCCGCGGTCATCGGCCCGGAAAGCGACCTCACCGGCGGCGTACTGGCGGCCAGGGGCCTGCATGACGCCGCCGATGGTGGGGCAGTTGTGATAGGCCGATTGCATGGTCCAGATCTCGTAGCGCTGGGAGCTGAAGGTCCTGGCGGTGTAAGTCTCAACGCCGACGTCGATGATGGCGGGGAGGCCGTTGAGATAGACCATGAAGTTGCCGACGTCGTTGTGGTTGTGGCTTTCGGCGTTGTGACCGCCCTGCGCGGCCAGGTAAAAGCCCTGGGGCGAGCCCTGCTTGAGGCGCGCGGCCATCACCTGGATGCCGGGCAGCCAGACGTCGCGCAGCAGGGGCTGGGAGCGCGGGGCCTGGCGCCGTGCCGCCAGGTTGAACAGCGCGGGAAGCTGCCGCCCGATGCTGTCGCCGGGCAGGCCGCTCGGGTCGCGATAGAAGGCCGCGAAGGCGCCCAGGGCCATCATGTTGGCGTCTTCGATCCGCTGGCCGTAGCGATAGACCAGGTCGCCGTTGGGATAGACCCGGGCGGGCGCGTCGGCGAAATTGGTGTACCACTCGTTGTGGATGTGGGCCCGGCAGATATAGCGGCCGATCTCGCGCACGAGAGGGACATCGTAGACGCTGAGCGCGCCGCCGGTGGCAGCGTGGATCAGTTCCAGGCAGTCGAAAAGAGACGCGCCGGCGCGGCCCCAGTAACTGGGTCCTTCGTCGCAGCCGCCGTCGTCGTGATAGCCGTTCAGGAAATTGTCAAGGCAGCGGATGTTCTTGTAGACGGCCGCCTGGCGCCGCTGGGCATCCGGCTCCACGAGCAGAGCGCAGGTGAGCCAGTTGGAACAGATCCAGGGGTTCCAGTTATTGACCGGGCGCCCGTCGAAGCCCATCCAGCCGAAGTTGTCGCGCGTGAGGCAGGGCGTCAGCATGCGGCGATCGATTTCCAGCCGGATGCGCGGAGGGATCAGCGGCGAAACGCGGGCGAGCTGAGGCTCCAGCAGGTAGAGGGTCCAGGCCAGCAGGCTGGCGGTCTCCGCGGCGAACAGGTCGACGATGGGCTCGGTGATGTCGGGAAGCCCGGAGCCCGCCTTCTGGGCTCCCATGTGGGCCGGCACGCCCCAGAACGATTC
>JADZAF010000134.1 GCA_020852755.1 Bryobacterales bacterium
CGCCGGCGGCCCCGAGTGTTCCGGCGGCTCCCAGCGGCCTTTCGGCCACGGCGGTTTCGTCGAACCAGGTGAACCTGGCCTGGACCGACAATTCGAACAACGAGGACGGCTTCCGGGTACAGCGGTGCACGGGCGCGTCGTGCGGAAGTTACAGCATCATCGCCACGCTGGGAGCGGGCGCGCAATCCTACAGCGACACTTCGGTTTCGGGCGGGAACACGTACCGCTACCAGGTGCTGGCATACAACGGCGCGGGGAATTCGGCGCCGTCCAACACCGCCGACGCCACCACGCCCCCGCCTCCGGCCGTTCCGGCGGCTCCGGGGAACTTGAAGGCCTCGGCGGTCTCGTCCGGGCAGATCAACCTGAGCTGGGCGGACAATTCGAACAACGAAGAGGGCTTCCGGATCGAGCGCTGCCAGGGGAGCGGCTGCACGAATTTCGCTCAAATTGCGACCGTGGGAGCGGGCGCTACCAGTTACAGCAACACGGGGCTGAGCCCGGCCACCTTCTACAGCTACCGGGTGCGCGCCTACAACGGGGCGGGCAACTCGGGGTATTCGAACACGGCCACCGCCCGAACGAAGCTGCGGTAGGGTTCAGGGGAAAGGGGCCCGGGCCAGGCGGTCCGGGTCGCCGGATGCAAGTGGAGCCGGCAGCCGGCCAGGAAGCGGGAGCCGTGGATGCTGGGCGAAAAACCGCCGGGGACGCCGGACCGGCTGGATGCCGGCCGAGCAGCCGGACGAGCCGGCGCAGGTGAGCATGGTCGCGGCAGCCCGGCGGGTTCCCGGCCGGCGCCCGGGTGAGTTTGGGGGTTATGTAGCCTGTCACCGAAACCCGGGTGGTTTGACAGGGGGGAGGGGTCCGAGGGAAAATGAGACTCTGCCTCCCGGGCGGGAGTAACTCAGTTGGTAGAGTGCGACCTTGCCAAGGTCGATGTCGCGGGTTCGAATCCCGTCTCCCGCTCCAATCCCTTACGCCGCCTTGGGTTTCGCTTTCCTGAAGGGCCGCTTGGCCTGGTCCAGTTCGTTGCCGCGGGTCCAGATCAGTTCCAGCATCTCCCATCCGCCGAAGCCGGCTTTTTCGGCCAGCGGCAGGAATTTCAGCTCGGGGAGTTCGAAGCCCATCACGGCGGCGCCGACCATATCCACGGCGATGGCGCTGGTGCCGGCGATCACCAGGTTGTGGTGCACGCTGGCGGCGTCCGGGCCGCCGGGATCGCCTTCCACGCCCCATGAGCCGCCGATGATGGCGTAGTCGGCCGGATGGAAGCTGTACAGGTCCACCATGACCTCATTGGGATCGCCCAGCTTATGCAAACCCGACTTGGGGAAGCCGTACTTGGAACCGGGGGCGATGCCGAAGTAGTTCTTCATGGCCAGGGAGACGGCCGTGGCGGTGTTGGTCTTGAGCGGGGAGACGCTGATGAGCTTATCGCACTGCTGGATGGTCTTGGGGATGAAGTAGGAGCCGCCGGGGTTCTTGCTCGCCGCGGGAGTGCCCTGGACGGGCATTTCGATGGCGTCCTCGAAATTCAGGTCGGCGATGTCGAAGCGGACGGAGGGATAGCGTTTGGAGAAGTCGGCGATCATGCTCTTGTAGCTGAGGCCGTCGAAGGCGCCGCCCCAGGTAGTGGTCCAGCCGTCGGTGGGGGACTTGGAACGCTCCATGGGGAGCCATTCGCCGGAGCCCTCGGCGATGGTGATGCGGGCGCCGCACTTGCGCTCGACCAGGTAGTTGATGAGGCCGCGGACCAGGCGCAAGTCGGTAACGGAACCGGGGATGTACTTCGTATGGGCTCCGCCGTCCTTGATCTCGGGACCGAGGCCGTGGCAGGAGACGATGTTGGGCTTGATGACGACCCAGTCATCGGGGCCGACCACGGTGTGGAGGCCGCCGGTGAGGGTGCTGCCGAACTCGATGGCGTGGCGGACGAGGGCGTCGAACTGGGCGGCGGTGAGATCGGCGTCGACCGGCCTCGGTTCGGCGAGTCCCTTGAGCTTGGTGCCGTCGTGCTCCTCCGAGCCGGCATAACTGGAGAGCACCACACCCACACGAGGCGTCTGGTCCTGGGTGGCCGTAGCGGTCACCGACTCGTCCGCCGGCTTCTTCTGCTGTGCCTGCTGAGCCGCGCCGGCGATGGCGGCGGCGCCCAATCCGAGAAACTCGCGTCGCTGCATAGCTGTTCCCTGTCCTTCAATGAGATCCTTTTCTCCACGATACCACCGGCTCAGGCGCCGGGGCTGGAGGGCTTCTTCAGGCTGGGCGGGCGGCCGGGCCGGCGCGGGGCGGCTTTGGGATCGGGCTCGGCTTCGGGAGCCGTCTCGGGCGGAGGCGCGGGCGGTTCGGGCGGCGGTCCAAGCTCGCGCAGTTGAGGCTTGCAGGCGTCCGCGGAGACCAGGAAGGCGGCCACCGGGGTCCAGCGCTCTCCCTCGCGGCGCTCGATCTGGAAGGAGCGGGTGGGGGCGTCGGCGCGCACGCGAAGGGTGGGACTGGCGGAGGCCCGGGGAGTCCAGCGGATGGGTCGCTCGCTGACTTCGCGGACCAGCCAGGTCTCGCCGCCGTTCGGCGACTCGTGCCGCTCGTAGCGCTGCCCGTCCTGGACCAGCAGCGTGCCGGTGGTGCGGGAGTCGAACCAGAACTGCTGAATAAAGCCGGCGCGCTCTTCGTTGAATACGGGCCTCCGGCGCCAGGTCTTGCCGCCGTCGCCGGTGGCCAGGAAGAAGGGGTCGCGGGGCAAGGGCTGCAGCACCTGGCCGCTGATCCAGCCGGTTTCGAAGTCCACGAACTGGATGCGGTCGAGGGTGGCGGCGCGGAGGCGTTCGAAGGGCTCGTACCAGGTCTTGCCGCCGTCCTCGCTGGCCAGGAGGATGGAGTAGAGGGTGGTGGAGGAGGAATGCAGGTTGCCGCAGACGAAGAGCTTGTTGCCCACGGCCTGGGCGGAGGAGAGTTCGAGGTAGATGGGGCAGGGTTCTTCCTCGCTGCAACTCATACCGGCCCAGAGCATATCGTCGTCGGTGCAGTGGAACTGCACTTTCATGGGGCTGCCGGTGTTTTGGAGGGTGGGCCTGGCAGGGGCGGCGGGGGATTCCTGGGGGAGGGCAGCGGGCGATTCCTGGGGGAGGGCAGGGGCCTGGAGCGCGAAGAGCCGGGCGAAAAGCTCACGGCCCGGGACAGACCGGTCTGTCTCCGGCAACCCGACGATCAGGGCCAGGGCCAGCAGGGGGAGCCGGGAGCTCATGATGCCACGATTGTAGCGCGCCGAAAGCGAGACTAATCGATGAGGCGGACGGCGGCGGGCCGTTCCGAGGCGGGCAGGAGCGAAGGCCGGTTCTTCTTCAGCAGGTTGACCTGTTTGGGTTGGAACACCAGGGTGTTGCCGAGCATGTCTCTGGCGGTGTAGTAGGGCTTGGCCACACCCTCGGCGGCGTGCTTCCGGGTCCGGGTCAGGATGTGGTACAGTTCGTGGGCCACCACGCGGCCGAGGGCGCGGCCCATGAGGCTGTCGCGCTTGCGCCCGTCGCCGCTGCCCATCTGGGTGGAGATGACGCCGCGGACCCGGTTGCAGGCGACCTCGCCGAAGGGAAGGATCTCGCCATCGGACATCTTGGCCATGCCCAGGGCGGCGGCCTGGGGCTCGAAGTCCGGCGGGGCATCCATCCGGCAGCGCCCGGTGAAGCGCATGACGGCGAGTTCGCGGAACGATTCGGAGCAACCGCCGTCAGCCAGTGCACGCCACTGGAGATTCAATCCCACCGGCTCCATGATGGCGGCCACTTCCTTCTTCATGGAGTCGAGGGCGACCTCGGAGGGATCGCCTTCGAAGTCGAGGTAGATGGCGAGTTCGGGATCACCCGGCTCGCCGGCCAGGACCGGCACGCCGGCGCAACACAACAGCACGCCGGCCGATAAGAGAGCACCAAGAACAGGACGCACGGCAATCAGATATTAAAATCCGATTATAACCGCTTTTCGGGTAGCTGGAGTCCGAAATTTTTCCGGAAGTTACCGGGCCGTTCGGGCCGGCGGACCCGGACGCTCCGTTGCCGGCGGCCCGGTGACGCACCGAGCGTACGCAGGGGCGGGCGCCAGCAGCCTGGCGGGTCAGGCGGAAAGGCGCTTTTCGGAGCCGCGGACCAGGATGCGGGCGACTTCCCTGCCGCGCTCGAGGGCCTGCCGGTAGGCCTCGCGGCGCTCGGAGCGCTTCAGGCCGTAGCCGATGCGGTTGTAGCGGTCGAGGCTGAGCCCGACCACGTAGGTGCCGGCCCAGGCAATGGCAGCCTTGGGAACCAGGCCTCCGCCCAGGGGGATCTTGCCGGCCAGCTCGCGGGCGACGGCGCGCCAGCCGAAAGCGCCGGTGATGATGGAGGCCATCTCGCCCTTCTGGGCGCCGTAGCCGACTTCGCGGTCGCTGGCGGCGGCGATCAGGAAGGCCATGCGGATCTGGTTCATGGTGAGCACGGCGGTGTCGGAGGCGAACTCGCCGGCGGCCCAGGGAAACTGGAGGAAGGCCAGGTTGGGCAGGGCGGTGGCGAGGGCGAACAGCGCGTTCTCCCTGGCAATGTTCTGGATGATTCCCTCGACGACGGGGGCACGGAAAGGGGTGAAGTTGCGGGCCAGGGTCAAGGCAAGGTCTTCGCGTTCAGCCAGAATGCGGGCTACGGTGCGGGCGGGGTCGTGAGGGTGGAAGGTGAAAGCGCCGGAGGAAACCGGCACGCCCTCCTCGCGCAGGAGCAGGTCGAATTCCGGGGGAGCGCCGGGATCGCCGGCGCGGTGGACGACCTGCATCAACTCCAGGCGCCGGGCATGGGAGACGCGGGCGGGGACCAGGAAGTCCTCCATGGCCGCCAGGGCCTGGTTGGATTGGGCGATGAGGCCGACCCGCAAGGGCCGGGTGGCCGTCTCGCGCACCTGGTCGGGGTTCAGGTTCGCGACGGCGGCCCGGAGGTTCTTGAGAATACGCAGCAGCATGAGGGTTAGAGGGGGCTTTCGGCCCCGCGGAGACGGAACATGACGTCGAGCCTACTCCGCCATTCTAACCCGAGGCCGATTCGCTCCACAGGCACCGAGGGTGCGAAATAGCGCAGGATCTTCTCGGTGGTGGGATGGAATTCGAGGGCGGGCGAGACCAGCAGCAGGCGGGGGCTGCCGGTCTGTAACGGGATATCCGGAAAGTAGCCATAGGAGGCGAATTCGCGGCGTTCGGCGTGCCATTTGACACGCATCCAGTAGTCCAGGGCCTGCAGAGGGAGGTGCACGTCGGGGGCGGCTTTCAGCTCCAGAACGGCGAGGCGGCCGCGGCGGTCGCAGGCCAGCAGGTCGATGATGCCGCGGTCGCCGCCGGCCATGGCGGGAACCTGGCCGTAGACGGGCTCGGGCAGCAGGGAGGCGTCCAGTTCGGTGAGGCCGGCGCGCACGCTCGATTCGAGCCAGGCTTCGGGGTTCTGGAGGTAAAGCGGGTTGCGGCACCCGGCGGCGTCCGGCCGGCGGAAGCGGCTCAACTCAGCCGCCAGGCGCTCGATCTCCGCCAGGTGGTGTTCGCGGGCGGCGGTTCGGGAGTGGATGCCGAAGAGCAGATCCGAGCCCCGGGCCAGGGCGAACTCCAGGCCCCGGACGCGCAGGCTCAGGGAACCGTCGTTCTTGCGGACCTGCTCGACGCCGTCCAGACGGGCCAGGCGCTCGATCCAGTGGCGGAGAGCGGGGTCGGGGCGCCGGGCTGCTTCGAGGGTGGTTTGGAGGTTGCCGCGATCGGCCGGATCGAGGCGGGCGGCGTAGTCTTCCTCGGAGAAGGCGTACAGATCGAAGCGGGCGGCGCGGGGGTCGAGAAAGGGCAGGCGCAAGGCCGCGGCACGCTCGCTGCCCCGGGGCATGAAGAGCGCCAGGCCCTCGACGGTGAGGCGGCGTTCCCTTTGACGCAGGTAGTCCAGCCAGATGAGCCCGAAGCTGAGGCAGTCGCCGGGCTGGGCCGCGCCGGGGGGCGCGCCGATGGCGGCCCAGCCGGACTGCCCTTTCACGAGCAGGGCCCGGGGAAAGGCCGGGGAGAGGGTGTGCTCCAGGTCGGGCTCGGTGCTGAGTTCCCGGAGTGTCCAGCCGAGGAACTGCCGGTTGAGGAGCCGGCGAAAGCGCTCGCGGAAGACCAGGCGCGCGCCGCGGCGCTCCCAGTCGCAGGTGGAGGGCCGGGCAGTGTCGAGGAGCAGCAGGGTTCCGGGGCGGCGGGCGAAGCGCACCACGTCGAGTTCCAGCCTGCCGGGCTTCTGGGAGCGCACGGCGGTGATCCTGCGGACCAGGTTGCGGGTGTCGTCCCAGGCCTGCAGGGTGAGCCTTGCGTTGCGCAATTCGAGGGCGAAGCGGCCGGGCTCCAGGGGAAGCAGCTCTTCGCCGGGTTCGAGCAAAGCGGGTTTTCGAGAAGACTTGAGGAAACCCTCAATGGCCGACTGAGCTTCCCGCAGCAGGCGCGCGGGATCGGCCCCGGGGGCCGCCATGCCTGTCATTGTAATGGAAACCGGGCGGCGGGGATGGAAACCGGGCCGCGGTCTCCTCTAAAATCGACAGTGGTGTCCGATCTAGAGAGAAATCTGGAACAGGTGCGGGAGCGGATCCGGAGCGCGGCGGCGCGCGCGGGGCGGGATCCGGGCGAGATTACGCTGATCGCGGTATCCAAGGTATTTCCGGCCGGGGCCATCCGCGAAGCGTACGCGCTGGGGCTGCGGGATTTCGGCGAGAACTACGTGCAGGAATTCGAGGGCAAGGCGCCGCTGTTGCGGGATCTGGAAGGGGCGCGCTTTCACCTGATCGGGCACCTGCAATCCAACAAGGCCCGGCGAGCGGCGGAGCTGTTCGACTCGATCCAGAGCGTGGACACGGAGAAACTGGCCCGGCGCTTGAACGACGCGGGGAAGCCGCTGGAGGTGATGATCGAGGTGAAGCTCTCGCCGGAGGAATCGAAGAGCGGGCTGGACCCGCAAGCGGCGGCGCCGCTGATCGCGGCGGTGCGGGCGCTCCCCAACCTGCGGCTGCGGGGCCTGATGACCATGCCGCCCTGGTTCGACGATCCGGAAGACGCCCGGCCCTACTTCCGCCGGCTGCGAGAGCTGGCGGCTCATCACGGCGTGACGGGACTTTCGATGGGCATGTCCGGCGACCTGGAGGTGGCGATAGAAGAAGGCGCCACGCACGTGCGGGTAGGAACGGCGCTGTTCGGGCCGAGGAAGCACGATTGAAGGCCGGCTTCTTCTCGCCGCTGCCGCCGGCCCGCACGGGGGTGGCGGACTACTCGGCGGCCCTGCTGCGGGCCCTGCGGGAGCACGGGAGCGTGGAAGTGGGCGCGGCCCGGGCGGACGTGAACCTGTACCATCTGGGCAACAACCTGGCGCACCGCGAGATCTACCTGCGGGCGCTGGAGGAGCCGGGCGTGGCGGTGCTGCACGACGCGGTGCTGCATCATTTCCACCTGGGGATGGGCGACCCGGCCGGGTACACCGAGGAGTTCGTCCACAATTATGGGGAGTGGAACCGCGCCCTGGCGCTGGAGCTGTGGCGGGGGCGGGCCAGTGCAGGCAGCGATCCGCGCTACTTCCGGTACCCGATGCTGAAGCGCGTCGCGGAACGGTCCCGGGCGGTGGTGGTGCACAATCCGGGCGCGGCGGCCATGGTGCGGGCGCACGCTCCCGGGGCCGAGGTGGTGGAGATCCCGCACTTATGGGTGCCGCCCGCCCTGCCTCCGGCGGCGGAGGTGCTGCGGCTGCGGCAGCGACTGGGGATTGCCGCGGGCGGGTTCGTCTTCGGGGTGTTCGGCTACCTGCGGGAGACCAAGCGCCTGGGGGCCATCCTGACGGCGTTCGAGAAGGTACGGGAGCGGCAGGAGGCGTGGCTGCTGGTGGCGGGCGATTTCGTTTCGACGGATCTGGAACGCGCGGTGGCCGCGCGGCTGAGGCAGCCGCGGGTGATCCGGACGGGGTACCTGGAGGAGGGCGATTTCTGGAAGGCGGCCCTGCTGGCGGATGGGTGCATCAACCTGCGCTACCCGGCGGCGGGGGAGACTTCCGGCATCACGCTGCGCATGATGGGGATCGGCAGGCCGGTGATCGTCTCGGCGGGAGAAGAGACCTCCCGGTTTCCGGAGGACGCCTGTGTGCGGATCGATCCGGGGCCGGCCGAGACCGAGATGCTGGCGCATTATATGATGTGGTTTGCGGGTTCTCCACAGGCGGCCCGGGAGATCGGCCGGCGCGGCGCGGCGCACGTTCACGCTCATCACAATCTGAAGCACGCGGCCGGCATGTATTGGGAAACATTGTGCGCGCATCGAAGCTAGCGGCGGTCGTGATTTTCTGCATCGCCGGAACGGCTCACGGCCAGATGGTGAAGGACACCCGGGTGCGCATCCGCATGCGGGACGGCGTGCTGCTGGCGGCCAACGTCTTCCGTCCGGCGGCCAGCGGCCGTTTTCCGGCCATCCTGATCCGCACCCCGTACCGGCGCGGCAGGAACATCACCCCGAATCAGCGGGCGTTCGTGGAGCACGGCTATGCGGTGGTGGTGCAGGACGTGCGGGGACGGAACGAATCCGAGGGAGTATTCCGGGCCATGGAGCAGGAGCCCCGGGATGGGGAAGACACGCTGAACTGGATCGCGCGCCAGAAGTGGTCCAACGGGCGGATCGGGATGATGGGCGGGTCGTACCTGGGAAGCGTGCAGTGGAAGGCCGCGCTGTCGGGCAACCCCTATCTGAAGGCGATCTTCCCGGTGGTGTCCGGCTCGGACGACTACCGGGACCGCTTCTACTCGCCGGGCGGGGCGTTCAAGCTGGGGCAGCGGCTGGTGTGGATCTCGCAAAACATGCGGGCGCCGGGATTCCGGCCGATCGAGTTCCACCGCTACGTGTTCGGGCTGCCGCTGCGATACCTGGACCGGGCGGCCACGGGGCTGAGGAACGACATGTACCAGCAGGCGCTGGAGCACCCGGCCTACGATTCGTTCTGGCGGGGCATGAGCACGCTGGCGCACATCGAGCGGATCCGCGTTCCGGTCTACGCGGTAGGGGGGTGGTACGACAACTTCGTGGAGGGGGACCTGGCGGCGATCAGCGCGCTGCGGAAGAAGTCGGGCCTGCATCGCATCATGGTGGGGCCGTGGGCGCACCAGATGTCGTCCAAATTCGCGGGGGCGGATTTCGGACCGGAGGCGGCCGTGCCGCTGCTCTCGATCCAGCTGGAATGGTTCGACCAGTGGCTGAAGGGCGGGGATACGGCGCTGATGTCGCGGGCGCCGGTGCGCATCTTCGTGATGGGGGCGAACCGCTGGCGGGAGGAGGGCGAGTGGCCGCCGGCGCGGGTCAAGCCGGCGGCGTTCTACCTGGACAGCCGGGGCGGGGCGAACTCGCTGGAGGGCGACGGGGTTCTGGAGGCGGAGCCGGACGGGGGCGGCCCGCCGGACCGTTTCACATACGATCCGCGCAAGCCCGTTCCCACCATGGGGGGCGCGGTGTGCTGCGACGCCCGGATGCTGCCGGCCGGGCCCATGGACCAGCGGCCGGTGGAGCGGCGCAAGGACGTGCTGGTCTACACGTCGCCGCCGCTGAAGCAGGATCTGGAGGTGATCGGTCCGGTGGAGGTGGCGCTTTACGTCTCCACTTCGGCGCGGGACACGGATTTCACGGCCAAGCTGGTGGACGTGTTTCCGGACGGGCAGGCGCGCAACCTGACGGACGGCATCCTGCGGCTGCGCTACCGCGATTCGCTGGAGAAGCCGGCGCCGGCGCAGCCCGGCCGGGTGTACCGGATCCGCATCGATGCGGGCGTGACCGGCAACGTGTTTTTGAAAGGGCACCGCATCCGGCTGGAGATTTCGAGCAGCAATTTCCCGCGCTTCGACCGCAATCCCAACACGGGGCGGGCGATCGCCGACGAGCGGGTGTTGCAGCAGGCGTTCCAGACGGTGTACCACGACGGCGCGCATCCTTCGCACCTGCTGCTGCCGGTGCTGCACTGAGGGAATCCGCGCGCTATGCTCGGGTTGAGGGGCCGCGTATGCACATCAGCGGCGACCATCCGCTCCGCAAACTCTTCAATGAACTGGTGAGCCGAAGGCTGTTCGGGGACGCGCAGGTGCGCGACGCCGAAGTCACTTCCTACGTCGCCGGCCTGCTGACCCGCTTCACGCACGTGCGCGAGCTGTACCGGATCCGCAACGCGCGGGGCAAGCGGCTGGAGGATGTGGGGGAGATGCTGATCGAGTCCAACCCCCTGCTGGAGGGCCGCTCGTTCGTTTGGGAGCGCGAGGTGCGCAAGCACATCGGGGACTACACGCTGTTCCTGTCGGGACTGTTTCCGGAGTACGTGGCCTCGCTGCCCAGGCGCGGCTTGCGGCTGGACGCGTTCGTGGATTACATCAAGGCGGGAAAGGAGTCCTACCGGGTGGTTTCCTGCTTCGACCAGTTCGAATTCCGCGACGAGGCTCCGCTGTTCCGGCGGCTGGCGGAGTCCTTCGAGCTGTGCGTGTTCGGCCTGAACCTGGTGAAGCGCGATCTGGAGCGCTTCCAGCAGGAGTCGTACCGGGGCTGGCGCGCGGCTTTGGACGACGCCGCTAGGGGGTGAAGACCAGCTCGCCGAAGCGGTCGGGGCGGTGCGGGTTGGGACGGCGGTCCTGGGGATCGAGCCACATGCTGAGGCGGCGGGCGGGCTCCACGCCGTCCCAGCGGTTCAGGGTGGCGGACCAGGCCGCGCCGGGCTGGGGACGGCCGGAGAGGCCCTCGAAGTTCTCCCAGGGGATGGCCAGTTCCAGGCTCCAGCCTTTGTCGTGATCCCCGCGCGCGTTCAGGGTTCCGTCGATGTAGGTGGCCAGTTGCACGCCCTGCATCTGAAAACGCTTGAACAGGTAGCGGGCGCTGAAGACGGAGACGTAATCGTAGAGCACGCCGCGGGCGTTCATCTCCAGACCCAGGTAGACGTCGGTTTGAGAGGGGCGCGGGTTCAGGAAGATCTCGACCGCGTCGTCGCGGTAGGTGGGGTCGTCGCGTTCGGTGAACTGGGCGGTGATGTCCGCATCCTCGCACTCGTAGCCGACGTACAGATTGCGGTCGTCCCACAACAGGCGGGCCGAGGTCTTCTGCTTCGCGCCGGTCTGGAATTCCCAGGGGAAGACGAATACGATGGTTTGGGCTGCCTGCCAGGCGGCGTCGTCCAGTTTGCCGTCGACCACGACGCGGGAAGCGGCGCGCCGGACTTCGTAGCGCGGGCGCCCGGGGGCTGTTTCGGTCTGAGCGGCCAGCAGGGCCGCGAGCAGAAATAGGCAGGATGGAAGTTTCATAGGGTCCAAAGGCACGATGATGCCACAGGGAGACGGGACGTGGAATTCCGCTACGCCAGCGAATCGCGGGCCAGGAAGAGGTGATGCCGCACATCACCTCGGTGAACATCGCCTGCGGGGGACACGCGGGGAGCGAGGCGGCCATGCGAGCCACGCTCGAACAGCCGCTCAAGTGGAAGCTGGCGGCCGGTGCGCATCCGGGCTACCCGGACCGGGAGAATTTCGGGCGGCTGGAGATGGACCTGCCCGCGGAGGCCATCGCGGACCCGGTGGCCCGGCAGGTAGCCGCGCTGGGCGAGCAGGCCGCGCGGGCCGGGGCCAGGCTCAGCCACGTGAAGGCGCACGGGGCGCTGTCCAACCAGGCGGCGCGCGACCGGGCCATCGCACGGGCGGTTGCCAAGGGCGTGGCCCGGGTGAGCCGGGACGCGATCCTGGCGGGTTTGGCGGGATCGGCGATGCTGGAAGTGTTTCGCGAGGCGGGCTTCCGGGCGGCGGCCGAAGCGTTCGCCGACCGGCGCTATGAAAGGGACGGCAGCCTGCGGCCGCGCGGACTGCCGGGCGCGGTGCTGGAGGATCCGGAGGAGGCCGCCCGGCAGGCGCTGCGGATCGCGGAACGCGGAGCGGCCGCAACGCTGGACGGGGAGGAGGTTCGGGTGGAGGCCGAGACGCTGTGCGTCCACGGGGACACGCCCGGGTCGGCGCGTATCGCGGCGGCCGTGGCGCGGGTGCTGCGCGGGCGGGGAATCGTTCCGCGGGCGCTGGCGAGTCAGTAGACCGGGCCGGCGGCGGTCAGGGCGGGCTGCCGGATTTCGAGGCAGCCTTTGCCGGTGGGCAGCACCTTGCCGGGGTTGAAGAGATTGCCCGGATCGAAGACGTCCTTGAGCGCGCGTATGGCGTCCAGGGTCTCTTCGCTGAACAGCCTGGACATCATCTCGTTCTTCTCCATGCCGACACCGTGCTCGCCGGTGATGGAGCCGCCCGCCTGGATGCAGTACTCGAGGATCTCCTCGCCGGCGCGGCGGGCCTTGTCGAGGTCGCCGGGCTTGCGGGCGTCAAACAGGATGATGGGGTGCATGTTGCCGTCGCCGGCATGGAAGATGTTGCTGATGGTGAGGCCGTACTTGCTGGAGACCTCGCCGATGAACCGCAGGGTGGGGGCGATCTTGGTGCGGGGGACGACGCCGTCCTGCACGTAGAACGTGGGGCTGACCCGGCCGATGGCGCCGAAGGCGTTCTTGCGGCCTTTCCAGAGCAGATCGCGCTCCCCGGCGGTGCGGGCCACGCGGAACTCGCGCGCGCGGCAGGCGGCGCAAGCTTCACGGATCTGCTCCACCTGCTCCTCGACCGCTTCGCGCAGCCCTTCCAGTTCGATCAGCAGGACGGCTCCGGCGTCCATGGGATAGCCGGCGTGGGTCGCCTCCTCGACCATGCGCAGCATGACGCCGTCCAGCATTTCCAGGGCGACCGGGGTGATGTTGCGGGCGGTGATCTCGGTGACCGTGCGGCCGGCGTCTTCGGGGGACTCGTAGATGGCCAGGCAGGTCTTGACCATCTCGGGCTGGCGCATCAGCCGGACCACGGCCTTGGTGATGAGCGCCATGGTGCCTTCCGAGCCGGTGAGCAGGCCGGTGAGGTCGTAGCCGGGGAGGTCGGGTTCCTTGCCGCCGGTCCAGATGACGGAGCCGTCCGGCAGGACGGCTTCCAGGCCCAGGACGTGGTTGGTGGTGACGCCGTAGGCCAGGGTGTGGGGGCCGCCGGCGTTTTCGGCGACATTGCCGCCGATGGTGCAGGCCTTCTGGCTGGAAGGGTCGGGGGCGTAGAAATAGCTGCGGTCCTGCACGGCCAGGGTGAGGTCGAGGTTGACCACGCCGGGCTCGACCACGGCGCGCTCGTTCTCCAGGTCGATTTCCAGGATGCGGTTCATGCGCGAGAAGCCGACCACCACGCCGCCCAGGCGGGGGATGGAGCCGCCGCTCAAGCCGGTGCCGGCGCCGCGGCCGGTCACCGGGACGCCGTATTCGGCCGCGATCCTGACGATGGCGACCACATCCTCGGTGGAGCGGGGGAAGACCACCAGGTCGGGCAGGGCTTTATCCACGCTGCCGTCGTACTCGTAGAGCTTCAGGTCCTCGGGGCGGTCCAGGTAACCGCGCGGGCCCATCCGGCGAACCAGTTTCTCCTTGGCCTCGGCTGGCAGCATGGCGCTCCTTTACAGCAGGGATTTGACGTAGCTCAACATTCTCTCATCGCTCCAGTTTTCCGGACCGATGATTTTCTGAACCACTTTACCCCGGGAATCGATGATGTAGGTTTCGGGATACTTGTAGGTACCGTAGTCGGCGCTGACGCGGGCCTCGGGATCGCGGGCGGTCAGGAAAGAGACCTTGGCGCGCTCCAGGAAGCGGGTGTAGGCGGCGGCGTCCTTATCGACGCTGACGCCCAGCACGACCACGCCGGAGCCGCCGAGCTGCTGCTGGAAGCGGTCGAGCGAAGGCATTTCCTCGACGCAGGGCGGGCACCAGGTGGCCCAGAAATTGAGAACCAGCAGGCGTCCCCCGAAATTTGAAACCGAGACGGTGCGGCCGCTATCGGTTTGTATAGAGAATTCGGGAGCGGAATCGCCGACACCGATGATTTTCTCATGGACCGACCGGTAAATCACGAAGACGAAAACCACGAGCAGGACGGCAATGGCGGCCTGCAGGAGACGATCCATTTTGACGCTGGACATGAGGGCTTTCTATAATTTTAGTGTACCCCGTCACAGAACCGCGCCATCGTATGAGAAGGAGCGCGAGTTGCCGTCCGGGCATCCGGGAACAAGCCGATGCTAATTACCAGGCGTGTGGATTTTTCGGCGTCGCACGTGTGCGCCAGCCCGGCCTGGAGCCAGGAGCGCAACCGCGCGGTGTACGGGGCGGAGGCCAACCCGCAGGGGCACGGGCACAACTTCATTCTGGAAGTCACGCTGGCGGGGGAGCCGGACCCGGCCAGCGGGATGGTGTTCGACCTGAAACGGCTCAAGGAGATCCTGCATCGCGAAGTGGTGGAGCCGTTCGATCACCGCTTTCTGAACCGGGAAGTGCCGCCTTTTGACCGGGTGACGCCGACGCTGGAGAACATGGCGGTGGAGATCTGGCGGCGGCTGGAGCCGGCGCTGGACGGCAGGCTGCACGCGGTGCGGCTGTACGAGCACGAAGACCTGTACGTGGATTATTTCGGGGAGGGGCGATGATCCGGCTGACGCGCCGGTACCGTTTCGCGGCCTCCCACCGCCTGCACTCGGCGGCGTTCAGCGAGGCGGAGAACCGCGCGCTGTACGGCAAGTGCAACAACCCGTTCGGGCACGGCCACAACTACGTGCTGGAGGTGGGGGTGCGCGCTCCGGTGGACCCGGAGACGGGGCGGGCGGCGGACGTGGAACTGCTCGACCGCCTGGTGCGCGAGCAGGTGATCGAAGCCTTCGATCGCCGGAACCTGAATACCGAAGTGGCGGCTTTCACCCGGCTGGTTGCCACCACCGAGAACCTGGGCCGCGAGATATTCCGGAGACTGGCGGGGAACTGGGATTCGGTTTTCGAAGGGCCCTGGCCGGTGCTGGAAATCGTCCGCATCGCCGAGACCAAACGCAACATCTTTGAAGTGAGGCAATGAAGACCAGTAAAGCAGTCGTGAAGGTCCTGACCCCCAAGCCCGAGCCGTTGACCATCGCGCCGCTGGTGCGGCAGGTTCTGGAGGAACTGGGCGAGAATCCGGGGCGGGAGGGCCTGACGCGCACGCCCGAGCGGGTAGAGCGGGCCCTGCGTTTTCTGACCGGCGGCTACCGCATGGATCCGCGCAAAGTAGTGAACGGCGCGCTGTTCCCGGTGAAGTACGACGAGATGGTCATCGTGAAGGACATCGAGTTCTTCAGCATGTGCGAGCACCACATGCTGCCGTTCTACGGCAAAGTGCACGTGGCCTATCTGCCCAAGGACCGGGTCATCGGCCTCAGCAAGATCCCCCGGCTGGTGGATGTGTTCGCGCGGCGGCTGCAGATTCAGGAGCGGCTGACGCAGGAGATCGCGCAGACGATCAACGAGATGATCGAGCCGCTGGGCGTGGGCGTGATCTGCGAAGCCCGGCATTTCTGCATGATGATGCGGGGCGTCGAGAAGCAGCACTCCGGAGCGGTGACCAGCGCCATGCTGGGCGCCTTCCGGGCGCGGAAGAAGACGCGGGACGAGTTTCTTTCGCTGGTGATGAATTCCAGGACCAACGGGTTCTGACACCCGGGAAGAGGTCTGGCGGCACGAATGCCGCCACGCCATGCCGGGAGCGAGCGCCGCTCATTCCAACACACGGATAGTGATGGAAGAGGGGTATTGCGCCGAGCGGTAAACGCGCTGGGTGACTTTCTGGAAATCGGCCTCCGTGGCCGGGCGCGTGTTCTTCAGGTTGGGCCGGAAATTGCGCGCCTGCCAGTAGGCGTCGTTGCGGTCGTGCTCCATCAACTCCTTCCAGAAACCGGCCTGGGTGCGGAAGCGGTTCATGATGCCAACAGAGGCCCGAAGATTGCAGAACCAGCCTCAACGACTTTCTGTGAATTCCCGTACTTCTTGTGCTTCTTGTGTGCTTGACGCACCAGGGGGGAATGCTACAATTCCACCGCTGGTTGAGGGCCGTTACAAAATGGGTCGAATGGTCGAACCCATCTGCTCTCTGGTTGCAGCCCGCGAGGCCGCCTCCCCAGACTGCGGGCCACACCGGCCGTCTGGGCTCGAGCGCTGGGCGTCTAGCCGCCTCGTACAAGCTTGGCAAAGCACCGTCAAATCAGATTCCATCCTGAGAGGAGAACTCACTATGAAGCCAGGCGTCTTAGCGATGTTTTTTGTCTCAGCTATTATGGCCCAGACTGTTAGTCTCAAGGCGCCAGACTATTCTGGTCTCGCAGTACTTCGAGCCACAGACGTCGGTGCGCACCAAATCGTGGCATCGGCGCTTGGCCCCGAACCGTCACCTGAGATCGTAGATCTCCTGCCGTATTCAGTGGTTCTCCGAAATGACACCGGTCACACCATATGCGGATACACAATACGCCTGAGTTTCGTCGATGCCGCGGGCAGGAGTGGCGGCTTGAAGAGACAGTACTTCAACTTCGAATCAACCAGCAACGGGATGGAAATACCGCCAGGAACGGCCCGTCTCGTTACGCCCGTCTTTTCTATGGGGCCCGATCGTATGACGTCCGTTCGGGGAATCAGTGGCAGTTCCGGGGGGCTGAACGAGGCTTTGTCGCTAAAGAATCGCTTGAAATCCCAAACGGCCGTTGCGGTGTCCGTTGACTTGGTCGTTCTTGACACCGGCCAGGTTATTGGGCCAGACGAAGGCAACACTCTGTCTTACTTAGAGGGATACCTCATCGGTGAGCGTGAAGGAGCCGCTCTTGTACGGACTGCGTTTAGCACGGGAGGGACGCTCCGACAAGTGTCCGATCAGCTCGAGATAATGGTGAGAACCTTTCAGGAGGGGAACACCGCCGGGGCCTTTGACAGACTTGCCCGTGCCGCTGTGGCGAAAAGGCTTCTGAAGTTTGCTGCGCAGTCCCAGGAATCGTTACTAAACGAGGTCAATCGGATACTTGCGAAGCCGCCGATCACCTTACATCGTTAAAGGCTCAGAGCTCCGGCATGCGAGTTAAATGGGAACGTAGTCTCGCAACTGCGGCAGACATAGCTGTGGTCGTTATCTGCATCGCTGTTGTGGCGACTGCAATAGGACCTTACGCGATACCAGTCGTGAAACGTAATCGTGTCACGACAGCACTAGAACTAGAAGTGGGCTCAGCGTTTCCGCAGTTGCCCGGGACCCGGTACCGGAACCATCGGTTTACCGTCGCGATATTCCTGAGCACCCGGTGCGATGCGTGCCGGCAGAGCCGACCGGACTACGAGAGGTTGCTTAAGCTGGCTCGTGAAACCAAGGCTCCGGTCTTGATTTACGGCGTGTTTGGGGAGGAGTCTGATCAAGCGATTGCCGGTTTCGGCAGCCGCCTGCCCGTTATCCGAGTAAGGGATTTCAGCAGGTACAACGTAGCGGGAACTCCGACAGTGGTTTTGATCGATGGTACTGGTAGGATACGAAATTTCTGGATCGGCAAGTTAACAAACAGTGCAATGGCGAACCTCACCCGATTAATACAGGAGGCGTAGCGGAATGAGTGGCAAGAAAATGTCTCGGATCGCTGCAGTGATTCTGGGAGGATGGTATTTGCTCACGGGTCAGTCTGCCACTATCACCTGGTGGTTCTGCGAGCCCCAGACGCCCGGATTAACTAACGGCTGCCGGCACCGCGAGAGTGTTTTGAGCGGAACTGTTACGAGCACAATGTTAGCTACGTGTTCTAACAATCAGGACCTTAACTTAGGTATGTCGGCGACCGCGTACAATTGTGAGGAGCCGGTTTGGCTCAGCGCAGAGACGGCCAAGTTTAGCGGCTGGATCGGTGGCGATTCGAGCACGTCTGCCTGTGCTCCTGATCGAAGCTGCAGTTGGGATTGTGTAGAGGAGGAATCGTTTTGCACGGGAGGTTGCTCGGGGCCATGCTAATGATAAGGGTGTAACCGAATTCCAGGTGAAACGGACAGTTTCGGACCGCTCGGCCCTGGCAAACCGGTTTGGGCACGCTGTGGTCGGGTGGAGCGTGGCACTCTGGGCGCACGAGGTGCGGTGCGGAGGGGCGATGGACCGAAAGCGCCGACTTCAGCCTTGGATCGCTACCGGAAGTCTTCATCTTGCTGTCGCTCCTTTGGTCCACTCGCTCACCCCGATTTTGACACCGGCCGAGGCCAGAGCCGACGCGCAGACCCGGGAACAGACGGATCTGTCCACATCCCGCACGGATCCGTCTGTCCCGGCTTTGCCTCCCCCTTACTCCAACACACGGATAGTGATGGAAGAGGGGTATTGCGCCGAGCGGTAAACGCGCTGGGTGGCTTTCTGGAAATCGGCCTCCGTGGCCTGGTGGATAGGGACGAACTTTTGCGGGTTGCGGTCCACCAGGGGGAACCAGGAGCTTTGCACGTGCACCATGACGCGGTGGCCGCGCCGGAAGGTGTGGTAGACGTCGGGCATGCTGAAGGCCACCTTGGTTACGCGGCCGGGCTCGAAGGGCTCGGGTTTCTCGAAGCTGTTGCGGAAGCGGCCGCGGAACGGCTCGCCGCGCACCAGTTGGTGATAGCCGCCCATGCGCACGCCGGAAGGGTTGGGGCTGGGGTCGGGGAAAGTGCCGGGGTAGACGTCGACCAGCTTCACCACCCAGTCCGAATCGGTGCCGGTGGTGGAGACGTGCAGGGTGCACTGGATGGGCCCGGCCACGGTCAGGTCGGTTTCCAGAGGCCCGGTCTGGTAGACCAGCACGTCGGTGCGGCGCGAGGCGAAGCGCTGGTCCGAGGTCATGTAGTTGTAGGTCATGCCGCCGCTGATCTCGCCGGTGAAGGGAACCGGCTTGTTGGGGTCGCTGAGGTATTCGTCGAAGGCTTCGGCTCCGCCGCCGGCGGGCTGGTCGTAGGAAAGGCGCCCGGCGGGATGGAAGTGCAGGGTGCGTGAGGCGGCGGAGGCGGGCGGCCACAGGTCGTGCCGGCGCCACTGGTTGCGGCCGGTTTCGAACATGTAGGCTTCGGGCAGCTTGGGGTCGTCTTTCCCCTTCAGATGGTGCGCGAAGAAGGGGAACATGATCTGGTCGCGGAAGAACTCGGCGGTCTTGGCATTGAAGCGGACGTCGCCCAGACGGTCGCCGTCGCCCATCCAGCCGCCGTGGGACCAGGGCCCCATCACCAGCAGATTGGCGGCCTGCGGTCCCTGGGTCTCGATGGCGCGGTAAACGGCCAGGGGGCCCAGCAGGTCCTCGGCGTCGAACCAACCGCCTACGGTCAGGATGGCCGGGCGCGTGTTCTTCAGGTAGGGCCGGAAATTGCGCGCCTGCCAGTAGGCGTCGTTGCGGTCGTGCTCCATCAACTCCTTCCAGAAACCGGCCTGGGTGCGGAAGCGGTTGGGGTCGATGTTGCGCAACGGCCCGAGTCCCAGGAAGAAATCGTAGCCGTCGGGCGTGCCGGGGTCGAACTGCGGCTGGGGCATGCTGCCGGGTTCGACCCAGGGCGTGCCGAAGCGGGTGAAGAAGTTGAAGGTGTGGGCCAGAAAGAGAGCGCCGTTGTGGCGCCAGTCGTCGCCCACGAACCAGTCGCACACGGGGGCCTGGGGCGAAGCGGCTTTGAGGGCCGGGTGGGCCTCGATGGCGGCCATGGCGGCGTAGAAGCCGGGGTAGGAGATGCCCCAGATGCCGGCCTTTCCGTTGTTCTGCGGCACGTTCTTGAGAAGCCACTCGATGGTGTCGTAGGTATCGCTGGACTCATCGATGTCCCTGGGCCCGCGCTTGACCGGCAGGTGCGGGCGCACGTTGACGAACTCGCCCTCCGAGCGCGTGCGGCCGCGCACGTCCTGGTAGACGAAGATGAAGCCTTCGCGCATGAACTTTTCCAGGCCGGGCTGCACGTTGAGGTAGTTGTCGGAACCGTAAGGGGCCACGGTGTAGGGCGTGCGCAGGAGGAGGAAGGGGTAGGTCCGGGAGGCGTCCTTGGGCACGTAGACGGCGGTGAACAGGCGCACGCCGTCGCGCATGGGGATGCGGTGCTCGTACTTGGTGTAGTGGGCCAGGAAGTGCTCGCGGCGCTCGGCGTCGGTCGAGGGCCGGGGGGTCTGGTGGGGCTGCGTCTGGGCGGCCGCGGAGACCCAGAGTGCGGCCAGCGCGGCCGCCGCGGCCGGCCCTGCGAGTGCGATTCTCATCGTTCTCTCCTTCAAATTCACGGCTTCAATTCGTAGACTTCGCCGGCCCGGGTGGGGAAGGCCGCCACGGCCGGCTCGGGCTGTTCCACCTTCACGGGGCTGCCCGAAGAAACGACCGACAGGCGCTGTGCGGCGCGCAGGCGGACGGGGTTGCCTTTGAGCGAGCGCAGGACGGCGCTCTCCAACCGGCCGCCGCGCCAGCGCATGTCCAATTCGAACGCGCCGCGGGCCCGCAGCCCGCGCACTTCACCGTCCGGCCAGGCCGGCGGCAGAGCGGGCAGGAGGTGGATCTCTCCGGCGTGGCTTTGCACCAGCATCTCGGCGATGCCCGCCGTGGCGCCGAAGTTGCCGTCGATCTGGAAGGGCGGGTGGGTATCGAACAGGTTGGGCAGGGTGCACTTGCGCAGCAGGTTGGAGAGCATCAGGTGGGCATGGGCGCCGTCGCGGAAGCGCGCCCAGAAGCTGATCTTCCAGGCCATGCTCCAGCCGGTGCCGCCGTCCCCGCGGCCCAGCAGCGATTTGCGGGCGGCTTCGGCCAGCTCGGGCGTGCCTGTGACGGTGATCTGGCGGCCGGGATGGAAGCCGAACAGGTGCGAAGTGTGGCGGTGCTGCGGCTCGGGCTCGGCATAGTCCTCGACCCATTCCTGCAGGCGCCCGGTTTTGGGGCTGATGCGCAGCGGCGCGAGGCGTTTCAGAGCTCTTTCGCACTCGGAGCGGAAGCGCGGCTCGAGGCCCAGGACACGCGAGGCCTCCACACAGTTGGCCAGCACGTCGTGACAGATCTCCAGGTCCATGGTGGCGGCGTAGGTGAACATGGACTCCGTGCCGTCGGGTTTGCGGAAGCGGTTCTCCGGCGAGTGGGAGGGACAGGGCACCAGGCGTCCGGCCACGGGGGTGCCGGCGGGAGCCTCGACCAGGAAATCGAGGATGAAGCGGGCGGCGCCCCGCATGAGCGGCCAGGCGCGGCGGCGCAGGAATTCCCGGTCCCCGGTGAAGAGGTAGTGTTCCCAGGGATGCTGGGCCAGCCAGGCGGCGCCCATGGGCCAGACGCCCCAGACGCCGTCGGCCGGCGCGGTGAAACCGAAGATATCGGAGAGGTGGTGCACCACCCAGCCGCCCGCGCCGTAATGCACCTTGGCGGTGCGGCTGCCGGGCTCCACCAGGGAGTCCATGTAGTCGAACAGCGGAAGGTGGCATTCGGAGAGGTTCGCCACACCGGCCGGCCAGTAGTTCATCTGCAGGTTGATGTTGGTGTGGTAATCGCTGTTCCAGGGGGCCTTGAGGTGCTCGTTCCAGACGCCCTGGAGGTTGGCGGGAAGGCAGCCGGGGCGCGAGGAGGCGATCAGCAGGTAGCGGCCGAACTGGAAATACTGGGCAACCAGGGCGGGGTCCTCGGCGCCTTTCTGCACGCGGGCCAGGCGCTCGTCGGTGGGCAGCGGGACGGCCTCGGGCGGCGGCGCGCCCAGGTCGAGGGAGACACGGCGAAAGAGCGCGCGGTGATCGGCGGCGTGCCGCTGGCGGAGGGCGGGGTAGGGCTTCTGGGCGGCTTTCAAGTGCGCCCGGCACTCGGCTTCCGGATCGCGCCCGCGAAAGCCGGTGGCGGCGGCGATCAGAACGAGGACGGAATCGGCGTGCTCCACCGTCAGGACGCCGTCGCGGTTCGAGACGGTCCCGCCGGAGGGAATGGCGGCCAGGTGGCCTTCGAAGCGCATGCCTCGCTGCTCGCCGGTGCGCTCGTCGTTGCAGTCGATGCGGCCGCGCAGGATGAGCCGCTGGGGATCGGAGGGATCGGTCAGGCACTGCGCGTCCTGCTGGCGGGTGAGGGTAAAGCGGGCGTTGACCGAGCCCGGCCGGTCGCCGGCGATGCGGACCACGATGACGTTGTCGGGGCGGGAGGCGAAGACCTCGCGGGTGTGGAGGACGCCGCCCACGCGCAGGCGCACGGCGGCAAGGGCGGCGTCCAGGTCGAGCTCGCGGCGGTAATCGGAGGCGCCGCCCAGGTTGGGGAACTCGATGCGCAGGTCGCCCAGCGGCTGGTAGGACCTGATGCGCTGGGGAATGCCCATCATGGTCCGGGCGGAGAGCGCCGTGGCCTCTTCGTTGCGTCCCTCGAAGAGCAGGCGGCGCACATCGGGCAGGGCCTTGAAGGCCTCGGGATTGTTAACGTCGCGCGGGAACCCGTCCCAGATGGTTTCCTCGTTGAGCTGGATGCGCTCGCTGTCGATGCCGCCGAAGATCATGGCTCCCAGGCGGCCGTTGCCGACCGGCAGGGCTTCCACCCACTGTTTGGCGGGCCGGCGGTACCACAGGGTGAGCGGACCGGGCGCGGGGAAGGGCGCGGCGCCGGCGGCGGCGGCAGCGGAGGAGGCAAGAAAAGCGCGGCGGGTCAGCATGAAGATGATATTCTATCGGAACGCCGCGGGAGGGACATGCAGCAGGCCACGGGCAGCGCGCCGGTCACGAGGCCCACGCGGGTCCGCTACGCCGTGCTGTGGCTGACGGTGGCGGCCTACATGATCACCTACATGGACCGGGTGGTGATCTCCTCGGCCGTGCCGGTGATCCAGAAGGAATTCGGCTTCTCGATCGTGACCATGGGGTGGATCCTGGCCGCATTCCGCTGGGGCTACGCGCTGTTCCAGATCCCGGGCGGGTGGCTGGGGGACCGCATCGGGCCGCGGCGGGCGCTGGCGCTGATCGTGACCTGGTGGAGCCTGTTCACCTCGGTCACGACACTGGCGTGGAGCGCGGCCTCGATGATGGCGTTCCGTTTCCTGTTCGGACTGGGGGAGGCGGGGGCTTTTCCGATCGCGACGCGCTCGCTCTCGCGCTGGATGCTGCCGGGCGAACGCGGATTCGCGCAGGGCCTGACTCACGCCGGATCGCGCCTGGGCGCGGCGCTGACCCCGCCCATCGTGGTCTTTCTGATGGTGCGCAGCGGATGGCGCGCGCCGTTTCTGATCTTCGGAGCTTTGGGGCTGGTGTGGGCGGCGGTGTGGTATTGGTATTACCGCGACACGCCGGGAGAACACGGATCGGTGAACCGGGCGGAACTGCAGCTGATCCACGGCGCGCTGGGAGCGCGCAGCCGCACCACGCGGGCGGTGCCGTGGCGGGCGATCCTCGGGAGCCGCACGGTGTGGACGGTCTCGCTGATGTACTTCTGCTACGGCTACTGCATCTCGGTGTACCTGGACTGGTTTCCGAAGTACCTGCACGAGCACCGGGGACTGAACCTGGCGCAGATGGGGCTGTATGCCAGCCTGCCGCTGCTGGCGGGGCTGGGGGGCGACCTGGCGGGCGGGTGGCTCTCGGACCGGTGGGCGGTCAGGACGGGCGACCTGCGCAGAGCGCGCCGGGGAACGGCCATGGCGGGATTCCTGCTGGCGGCCGCGGCCATCGTGCCGGCCACCCTGGCGGCCGGGGCGGCGGCCAGCGTGTGGTACAGCTGCCTGGCGGTTTTCGGGCTGGAGCTGACGGTGGGAGTCTCCTGGGCGATCCCGCTGGACGTGGGCGGGGACTACGCCGGATCGGTGTCCGCGGTGATGAATACCTGCGGTAACATAGGAGGCGCAATTTCACCCGCGCTGCTGGCTTACCTGGTTCGCTCGTACGGCTGGAACGTGCCGTTTCTGGCGGCCGCGGGCCTGGCCCTGGCGGCGGCGGCGCTGTACGGGAAGATCGACGCGAGCCGGCGCATCGCGGTTCCGGAGGGGGGAACGGCATGAGGATCAACCCTAGGCAATGCGTGGCCTGCGGGAACTGCACCTACGTCTGCCCGATGGGCGCCATCTACATCGATCCGGCGATCAAGCGCGCCACCGTGGATCGCGAGGAGTGCGTGGAGTGTTACGCCTGCGTGAACGGGATGAGCCAGGAGCATTTGAATCCCACGCTGGTGCGGGCGCTGCGCAGCGTGTTCCGGTGGATGCGCCTGCGCTTCGATCCCGAGCCGGACGTCTGCCCCACCGCGGCTTTCGAGCCGGAGGAGCTGGCGTGGCCGCGGATGGTGCGGCGGGCTTTCTCCGACCCGCGCGTGCCGCACGAATCCACCGGGGTGCAGGGGCGCGGCACGGAAGAGGTGAAGACCAACGACGTGAGCGGGCGCATCCAGGCGGGCGAGGTGGGCTTCACCATCGAATTCGGCCGGCCGGCGGTGGGAGTGCGCTTTCACGAGATCCAGAGGATGACGCAGGCGCTGGCGAGGATGGGGGTCAGCTTCGAGAAGAAGAACCCGGTGACCTCGCTGATGACCGACACGGGCACGGGGACGCTGCGGGAGGACATTCTGAACGAGAAGATCCTCTCGGCGATCGTGGAGATCAAGACCACGGTGGAGCGGACCGAAGAGGTGATCCGGCTGGTGCGCGAGGTGGAGCGGGACCTGAACACGGTGGTTTCGATCGGGGCCGGGGCGCGCTGCGACGAAGACGGGGAGGAGAACGTGGTGGCGCCGATCCTGGAGCGCCTGGGATACCGTTTGGAACGGGCCAAGACCAACCTGGGCCTGGGCCGCATCACCAACAAGGAGGCCGGCCATGACCAATACGCTGCACCGGTACGGTGACGCGGAGAGCTTCCGCGACGATTACATCGTATTTGCCATCCCCAGCCGCGGGCGGAACGAGCAGGGGTGCGTGCCCCGGCTGAAGCGGTTCCTCGCTATGTCGCTGCCGTTCCACCCGGTGAACCTGGGCGACGCGGTACACGGCGGAGCGGTGCGGCCCTGCCGGCGCTTGAATCCCGCGGCGCACTGGAAACGGGATTTGCGGCCGGATTTCGAAGCGGTGATCGAAGGGGTGGATACGCCCACGACGGTGGCGGCGGTGTTCGACAACCGGGCGGCGGCGGAGGACTTCGTGCGGGCGGTGAAAGAGGCCGACCTGGGGCTGTGCGTCAATGTGTCCACGTCGATTGACGGAGCCGAACAGGTGTGCGACACGGCCGGGCTGACGCGGCACAGCGTGGGATACTCGCTGGGCTTCGAGGGCAAGACGGAGAAGCTGCCGGCCGCGCACGTACTGATGCTGACGACGATGTGCGGGCACGGCATGATCTCGGCCGGGCTGGCGCAGAAGATGATCGACTGGGTGAAGGAGGGACGCCGGACGCCGGAGCAGGCCGTGACGTATCTTTCGCGCTTCTGCTCGTGCGGCGTGTACAACCCGTCGCGGGCGAGGCGGATTCTGGAGGCGGCGCGGAGCGGGCGGTAGGGGTGGTGTGAAAAGTCCGCATGCCGGTTCCGATTGCGCCAGGGCCAGAACTCCTCCGGCCGCGACCTGGGTGAAAGTTGACGGAAAAGGCGGCGATGACACGCCGCGGGCGGAGCAGCGAACCCTTCACGGCCGGCGCGCTTCGCGGCGAAGCCCTTCATGCACCAGCATCTTGAGGAGGGTCTGGTATCCGATGCCCTTTCGCGTTGCGAGTTCTCGGGCCCTGGCTAGATCGGGTTCGGGCAATCGCAACGCAATCTGGACGCTGGCGACTTTGTTCAACTGACCGACAAGGCGGGAACCCCTCGGCGCGCCGCCTTTCTTCCCGGTCCCGGCCGCCTTCTGCTTTACGAACTCGCGGCCTTCGCGGCCGGCCCACCAGTCCGCCTCCTGTGCTTGGTTGACGAAGTTGGGCATCACGATCGGTTTCTTTTTCATCACCTTCACTCCCCTCGCAAGCGCCGGGCGAGGTAATCCTCCTTCCGCCCGGCATCCAGGCCGTACGCGGTAACGACTCGGATCTTTTCGCCGCGCTCGACCAGTACCACGGGAAGCCGAAACGCGGCGCACTCCGCTGCGAGTTCAGCATGACTGAGCCGGTCTGATGTCCCCGGCACGTCCGCTTCCGGACGTGCCTGCGGCGCGTGGAACCACATTCCCTCCCTGACCGGGTGGTAACGCCGGGGCCGCGGCGAGTTCCTGCACCGGCAGTCCTGCGGGCCGGTCAGTCAGCGCCACCGCGTCCGCATTCTCCCCACAGATCAGTCATGCCGGAGGGTCAGCGCAGGGTCAGTGCGCGCGGCACGGCGGGCGGGGATGAAGCCTGCAGCGAGCGCGACCAGAAGCATGCGGGTGGATGCGGCGGCGAGAGCGGACCAATCCGTCGCCCTCACGCCGTAGAGCCGGCTCGAAAGACCGCTTCCCGCGCCTAGGGTGAGCACGATTCCGAGCACGACACCGCAGACCGCCAGCAGAGCGGCGCGGCGAAGCACAAAGCCTTGGACATCAGCGGGCCGCGCACCCAGCGCCATGCGAATGCCCGTTTCGCGGGTGCGCGCGCTGACGAAATACGACATGACGCCATAGAGGCCCACGGCCGCCAGCAGCACGC